>NZ_DATCRY010000214.1:0-2189 GCF_036568765.1 Dyella sp. | reverse complement strand
GGAACCTCTAAGAACTGGCTCTTCTGTGGGAGCGACTTTCGTCGCGACGATCGTGCCTTATCGCAAGTCCTTGTCGCGACTGAAGTCGCTCCCACAACGATAGGATCCGTTTTCGCTGTGTCCAAGTCATTGACAGGTTTTAGGCGTTTGCCAGTACGGTGCATTTCAAGCGGCATAGGTAGCTTGCCGCGAGGGTTCGCTCCTCGCAACCTCCCCCTGTGAACAGGGGGAGGAGCCAGAAGTCGTCGCTTTAGAGCCAGCGGCCGTAGCGGCGGATATAAATGGTCTTTACGACCTGGGTCAGCACCGCATATGCAAGCACCGTCACCGCCACCCAGCCGAAGTAGACCAGCGGCAGGGAGACGAAACCGAAGTGCTTGCCCAGGCCGGTGAAGGGCAGCACCAGGCCGATCAGGATGGTCGCCGTGGTGAGCGCCAGCACCGGCGCCGAGGCACTGCTCTGCAGGAACGGAATCTTGCGCGTGCGGATCATGTGCACGATCAAGGTCTGCGTCAGCAAGCTCTCGACGAACCAGCCCGTCTGGAAGAACGCCTGGTGTTCCGGCGAGTTCGCGCCGAACACATGCCACAGCAACAGGTACGTGGTGATGTCGAAGATCGAACTGACCGGTCCGATCCACACCATGAAACGGCCGATGTCGCTGGCGTCCCACTTGCGCGGCTTGCGCAGGTACTCCTCGTCCATCCGGTCGAACGGAATGGACAACTGCGAGGTGTGGTACAGCATGTCCAGCACCAGCAGATGCAGCGGCAGCATCGGCAGGAACGGCAGGAACGCGCTCGCCACCAGCACCGAGAACATGTTGCCGAAGTTGGAGCTGGCGGTCATCTTGATGTACTTGATGATGTTGCCGAAAGTCACGCGACCTTCGATCACGCCCTCCTCCAGCACCATCAAGTTCTTTTCCAGCAGGATAATATCCGCCGATTCCTTGGCGATGTCGGTCGCGGTATCCACCGAGATGCCCACATCGGCTTCGCGCAATGCCGGCGCATCGTTGATGCCGTCGCCGAGGAAGCCCACGGTGTGGCCCTGGCGGCGCAGCGACTTGACCACGCGCGCTTTCTGCAGCGGCGACATCTTGGCGAACACGGTGGTGCGATGGACCAGTTCGTCGAGCTCCTCGTCGGTCATCGGCTCGATGTGCTTGCCCTGCACGGAGTGCTCGACATCCAGGCCTACTTCGCGGCAGATCTTGCGCGTCACCGCTTCGTTGTCGCCGGTGATGACCTTCACTGCTACGCCATGATGATTCAATGCAGCGATCGCAGTGGCCGCGGTGTCCTTCGGCGGATCGAGGAATGCGAGGCAACCGACCGCGGTCAAGCCTGTCTCGTCGGCGACGCCATACGCACGGTGGGCCGGCGGCTGTTGCTTGACCGCCACCACCAGCACGCGCAGGCCGTCCTCGTTGAGGCGGCGCGTCATGGCCTTGATCTCGGCGCGCAGCTCATCGGTCATCGGCTGGATTTCGTCGCCCGTCTTGGCGTACGCGCAGATCGACAGCATTTCTTCGACGGCGCCCTTGCATACCAGCATCTCGTCGGCCGCTTCCTTGCTCACCACCACCGACATACGGCGGCGCTGGAAGTCGAATGGGATTTCGTCGACGATGCGGTATTCCTGCGCGAGACTCTCCAGGTCGCGGTGCTCCAGCACCGCCTTGTCCATCAGGTTCTTCAGGCCCGTCTGGAAACGGCTGTTGAGGTAGCCGTAGGTCAGGGCTTCGTCCGATTCCTCGCCGTACAGATCGAGGTGACGCTCCAGCACGATCTTGTCGAGCGTGAGCGTGCCGGTCTTGTCCGTGCATAGCACGTCCATCGCACCGAAGTTCTGGATCGCGTTCAGGCGCTTGACCACCACTTTGCGCTTGGACATGGCGATGGCGCCCTTGCCCAGGTTGGCGGTGACGATCAGCGGCAACATTTCCGGCGTCAGGCCCACGGCCACCGACAGCGCGAACAGGAAGGCCTGTAGCCAGTCGCCCTTGTCCAGGCCGTTGATCACGAACACGATCGGCACCATCACCGCCATGAAGCGGATCAGCAGCCAGCTCACGCTCTTTACGCCGCGGTCGAAGCTGGTCTGCACGCGCTGACCGACCACGGTACGCGCCAACGAACCGAGGTAGCTGCGCATGCCCGTGGCCACGACCACGGCGGTGGCC
>NZ_DATCRY010000213.1:0-7429 GCF_036568765.1 Dyella sp. | reverse complement strand
TGCAATCTCCCGCCGTCGGCGATCGATTTCCTGGCCGCGCAGCCTGCCCGCGTCGCGCTCGCGTGCTTCGTGGGACAATCTGGCCGTACCGGTCAATACACCGCCAGGGCCGACGTAGGCATCGATCAACTCGATACCTTTATCGGTAATCTGATATTCGCGTACCTGCTTGGAATGGCTCATGCCGCGCGACTTCAACAGACTGAGCACGCGATTGCGCTCGCCGTTAGATTCGTAGTCCTTCAATTCGATCCACGTATCCATCAACGAGGATACGCTTCGGTCATTCTCATCCATGCCTTCGGCGATCGACGAAAGGCTGGTAAAGAGCGTGGTAATACCCCTTGTCTTGCACAGGTCCGCCAACCTCACCAGTGTCGCGTGAACCTCCTGGGATGGCCCACGGAACGCGGAGATAGGATCGACCACCACCACCTGGGGTGAAAACTCTTCGATATCGCGATACATACGAGCCAGATGCATTTCGAAGCCGAACAAGCTCGGTCTCGCCGCCTCGAACCGTAACAGACCCGCGTCCATGTGGGCGCCAAGATGTATCGCGACCGAATCCATATTGCGAACAATCTGCTCGCGCGACTCTTCGAACGCAAACATCAGGCAGCGTTCGCCGCGACGGCAGGCCGCATCGATGAAAGCTGCTCCGAACGTTGTTTTTCCAGTACCCGCCAGGCCAGAAATCAGCACGCTCGAGCCACGAAAATAGCCGCCTCGCCCGAGCATCGCATCGAGCTGGGGTATTCCGCTCGAAATGGCCTCCTGCGAGACCTTATGTGTCAGGCCCACAGAGGTAATAGGCATGACACTGATGCCGCGTTCGTCGATAAGAAAGGGATACTCGTTCGTGCCATGCGCGGAACCGCGATACTTCACCACGCGCAAGCGGCGAGTGGTTATCTGGTCGATGACCCGGTGATCGAGCAAAATCACGCAATCGGACACATATTCTTCGATACCGTAACGAGTTAACTGCCCGTCGCCACGCTCGCCTGTGACGATGGCCGTCACACCTTTGTCCTTCAGCCATTCAAAAAGCCGCCTTAGCTCGGCGCGCAAGATGAGCTTGTCGGAAAGGCCGGAAAAGAGCGCTTCGATCGTGTCGAGCACCACTCGCTTCGCGCCGATCGAGTCGATAGCGTGATTGAGCCGAACGAACAGACCTTCCAGATCGTATTCGCCGCTCTCCTCGATTTCGACGCGCTCAATGTGCACATGATCGATGACAATCTTCTTCTGGGCGACAAGCTCGGCGAGCCCATAGCCCAAAGAGGCGACATTCTGCTCCAGATCGGCCGCGCGCTCCTCGAAGCTCATGAAGACGCCGCTTTCGCCATATCTCTTCACGCCGTTGACCAGGAACGTCGTGGCCAGCAATGTCTTGCCGCAACCCGCTGCACCGCAAAGCAGCGTAGAGCGACCGGAAGGCAACCCGCCATACGTGAGTTCATCCAGGCCGCCGATACCGGTGGGCGTCTTGGGAAGTACCAGTGCTTCAGTCGATGAGAGGCTCTCTTTTTGATTCATAGCGTTGGAGATGAAAGGGAAGCGGCCCCAGCCGTGAAGCTGCAGTATCGATAGACACTGATGGTGAAGACGTCAATGAGTTGTGAAGCGGGAAGCAAGAACGGACGCGCGCGCTCAGTGCAATAGCGCACTCATCTTTCTCAATCAATCGCCAACTGAGCCGCCGACAAAGTTGGCACGGCTTTCCTTGGTTTTTTCAGATAGTGGCTATATCACTGAAATCTTTGAAAAACCAAGCCGCACCCGAAATAGGAGACATACTTGGATTAAACCGACTTTCATAAAAATGACTTTCATAAAAATGACTTTTAGCGTATTTCCTCAAGGGAACAGAACGAATGCAGGTGACTATGAAGTCTCTTCAAATTGCGATCATGCATGCCCCCGGTCGCAGCAGCAGCCTATGAGCGCGGCTGAGAGGTCTGGATCTTGCCCTCGTTTGCTAGACGGCGCCGGCAATATAGTCCCGCAACCATCGATGCGCCGGATCGCGGTGCAGTCGCTCGTGCCACAGCATTGCCATTTCGTAGCCTGGAACTTCGACAGGCGCTTCGACAATGCGTAGTGACTCATGACCACGAACCAGGCGCGCGGGAAGCATAGCCACTAGATCGGTGGCCTCCACCACCGATCTGACAAACATGAAATGCGGTACCGACAGCACGACACGACGCGCCAAGCCTAATTTCGCCAGTACCTCATCTGTCCCGCCATGGAATCCGCCGCCATCGGGCGAAACGATCACGTGTTCGAGTTCGCAGAACTGCTTGAGTGTCGGTCGGCGCTTTAACCGGGGGTGCCCTACCCTGCCAGCCAGCACATACCTTTCAGCGAACAACACGCGCTGACGCAAGCTGGGCGGCGCATCGTCGCGCGTGTGGAATGCCAGATCGATATCGCCTTGCTCGGCCTGCCGCACGATGCGGGACGGCATGGCCGCCAGTACGGCCAGACGAGTACGCGGGGCGGCCGCTCGCAAGCCGGCCAGTACCGGCAGAACGACCGTGGCCTCACTGTAGTCGGAGGCCGCGACACGCCAGGCTCGGTCCGAGGCAGACGGGTCGAAGGGGCCAGACGGGGTGACGGCTCGCTCCAGGGCCTCCAGGGCTTCATGCAGAGGTTCACGCAAAGCATCGGCGCGAGCTGTCGGCCGCATGCCACGTGGCCCCGGCAATAGCAGAGGGTCGCCAAAGATCTCCCTGAGTTTGGCCAAGTGCACGCTGATCGACGGCTGCGAGAAATTCAGCCGCTGCGCGGCACGAGTGACGTTGTGCTCGGCTAACAGGGCATCGAGCGTTACCAGGAGGTTGAGGTCGAGCCGACGTAAATTACTCATAGATATACCTGGAATTTTGATAATTAATTTCCAATATAGCGCTTTCGCGCCTAACGTGTCGCCGTGTTCCACGGAGATCCCACCATGAACGTACTCATCGTCTTTGCCCATCCCGAACCCCGCTCACTGAACGGCGCACTCAAGGATTTCGCCGTCAAACGGTTGGAAGCCGGCGGTCACACGGTGCAGGTTTCGGACCTGTATGCCATGCAATGGAAGGCCACGCTCGATGCCGATGACAGCACCGGGCGCAACGCCAGCGAACGCTTCTACCCGGACCGCGATTCCAAGCGCGCCTTTGCCAATGGCCTGCAAAGCGCGGATATCGAACGTGAGCAGGACAAACTTCGCTGGGCGGATGCGGTGATCTTCCAGTTTCCGCTGTGGTGGTTCTCGATGCCGGCAATTCTCAAAGGCTGGTTCGAGCGTGTATATGCCTACGGTTTTGGCTACGGCGTAGGCGAGCACTCCGATGTACGTTGGGGCGACCGTTATGGCGAAGGCACACTGGCAGGCAAACGCGCAATGCTGGTAGTCACCACCGGCGGCTGGGAATCGCACTACAGTCCGCGCGGCATCAACGGTCCCATCGAAGACATTCTCTTTCCGATCCAGCACGGGTTGCTCTACTACCCAGGCTTCGATGTGCTGCCTCCTTTCGTGGCCTATCGGACGCGAGGCATTGACGATGCACAGTTCGAAGCGATGCGCGAGGCGCTGGGTCAGCGCCTGGACAATCTATGGACTACGCCGCCCATTGCCTATCTCCCGCAGAATGCGGGCGCGTATGAGATCCCGACGCTTACGTTGAAGCCGGAGCTTTCGCCGGGACAGGCTGGGTTTGCGATCCACGTCGCCCAATGAACGAATCACCGTCGCGGGGGGCGGCTTTCTTGCGCGGCTACACGGTTCGCCGCACCCAGCTACCGGTTCGTCGCATTCGTTTTCGGCACTCCGGCCGTCGCCTCTATAATCCGAGGCTGCTCTGGGAGCTATGGGGACGGTATGGCGAAAAATGAGGACTTCACGGTGTGGGGCAAGGTACAACCGTCCCTGTCGCAAGTCACCCGGACCTGCGCTTACGACCGCGCAGGCTTTGGCTGGAGCGACGCACGGCAGGATGCTCGCGATGCTGAACATGTCGCCGATCAGCCCCATGCCTTATTGAAAGAAGCGGGTACTACCGAACCCGTTATCCTGATGGGTCACTCGGCTGGCGGGCTTTATGTGCGTGTTTACGCGTCCCGATTTCCTGGCGAAGTCGCCGGCCTGGTCCTGGTGGATGCAACCTCCCCGACACCCCTTCCCATGCCACCGCTGATTTCATCGCTGGATCATCACAGCCAGATGCAGTTCATGCTCGTGAAAACTATGGTGGCGTTAGGTATCGCACGCGCGGCTGCTCAGTGCGATGTCGTGCCGAAGGGTCTGGAGGCCTATGCTGGGTGGATCAAAGCCAACGCATGCATTCCCTCACAACAGAATGCTTATGAGCAGGAAGACGAAGCGCTGACGGCAGCGCGGGCGCAGGCCGGTAAGACTGGGCCGTTCGGCAATTTGCCGATCCTGGTTCTGTCACAAGACCCGCAGAACAAAGTTCCGCCGTTTCTAGCCGGGCGTCTGTCGACGAACGATTGGCATACGTGGACGACCAACCACGATCTGGAGCAGCAGGCTTTTGTCGAGCTTTCCTCTCGCAGCCGGAGAGTGATCGCGCAAGGGAGCGGGCACTATGTGCATTACGACCGACCCGATGTCGTGATCCGGGAGGTGACGGGGTTTGTTCAAGCTATTCGGGGTGAACGGCGATAACCCGCTGTGGCTTTTACTTGCTGGGTTGTCCCCTCACCCCAACCCTCTCCCCCGGCAAAGCCAGGGGAGAGGGAGCCTGATTGAGGCAAGCCTCATTACGTCGCACTTGCGTAACTTAGCTCCCTCTCCCCTGGGGAGAGGGTTGGGGTGAGGGGGGGCGCTGCCAAGCGCCTCGTCCCTGTCACGCCATTCGATGCCTTCCCATCAGTGTCCAGCTTCGGCCGTCTTGCGCACCACCCAATCCCCTTTTCGCACCCCCTGCGCCACCGTCCATCCCTGATTCAAGGTGAGATTCCAACCATCGCCCTTCCGCTTCGACGAGTCGATGCCTGCTACCGAAACCGTGGCCACATGCTTGGCCTGATTGACCAAAGCATCGCTCTCGACCTCAAGCGCGCCCCACTCGTCAGTGAGCCGCATGGTGGGATAGACCATGCCAAGATCGCCCAGCGGTTGAAGGGTTTGCGGATTGAATTGATAGTTGCTGTGCTGAAGCGGCAGGATTAACACCGGACCATCGACGAGCTTGGCCTTGAGCGCTGCCAGATGAGCTGCCTTTGCTTGCTGGCGCTTTACTTCGCTCGCATGCAGCGCACCGTCGTCGTAAATCTTTTCACGAGCTTGCAGCGTGGCAAATGCCGGTGGCGGAAGCTTCATCGCCGTGCCGAGCATTTGATCGAATCGTTGACCCGAGCCAAGTTTCTGCAGCCATTGAGGATCCGCTCGATCCAGCAGAAGACCATAGGCCGGCCCAGTGGCATACGCAAAGGAACGCACAAAGGTAGGCGCATTCACGAAGGCCGAGAGGTCGCCGATCGCATAGTTGACGCGTGCCTGCGGCGTTTCCAGACCCAGCTTCACGCCCGTGTATTCGGCGACACCCTCGTTCGCCTCAAGCGAGCCCTCGCCTGCCGCCGCATCGGGAAAAAGGCGATAGCGCTCGCTTCGAAATAGCAACGCATCGGCCACTGCCGCTTTGCGCTCACTATCGGACGACGCACTCAATGCTTTTGCCAATGCACGCCATTCCAGTTGCAACAGGTAGCGACCGTCCAAGGTATCGAGGTGTCGGTTGTCGCCGTCACGTAGCACCATGTGCAGATCGGGCTGAATGCGATGGAACAACTCATGCGCGATCATCACGTGCCGCTTGGCGGCATCGTCGGGCAACGGCCAGAGAATTTCGCTCCACCGGATGCCTGACCATTCGACCGCCGTATTGGCAAGCAACACTGATGACGGCAATACGCCGACGAAAGCATCGCCCGTTTTTTTCAGCACGCCGTCGCCATCGGCACGGTTGGCGACAACTGAACGATCCATCGGATCGACTACCAGCATGGGGCCACATAACGTGTGCCCCCATAGGGTGCCGGCGTCGCGGTTGCAGATCGCCTTGGCTTCGTCGAAGAACGTGGCTGCCGCATCGGGACGGACTGCTCCGGCGGCAGGCGCCGAAGCACACCCAATCGTCGCCAACAGCATGATTTTACGAAATAAAACAAAGCGAGCAGATAGCATCGACGCACCCCTACGATGACTGTCGTAGACTTTGTACGACGACTATCGTACGTTGTCAAATCGTGCTCAGTGGCGCGCCTTCCATTCAATACGGCCTTGCGGGGTTACTGTCAGAGCAACAATTGGCTCTCGCATGATGCCGACCAGTGTCACTCGATCGTCTTGCTGCACGATACGGTCGCGGGGCAGTTGCAGTTCGCCGACTGAGGCTTCGATGACACGCCCTTGTCTGATCTGCAATGCGAACGATCCGGCTTCGTCATGTGCATCGACCGAAATCACCGGCCCAAACGCGCTCGCGTTGTAGATATCGGCCAATGACGAGTCGGCCTGTGCCAGTCGCCCCATGCCAAGCGCAAGCAGACAAAGTACGGATGCAGATACGCTCGCGATACGCAGGCTTGTCGAGATCCGACCCAGGCGCCGGATGCCCAGCAAGCGGTGGACGCGCGCCGTAAATTCGCCCTGGCCCGACATAGCCAGACCCAAACCCGGCCTGGCATGACTCTCTGCCAAACGAATCAACGCACGTGCCAACCCTGTTGCGGACGCGCCCTGCTCTACGGCCATTGCATCGCAGCAGGCCTCGCGCTCGCGCGACACATGACCGTAGAGCAACCACGCAGCGGGATGGAACCACATACATCCCAGCACGATCAGCTGCAGCAGGTTCCAGCCATAGTCGCCTCGCCGCACGTGCGCCAACTCATGCAGCAACACCCCCTCCCATTCGGCTGCCGACAACAAACTCTGCTTATCCCGTGGCAGCAGAAGTTTGGGGCGATGCATACCGATCACTTGGGGCGAGACAATATTCGCCATCTGCACCTGCGCGACGGTGACACCCATGCGTTCGCGCGCCAGTCGATGGACGGTCTCGGTCCATTCCCGAGGTGCGGACACACAGGGCAATCGGGCCATCCGGCACACATGCAGCGCCAATCGCAATGCCATGAAGCCGATACCGGCAAACCATAGTGCAACCCAAGGCAGGGAGTACTCAAACGCCTCGCGATAGCCGGCCTGCAATAAGGGGAGCTCTGCCGAAGGTGAGCCATGGGAAGCGGGCACACCCATACCCGCGACTGTCCAGAACAAGATGACAACCGTCAACGCCGGCAACACAACAAACGCCGCGAAATGAATACAGGCCACGCGATATCGGGCTGCGGCGGTAGCATTTGCCATCGCCCGCTCCCAGCCGGCCCAGGACAACGC
>NZ_DATCRY010000212.1:0-12385 GCF_036568765.1 Dyella sp. | reverse complement strand
GGCCTGGCCCTGGCCTCCCCTGCCATGGCCGACGACACCGGCGCCGCCACAACCGACAATACAAAGAACCTGCCGGGTATGCAGGTCGACGCGACCACGACGAACAACTACAAGATCGACAAGGTCTCCTCGCCCAAATTCACCCAGCCCCTGCTCGACACCACCCAGACCATCCAGGTGATCAGCAAGGAATTGATCCAGGAGCAAGGCGCCAGCACGCTGACCGAAGCGCTGCGCAACAGTCCGGGCGTGGGCACCTATTTCGTCGGCGAGAACGGCAGCACCACCACCGGCGACGGCATCTATATGCGCGGCTTCGATACGTCGAGCAGCATCTTCGTCGACGGCGTACGCGACCTGGGCACCATTTCGCGCGACATCTTCAATATCGAACAAGTCGAAGTCACCAAGGGGCCGGCCGGTACCGACAACGGACGCACGGCACCGACCGGTGCGGTCAACCTGGTCAGCAAGCAACCGGACCTGGACAACGCCACGTCCGCTTCGCTGTCCTATGGCAGCGCCAACCGTCGCCGTATCACCGCCGACTGGAACCAGGCTGTCAGCGACACCGCTGCGTTCCGCTTGAACGTGATGGGCCAGGACAGCGGTGTACCGGGCCGCGACCAGGTGGAAAACAACCGCTGGGGTATTGCACCGACCTTCGCCTTCGGCCTGGGCACGCCCACGCGCGTCTATATCGATTACCTGCACGTCAAGCAGGACAACGTACCGGATGGCGGTGTGCCGACCATCGGCCTGCCGGGCTTCAGCACGCCCGACCCGACCCGTCCGCAGCTCAACAATGCGCGCCCGGTCGATCCGTCGAACTTCTACGGCACCGCTGCCGACCACGATCACGTCAAGGCGGACATGTTTACCGTTCGCCTGGAACACGATTTCAATCCGAACGTAGCGCTGCACAACACGCTGCGCTGGGGCCGTACCACGCAGGATTACCTGCTGACGTCCTACCAGCTCTCGGCGACCACGCTGCTGACGCCGAACATCGACGATCCATCCACCTGGACGATCGCGCGCAGCCTGCCGACCTTCAAACACCAGAGCAATCGCATCATCACCGACCAGCTCAACCTGACGGCGAACTTCGAAACCGGTGCGATCACGCACAATCTGAGCGCGGGCATCGAGCTGACGCAGGAAAAAGCCACCACGATCGGCATCGTGCCTTTGAACGGCACGACCTGGCCAGCGGCCAACCTGTACGACCCGAACCAAAACGTTACCGGCCTGATCTACGGCCGCAACGGTGCTTACACGAACGGCCAGACCGACACTGCCTCGGCTTACGTGTTCGATACTTTGAAGTTCGGACCGAAATGGGAAGTCAATGCCGGTGTGCGTCTGGACCACTACACCACCGACTTCTCAAGCATGGTGGCTTGCGGCGCTCGCAATGGCCCGGCCTGCGGCACCCTGCCCACCGGTACCGTGGTGCCTGGCCTGGACGCCAGCAAGACCGGCAACCTGCCTAACTGGAAAGTTGGCGTACTGTACAAGCCGGCATCTAACGGCAGTGTGTACCTGAACTATGCCGTCTCCGAACAGCCGCCTGGCGGTAACACGCTGACCCTGAGCAGTTCGGCCAACAGCGCCGACAACCCCAACCTGGATCCGCAACGCGCGCATACGGTCGAAGTGGGCACCAAGTGGGAAGTGGCCGATAGCAAGTTGTTGCTCACCGGGGCTATCTATCGCACCGTGGTCACCAACGACCTCGTACAGGATCCAGTCGACTTGCTCTACTACCAGATCGGCAAGAAGCGTGTGCAGGGCATCGAACTGTCGGCGGTCGGCAAGCTTACCGAGAACTGGGCGGTCACCGCCGGCTTTACGACGATGGATGCCAAGGTCATCGACGGCACCAACGTTTCACAGGATGGCACCGACGATCTGGCCTATACGCCCAAGAGCGCCTTTACCGCCTGGACGACCTATCGTCTGCCCTTTGGCCTGTCGATCGGCGGTGGCGCCCGCTACAACGGCGAATTGAAGCGCGGAACCGATGGTGCCGTCGGTACACCGGCTTACGTGAAGTCGTATTGGGTCTTCGACGCAGTCGCCATCTACCCGGTCAACAAGCACTTCGATCTGCAGCTCAATCTGTACAACTTGTTCGACAAAGACTACGTCGGCGCCATCAACAAGAGCGGCTATCGCTATACCCCCGGCACGCCGCGCTCGGCGATGTTGACGGCAAATATCAGATTCTGAAGCTTGTGTGACGCCTGGGCGTGCGATGCGCTCCCAGGCGTTGCTACAACGAAACCAGGCCATCCCCTAGAATCATCCCATGCTTCTGCATATCCCCCATGTCCTCAGTCCCGATCAGGCGGTGCGGATGCGCCAACGCCTGGAGGCGGCAGATTGGACAGATGGGCGCGAGACGGTCGGAGCACAGGGTGCCAAGGTCAAACGCAACTTGCAGCTTCCCGACGCTTCGCCGCTGCGCGATGCATTGGCAGGCGAAGTGTTGGCAGCGTTGGCACGAAATCCGCTCTATCACGCTGCCACGCTACCGCTGCGCACCCTCCCTCCGCGCTTCAACCGCTACGAAGGCGGCGGCGAATACGGCTTCCATGTCGACGGCGCCGTGATGGCTCTGCCCAACGGCGAACAATTGCGCAGCGATATTTCCTGCACACTGTTCCTGGCCGATCCGGAAACTTATGAGGGTGGCGAACTGATCGTCAGCGATACCTATGGCGAACACGAGGTCAAGTTGCCAGCCGGCGACCTCATCGTCTATCCATCCAGCAGTCTGCACCGGGTCGCACCAGTGACACGAGGAACCCGGCTGGCGGCGTTCTTCTGGGTCCAGAGCCTGATCCGCGACGACGTTCGCCGCAGGATGCTGCTGGAGCTGGACACTTCGATTCAGACCCTTACCCGGACCGGTGCCGACGCCGCGGCAGTACTTCAGCTCACCGGCATCTATCACAATTTGCTACGACAATGGGCGGAAAGCTGAAGCGTCCAGAAGTAAGCGGTGAAGAGTGAGGAATAAGAGATCGGCCAGAAGGTGCCGGACTTACTCTTTGCTCCTCTGGGTTCCTCTGACCAGAAACCGGTTCCCAGCCGCCTCCCAAGAGCGGATAATCAGCGCCCCTGCAAGAAGCAAGCGCCCTCCTAGATGTTCGTTCCCGGTCAACGTTGGATTTCCACCGCCGAGCCTGAGCTCGGCCTCGGCACCGTGCTGCGCGTCGAAGGACGCGGCGTGCAAGTGCTTTTCGCCAAGGCGGGCGTGCTACGCCCGTATGCAGTCGATTCGGCACCACTGGTCCGCGCGGAGTTTCGAGCCGGCCAACGCATTGCCGGCAAGGGCATCGCCTTTCTGGTGGAACGCGTGGAGGTCAAGGACGAATTGTTGATCTACCGTGGCGAGGGCCGCGAACTTCATGAAGGCCAGCTCGACGACGAGCAGAGCGTCAGTCAGGCCGACGACCGCCTGATCGGCGGCCGGACCGATCCAGTCGCACAGTTCGAATTGCGCCTGGAAGGCCTGCGCCGCCGCGCCACGGCGCGCCGGTCGCCGTCATGGGGCCTGGGCTCGGCGCGCATCGGCCTGGTTCCGCATCAGTTGCGGGTCGCCGGCATCGCGGCCGCACGCCGCCCTCCACGGGTGCTGCTGGCCGACGAAGTCGGCTTGGGCAAGACCATCGAGGCGGGCATGATTCTCGCGCGCCAGCTCGCCACCGGCCGCGCTCAGCGCGTGCTGATTCTGTTGCCCGATACCCTGGTCTACCAGTGGTTTGTCGAATTGCTGCGCCGCTTCAACCTGAGCTTCGCCATCTACGACGAAGAACGCTGCGAGGCTCTTGAGATCTCCTCTCCGACGGATAATCCGTTCGAGGACGAGCAACTGGTCATCGCCGATTTCAGTTTCCTCGAGCAAGCGCCCAGGCGTGCACAGCAGTTACTTCAGGCTCCATGGGACTTGCTGGTGGTCGACGAGGCTCATCATCTGGCCTGGTCACCCGAAGCAGCCAGCCCACGCTATACGCTGGTAGAGAAGCTCGCCGCCACCACGCCTGGCGTGGTTTTGCTGACCGCCACGCCCGAGCAGTTGGGCCGCAGCGGTCACTTCGCGCGCCTGCGATTGCTCGATCCTCAGCGCTATCACGACCTGGATGCCTATCTGGCCGAAGCCGATCGGTTCCAGGTGCTGTCGCGCATGACCGATGCGCTACTCGATGGCGAAGCACTCGATGCCGATCAGCAAGCCGCGTTGGCCGAGGCATTTCGCAACGACCCCGCCTTGACTGCGCGCCTGGCCAACACGACCAAGCCGGACAACGCGCGCGAAATCCTCGCCGCGCTGATCGACCGCCATGGCACCGGACGTTCGATGTTCCGTAACCGTCGCGCCGGTATCGGCGGTTTTCCCGAACGTATACCGGTGTGGCATCTGCTCGACGCAGACAGCTTGAGTGAAGACACCCGCCAGATGTTGCTGGCGGAATTTCATGGCGATATCCAGCAACCGCCACCGACGTTGGAGCTGGATTACGCCAACGACCCGCGCTTGAGCGCACTGGTCGATCTGCTCGAAGAACACCCGCAAGATAAGTTCTTGCTGATCTGCCGCAGCCAGGCCAAGGTGCTTGCTCTGGAAGAGGCCCTGCGCACCCGTAGTGGCGTCGGCGTGGCACGCTTCCATGAAGGCCTCGGTATCGTGCAGCGCGACCGCAATGCCGCCTACTTTGCGCAACCCGATGGCGCGCGCCTGCTGCTGTGCTCGGAAATCGGTTCGGAAGGCCGCAATTTCCAGTTCGCGCATCGCCTGGTGCTGTGGGATCTACCGCTCGATCCGGACTTGCTGGAACAGCGCATCGGCCGCCTGGATCGCATCGGCCAGAAGCATGACATCAGCATTCATATCTTGACTGTGGCCGAAAGCGCCCAGCACGTGCTGGCACGCTGGTATGACCAGGGCATCGACGCGTTCCGTTTCAGCCCCTCCGATGGCCGCGAGTTGCTGCGCCGTTATGGCGAGCCGCTGGCCCGGCTGGCCGATGAACATGCGCGCGGCGCCGATAGCCGCGACCAGGAACTGGATTCGTTGATCGCCGAAACGCGTGCCAGCCATGAAGAGATGGCCGAACTGATCCGCGCCGGCCGCGATCATCTGCTGGAACTGGCAGCCAGCCGCGACCCGCATGCCGACGATCTGCATTCGGCCTTCGTACGCGAAGACAAAGACCCGGCGCGGGATGCCTTCGTGCAGCGTTTGCTCGAACAGTACGGCATCCATGCCGAAGAACTCAGCACCAAGGTGCTGCTGCTCGATCCGCAATATTTGTCTACCGATGCCCTGCCCGGCTTTGCCGAAGGCCCGGTATCGGTAACGTTCGATCGCGACGTCGCGCTGGCACGCGAAGAATTGCCGCTGCTGCGCTTCGATCATCCGATGGTATCGGCCGCACTCGATTTGGCTCTTTCCGGCGAGCAGGGTAATGCCGCCTTCATGGTGGACGATGCCCTTCCACCGCGCAGTGCGCTCCTGCAAGCTGTGTTCCTGCTCGAATGCGTAGCCGACCGCAAACTCGATATCGAGCGCTTCCTGCCGACACTACCGATCGTTGTCGCTATCGACACGCGATTGGCCGAACGTACGGATTTCCAACCCAGCGATGCAGCTGTGCGCAAGGCAGCCGACCGCACGATCGAAGTGCCCCGTTATCGCAAGTTTCTCACCAAGCTGGTACCGCCGATGCTGGAAAAAGCGGAAGCCGCCGCAGCACAGCGTGGACAACTTTCGATCGATGAAGCAGTGGCGCTGGCTACGGAAACGCTGGATGCCGATCTTTCGCGACTGGTAGCGTTGAGGGCAGTCAACCCGTCGATCAGCGATACGGAAATTGCGGCGTTGACGGATGAGCGCACGGCGTTGCTTGCCGTATTGCCGACAGCGCGACTGCGGTTGGATGCAGTGCGGTTTGTCGTGAGCCCTGACTTCCTCGCTTTGCGCTGAAGAGCCCCTCATCGCAGCCCTTTCCCCCGGCCAAAGCCAGGCAGGAGAAGGCTGGGGTGGGAGGGAGCCTGCGACGCGTCAGCGAGCAGTCGCCCGCCCCCGCAGACTCAAGCCCACGTAACCCAGCGACAGCACCGCTACCCAGGCCAGACCCACATACAAGGCCACGCGCGTATCCGGGTTATAGCCCAGCATGAACACGACGAAGGCAAAGAACGCTAGGCACACCACACTGCTCAAGGGCCATACGCGCAAAGGAAACGCTGTCGGCCCGCCCTGTTTGCGACGAAAGCTGTAATGCGCGATCAGCACCATCGACCACGTCCATACCGTATTGAATGCCAGGATGGACATCATCATCGCGAAGATGCGCTCGGGTAGCAGGTAGTTCAAAAGCACGCCGAACACGAGACAGAGCAAGGTTGCCAGGATCGCTCGCACCGGCACGCCATGATCCCCCACATGAGCCAGCCATCCTGGCGCCTGTTGCTTGCTCGAAAGGCTCTGCAACATGCGGCTTGCACTGAACGTCGTGCTGTTGAACCCGGACAACGCCGCGGTAATCACCACGAAGTTGATCAGGCCTGCTGCTTGCGGGATGCCTAACCGGTCGAATGTCGTGACGAAAGGACTGCCTTGCGTGCCCAACTGGTTCCAGGGATACAACGCCATGATCACGAACAGCGCACCGATATAGAAAATCAGGATCCGCCACAGCACCGAATTGACCGCGCGAGGGATCGTCCGATGCGGCTCGGCCGCTTCGGCTGCCGCCATGCCAATGGTTTCGACGCCCCCGAAGGTAAATACCACGACCGGCAAAGCCAGGACCATGCCCGCGAGGCCGTGCGGAAACCAGCCACCGTGCTGCCACAGATTGGCCAAGCCAACGGGCTTGCCGGCATTGCCCCAACCCAGCCAGATCATGGCCGCACCGCCAGCGATCATCAAGATCACTGTGACCACCTTGATCGCGGTGAACCAGAACTCCAGCTCACCATAAACCTTGACCGTCAGCAGGTTCAGCCCACCGATCAATACCACCGAGCCCAGTACCCAGATCCACTGCGGCAGATCCGGAAACCAGGGCTTCATGTAGATGCCAACCGCCGTACTCTCGGCGATGCCGACGCCAACCATCAGGATCCAGTAATTCCAGCCTGTCAGGTAACCGGCAAACGGTCCCAGATAACGATGCGCATAGGTCCCGAACGAGCCTGCGACTGGGTCGTGCACAGCCATCTCGCCCAGTGCGCGCATGACGATGAAGATCATCGCGCCAACAATCATGTAGGCGAACAGTACAGATGGACCGGCCAAATCGATGGCATTAGCCGAGCCCAGAAACAAGCCCGCACCGATCGCCATACCCAAGGCCATGAAGGCGATATGGCGCGGCCGCAGGCGGCGCTGAAGATGATTGCTCATGAAAATCCCGAAACCCGTCAGCGCATCAGGCGATATTTGGGCTTGATCGGCAGCTTGCCGCGCCAATATGTAATCAGCGCATAACCACCTACCATGCCGCCCAGGTGCGCAAAATGCGCCACGCCAGCCTGGGTACCGGTGACGCCAAGGAACAGTTCGATCGCTGCATAGCCGATCACGAAAAGCCATGCCGGCATCGGGATCGGCAGCAGCATCAGCATGACCTTCTCATGCGGATACATCACGCCAAAAGCCAGCAGTAACCCAAAGATCGCACCGCTGGCACCGATCGTCGGATAGAAGCCTTGCGGTACGAAATACATCACGGTCAATTGCGCGATCGCCGCCACTACCAGGCAGACAAAGTAATAAATCGCGTAACGGCGCTCACCGAAGGTGCGCTCGATCGTACCGCCAAACATGAACAGCGCGAGCATATTGAACAGCAAGTGCATCCAGCCGCCGTGCATGAAGGCATAACTGACCACCTGCCAGAAACGAAAGCCCACTGTGAAACCATCGCCGAGCCGATCCGGGCCTAGCGGCCATAGCGCGAAATAGATCGTCAGGGTCGACCCCATGAACTGCTGCAACAGATAGATCGCAATATTGGCAATCAACAGGTTGCGGGTGACGGGGGGCAAATCCAGCGGCATCGCGTCTTATCCAAGGCAATTGGCTGTCAAGACTACCGGCTGCGAGCCCTCACGTCATGTCGCGTTACCCCGCGAAGACTGAACCAATGGGTCAGCAATCGGCATTGACGCTCAGAACCTGACCACGGATCCGCATTTCGCCCACACGCCCATGACTTCCAAGCCCTGCATTCTGGTCGCCGAGCACGACGACGCATCCCGCCTGTCGCTGGGCGATCCGCTGGCTCGCGCCGGCTATCGCGTCGATACAGCCGTCGATGCGACAGCCATGTGGCTCCGGATTTCGCGCCTGCATCCTGCAGCGGTGTTGTTGGCCGGTACGCTGCCTGGCCTGGATACCCGAGAGTTAAGCCGACGCCTGCAAGCTTACGGACAGCCTCCCCTGATCGTACTGGGAACCACCGACACGCCGGCCGAACGTATTGCCATGCTGGAAACCGGTGCCGACGATTATTTGGCCAAGCCAGTCGATCCGCGCGAATTGCTGGCCCGCATCCAGGCTCTTCTGCGCCGCGTGCAGGGACACCCGGCCACGATGGAAGGTATGGCGGCGCTTGAGTTCGACGGTTGGCGCCTGGATCGGCGCGCGGCGCGCCTGACTTCGCCACGAGGCCAGCGCACTCCCCTGGGCCGCACCGATCACCAAGTGTTGTGCCTGCTGCTCCAGCAGGCCAACCTGGAAGTCAGCCGGGAATACCTGACCGAACGCGTCTTTCAGAAGCGCTACCAACCCACCGACCGCGCCATCGATATGAGCGTCAGCCGGCTGCGTCGCCACCTTCACGACAGCACCCAGGAGTCGCCTTCGATCCGTACGATCCGTCACATCGGCTACATGCTGACCGTTCGCTCGGTCCGTCCGGCAGATGGCGGGCACGAAGTGCGCGATTCGTAGAATCTTGCGCGTTTTCAGCGTTATCGCACCCCGCTAGAGTGCTCCGCCAGGGGACACAAGGTAGGGAGAGGCGCCCATGCGCCATTGGATAGCGGTCATCGCGGCTGCTGTTTGTCTATGCGGCTGCCAGCATCATGCATCCGGCGATCAGGCGGCTGCGACAGCGTCTGGAGGATTCTCGCCCGGCATCGTCGCCAAAGACCTGGCCACCCACGTGCGTGCGCTGGCCGATATCCGCAACGGTAACCAGGGCGATGGCCAGATCATCGACTACGCGATCGCACAGTTTCAGCGGATGGGCTTGTCGCCAGGCGACGATGGTCATTGGGTACAGGAGGTGCCTTACTTGGAAACCACGCTGAGCCTGCCGCAGGATGTTCGCCTGCGTATCGAGGGGACAGACAGCCAACTTGAGCTCGCCTACGGCAACGATATGTTGGTCGGATCGCCAGCGAGCCTTGCTCATGCCGCGCTCGAACAATCGCAAGTGGTGTTCGTCGGCTACGGCGTGAATGCCCCGGATCAGCAATGGAATGACTATGCGAACATCGATGTCCGCGGCAAAACCGTCATCGTGCTCAGCAACGATCCCGGATGGCACGGACGCGACCCCAGTCTGTTCAAAGGACGTAACTTCACGCACTACGGTTTATGGGCCTATAAGCTGGAAGAAGCGGCACGACAGGGCGCAGCCGCGGCGTTCATCGTGCACGATGAAGCAGAGATCGGCTCGCCATGGCGCAACGTGCAGAACGCCTGGAAGCGACCGCAGCTCAGTCTGCCGGCTCGGGACGGCGAACGACGCCTGCCAGTGGCCGGCTGGCTTAGCGGCGACGCGGCACAGCGGCTTTTTACGATGGCCGGCATGAATTTCCAGGATCTGCGCAAACGCGCCGGCGAGCGCGGTTTTCAGCCCGTGCCGCTGCGGTTAGCGGCCAGTATCGCCTTCGATAGCGCGATGACTCCAAAACATACCTACAACATCGTCGCGCGCGTGAATGGGACAAAGCAGCCCAACGAGGCCATTATCTACACAGCGCATTGGGACAAAGTCAGCCACAACAGCAATCCGATCCGCCGCGCGGTAGACAGCGGCTCTGGCTTGGCCGGCATGCTGGAAATCGCCGAAGCCTTCGCCCATAGCGCACCGAAGCCGCATCGCAGCGTACTGTTCGTCGCCACCGCGCTTGGCGATGCCGGCATGCTCGGCTCGCGCTACTACGTCGATCATCCGGCGATCCCGCTCCGGCAAACAGTGGCGGCGATCAACCTGGACACCTTACCGATCGCCGGCCGTGACCGCACGATCGCACTGATTGGCTATGGTCAGTCGCAATTGGACGACTATCTCGAGGCGGCGGCAAAGATGCATCACCGCACTGTTACCCCGGATCAGGCGCCCGAACGCGGGTTCTTTTTCCGTTCCGACCAGATCAATTTCGCCAACGCCGGCGTTCCGGTGCTTTACGCCAGCTCGTCGACGCAGCACACCATTCTTCCCGATAGCGATGCACCGCCCTTCGATCTGGCCGGCGCAACTGAAGACCTGCGCATGCTCTTTACGGTTGGCGAGAAATTATCGCTGGAAGCGAGCTACCCTCAATGGAAGCCGCACAGCGACTTCAAGCGCCCGGACACGGCGGAAAGCACAAAACACTGACGCATCCGCACCCGCACCGCGAAGCCACATATAAAAAAAACCGCCCAGGTGGGCGGCTTTAGACTGCGAAACACAACGGGTGCATCAACCGTTCTGCAGAATACCTTCTGGACGCTTGGCGCCCGCAAAGCGCTTGGCCCAATAAGCCTCTTGCAGATTGTCTACGCGCACTGTCTTGCCGCGCGATGGCGAATGAATGAATTGACCGTTGTCGATGTAGATACCGACGTGGGAGATGCGGCCGCGACCGCCGCGACCAGCCGTACGGAAGAAGACCAGATCGCCCGGACGCATGTCTGCGCGCTTGACGGCCAAGCCTGCGACGAACTGCGAGGCCGAGTTGGCAGGCAGTTCCAAGCCCACGGCGTGGGCGAACACATAACGCACGAAACCGCTGCAATCGAAGCCGGTGGACGGATCCCGGCCGCCGCGCACATAACGGATATCGCGCAGCTTCATTGCCAGGCCGATCAGCGCGTTGCGTAAATCCATGCCATTGGCGTTGTCGCCATCGTCTGCGTCGGCAAGCGCATCGACCGCACTCTTGGCGTCGCTATTGGCCGCGGACTCTTCGACATCCAGGCTGAACTTGCTCGGCACGACGGACTGCGCCAAACCCGGCGCCGGCGTGAATACCGGCAGTTGGCTCATCAACAGAGGGGCGGCCGTGGCCACTGACGGCATAGCATCCGTAACGGCATCGGGAGCGGACTGAGCGGAAAGCGGAGCGGAGACAAACAAAACAGCAGCCAGGGCGGTAGCTACGGTCAATCGCTTGAGTGGCATGTCGGGATTGTCCCCTGTTGCTATTCAAAAGATTGGCCGCCTCCCATGCAGGCGGCCGTGACGAAGCAGTGAAGGTAACAAAGTGGTCTAGGCCGTTTGTTCGAACGAGGTTAATTGAACTCCATCGTTCCAATAATCATCCGATCCACAAGCCGGCCGCCAGCCTATTGATGCGAAAGGATTTTCTGCACATCAAGCAGGGGATGACGTACATTAATGAACTCTTTGGCAGCCGAAGTATTGAAATGAGGACATAGATCTTAGGTTCTACGGCCGAAGATCGCCGTACCGATCCGCACCTCAGTAGCCCCCTCGGCGATGGCCAAAGGAAAGTCGCCGCTCATGCCCATCGACAGGCGCGCCAGCCGGTGTCCTCGGGCGGCCGAAGCATCGCGCAACTCACGCAAACGGCGGAAACAGGCCCGTACGGCCTCGCTATCGTCGGAGTGTACGGCCATGGTCATCAGACCGCCGACACGCAGGGTTTCGAACCGTGCGAGAGCGTCCAGCAGGCCTGGCAGCTCAAGCTCGGGCAGGCCGGACTTGGTCTCTTCCGGCGATGTTTTCACCTGCACCAGCACGTCGAGGGTGCGCCCCTCCTGTTGCAGGCGGCGGTGCAAAGCCTCGGCCAGTTCCAACCGATCGAGCGACTGCACCTCGGTGGCAAACCGGGCGACATCCTTGGCTTTATTGGTCTGCAACTGACCGATAACGACCCAGTCGACCGCGCCTTCGCCAAGCACGAGAGCTTTATCGCGGATTTCCTGCACGCGGTTCTCACCGAAACGACGCAGGCCCAGCGCTGTAGCTGCCCTCACCGCTTCGGCCGGAAATGTCTTGCTCACCGGCAGCACAGAAACTTCAGCCGGATCGCGCCCAGCGTCGACGCAGGCAGCATCGACGCGCGCACGCACCGCCGCCCAATTGGCGGCCAGATAATCGAAATCCTGCAAGTCGTTCATGGC
>NZ_DATCRY010000211.1:0-18834 GCF_036568765.1 Dyella sp. | reverse complement strand
GCGGTAACGTAGCCATGGGCCAATGCGAAGCTGCCTGCGTTGGCGTTCCCGGCGACCTGCACCAGTGAAATGCCTTCGTAACCATGCATCTGATGGTCGTTCGCCACATTGGTATTTGCACCATTGCCTCGCACATCGATAGTTAGTGCAGTCACACCCGAGGCATCGCCTGCAACCAACAGGCGATCGGTGTATTGGTTGCCCAGTGCGCCGCCGACATTGAGCACAGTGCGCAGTGTTGCCGCTCCGCCGCCCTGGTAATTGCCTAGGACGCGTAACCGGCTATAGTCCCCGGTGAAGGCGATCTGCCCCCGATTATCCAAAGTGCGCACTGCGGACTCGCTAGTAATAGTCCAGCGGCTGGTGGCATCCACGCTGAGATCGATATGTCCGTTCGTCAACGGTAGCGCTGCACCTTGAAGCGAAGAACCATTCAGGAGATCCAGGTGCAAGGTGGCATCGCCAAAAGCGACCACGTCGCCAAGCAGCCTCGAGCCGCGATCTGCTTCGACATTGACATGCGTGCCAGGATCGCCTTCGGCGCCGAATGCTCCTTCCTTGCCTTGTACGAGAGCGTTATCTAGCGAAAGTAACGGTGTTCCACCCCTGACATAAAGGCCATAGCCGGCGTCGCCTACTAATGTGCTATCCGTCACCGAAAGCGTTGACTGTGCGTCCAAGGCATCGAGATACAGTGCCACCTGCGTACCTGAAGATACACTACTGCGTTTCAGGTCCATATCGGCGAATCGGTTGAGATAAAGACCTTCACCGTCATCGGCGCGCACGACGATGTCGTTGCCGATGATTTTTGCATAATGCGGACGGGTTGCCTGTGCGAAGATACCGGCGGCGTTTGCTCCTCGCGTGGTAATGCTGCTGCCAGAATCAAGATAGGCCGTGGTTGCGGTGCTTTGATAGTCCGTGCTGCTTAGATAGACGCCATGCGCCCGGCGGCCGAGCGTCTCGACCCGGGTGCCGCTGGCCGAAACGGCGCCGCCATTTTTGAAGATGTCGGGTTCTTCATCGGGAATCATGACGGAAAGGCCAAGGGAGGATTCACCTGAGGTGGAAACGGATCCACCTTTGAGGGTCAAGATGCCTTCGAACGCATTGGCAGCCGGGCTGTTATTGCCGGTGGTCGCGATATACGTGCCATCGGTAAAGATCCGGCCCCTTTTCGCCAAGAGGCCGAACACGGCGTCTCCTGTGGTTAGAACCGAGCCTCCATTAAGAGTCACCGTTCCTTGCACCGAGGCAACGCCGCCGCCCGGAAAGAAAAAGCCATCGAGTTTGGGGGTGCTTGACGATACGATGTTTACATTGTTGGCAGTAACCGATCCATCGTCATTGCTGATTCCCCAGCTTCCTCCGCCACTCACGTCGATCGATCCGCTCGTCAACACGATGATGCCGCCTGTGGCGGTCTCAGCGCCATTTGCCAGCGCGCCGGTGGCTTTGATGTTCGTCCCGAGGGCGGCGATCGACGCATTGCCGTCAGCGTAAAGGGCGGAGGCGCTTTCGCCGGAAGTAGTCACGGATCCGCGCGTGAGCATAACCGAGCTGTCCTTTCCGCCGGCATGAACGCCATTGGCTACATCGCCGAAGCTTGCAATAGTTACGTTATCGGCTGAGATAGAGCCGCCGTTGATGGCTCTGAAGGTGTCTTCAAGATCGTCGAATGTCTCGTAGGTGCCGCCAGCGGAAGCATCTTTGTGTACCCCGTCGGCAACGAACTGGGCCTGCGCCTGAAATGAGAATACGACTGCTGCCGCCAAGGCGGCCCGCTTGAATGATGTTTGCATGTGCCCGCAGAACCTTGTCGCTTGTTCAAGGCGACAAGGTTAGCGACCGATATGTAGCGAGCTGCCGAATTTTTCTCGAGAATTTGCGCGCCAGGGCTTGTTTCGGAATGATTGAGACAAATCCCGATTTTGCTTACGTAGTTTCAGCTGCCTGCCGGTTGGCGTTTCTTGTTTCAAAAGCAGGCTGCCATATCGGGCTTAATGCCAGCCCAGCCCAAGGCTCTTCTGTAATGACACGAAATCCTTCAACAGGTTGGCTTGCCCCTCGACAAGGTTTTGCTGTGCGGAGAACTGTGTGCGCTGCGTATCCAGTAGATCGATCATAGAGGACGCGCCTGCGTCGTAGCGTTGGCGCATCAAGGTTGCGGAGCGATCGGCGGACGCTTCGATCTTCTGCAGTCGAGCGACACTTTCTCGCTGGTGGCCGTAACGCGATAGCGCGTTATTGGCATCCTGTAATGCGGTGAGTACGACTTGCGCATAGCGGGCGCTGGCTTCATCGCGATGGGCTTCGGCCTGTCGAATGCCGTTGCGCGTGCGGCCGAAATCGAGCACATCCCATTGCAGATAAGGCACGCCGAGCCAGGTGAACGAGCTTTTTCGGGCCAGGTGACCGGGATCTACGGCGTTGGTGCCGATGAACCCCAGCATCGTTACCTTGGGGAACAGATCGGCGGTACGTACACCGATCTGTGCACTACTCGCGGCAAGCCGGCGTTCCGCAGCGCGGATATCCGGGCGCTGCTGCAGCATGTGTGCGGGATCGTCGATGGGGACGGTTACGGGCAGGGTGGGTAAGGGCACAGGTGCCGATAATTCGTGGTCGAGCGTACCTGGAGGCTGTCCTGTGAGTACTGCGAGTTGGTTCAGCGATTCGGCGATCTGCTCGTCCAAGGGAATGAGTGTTGCGCGGGTGCTTTCCACCTGGGTGGTTTGGCGCTCGACATCTGTACCGCCAGCGACGCCGCGCATATGCCGCTGCTGGATCAAGACAAGTGTTTGCTGCTCGAGTTCGGCCGATCGCTTGGCCAGAATCAGGCGCTGTTGCTGATCGCGGAGATTGATATAGGCTTGTGCTACTTCGGCTGCCAGCGATACCTGAGTATCGGCGAGGTCGGCATTGACAGCGTCGGCTTCGGCCGAAGCTGCCTCGATCGCGCGGCGTGTGCCGCCAAACAGGTCGGCTTCCCACGAGGCATCGAAGCCAGCGGTATACAGCTGCAACGGGCCACCGTGCTGTGACGTCGAATCGCCCTGCGACGATTGCAAGTCGGATAGATCGGGTTTACGCATACGTACTGCGGCGGCGTCGCCCGATACGGTCGGCAATGCGTCGGCATGTTGCTGTTGCAGCTGCGCTCGGGATTCGCGCAGCCGCGCTTGCGCGGCCTGTACATTCTGGTTGTGCGCCAGCGCTTCTTCGATCAGTGCGTTCAATTGAACATCGCCAAGCGTACTCCACCATTGGCTTGGGGCATGTGAGGGCACGACTCCCTCCGCGGGCGCCCGAACGAAAGCGTTGGCACGGCCGGCGCTACCTGCGACATCCGGTGCGCCGCGATAGTTAGGTCCGACAGTGCAGCCAGGCAACGCCACGATGGATACGAGAAGTGCAAAAAGCAGCTGGCGTGAAGCGCTTGGGTACATGAGAAATATCCTTAGTGGCCGCCTGAAGCTGCCGGTGCACCATAGTTGGGCGTCTTCAGCAGCAGCGCGAGTGGAATGCAACACAGCAGCGCGACGCCGAGAACGTAAAAGATCTCGGAATACGTAATCACCATGGCTTGCTGCCGGATCTGCGCGGCCAATTGGCCGAGTGCCTGCATTTTTGCGTGTGCCATATCGCCGGTTCGTGCGAACCAGCCTGCTGCGCTGGCAGCGAGGCGATCCTGACCAAGCGTCGAATTGGCGGTCAGCGATTCGCGAATCGACGCAACGTGAAAGGTATTGCGCCGATCGATCACGGTGCCGATAACGGCCAGGCCGATCGAGCCACCCAGGTTACGCGCCATGTTGTAGACGCCAGCGGCATCGCCGGCTTCTTCGCGGCTTACCGCCGCCATCGACGCCTGGTTCAAGGGCATGAACACCAGCATCTGACCTGCGCCGCGAACCAGTTGCGACCAGACAAAATCCTGCCCGACACTTTGTGCGGTCAGGTGGATGTCCAGCATGCAGCTCACCACGAAACACATCAGGCCGGTGATCACCATGATTCTGAAATCGACCTTGCCGAGCAGGCGCGGCAGCAATGGCATCATGAGAAATGCTGGCACGCCGGAGATCAGCATGACCCACCCGGATTGCTCGGCGTTATATCCGGCGATCAGGCCGAGGAACTGCGGAATGAGGTAGATGACCGAATAGAACACCGCCCCGACCACCAGCACGATCAGGATGACGCTTGCATAGCGTGGATTGCGCAGCAGGCTCAGGCGCATCACCGGTTTCTTTGCGGTGAACTGCGAGATCGCGATCAGCGCCATGCCAGCTAGCGACAGCAAACTCAGCCAGACGATCATGTCGGACTCGAACCAGCGTTCGCGTTGTCCCTCTTCCAGCACCACCGTCAACGAACTCAGGCCGGCCGAGAGTCCGACGATACCGAGCCAGTCGGCTTGCTTGAGCGCATCCCAGTGCGGATGATCCGCCGGCAGACCGAGTAGTAACAATGCGATCAAGCCGATACATACCGGCAGATTGATAAAGAAGCACCAGCTCCAACTGATATTTTCCGTGAGCCAGCCACCCAGCACAGGCCCTAGCAGTGGGCCGAGCAACACGATCAGACCGAAGATCGTCATACCGATTGGCAACTGAGACATCGGTAAGCGGCTGCGGATGATGGTCTGGCCTGTAGGGATCATTGCGCCGCCGGTCAGCCCCTGGCCGATACGGCCGATAACCATGGCCGTCAGGGTATGCGACATACCGCACATCATCGAAAACAGGATGAACAGGGCTGCGCCACCCAGCAGAAATTTGCGCAAGCCGAACACTCGCGTCAGCCACGCCGCCAGCGGAATAATCACGATTTCGGACATTAGGTAGCCGGTCGAGATCCAAGTGCCTTCCGTACCGGTAGCGCCGATTTCACCCTGAATTTGCGGCAGGGCAGAATTGGTGATGGAGATGTCGAGCGTCGCCATGAGCGCGCCGAGCGAGCCGGCGGCCACGGCAATCCAGTCCGCAGCGCTGGCGTGTGCAGGATGCGCGGCTGGCAAAGAGCCAGTCTCAGCCATGGTCGTTGCCTGCCGAGGTCAGCGAATGCGTATCCACTTCCACCGTCACCGACAGGCCGGGGAGCAGCAACTTACGTGTCTGCTCGTCAGCATCGATCCGGATGCGTACCGGCACGCGCTGCACGATCTTGGTGAAATTACCCGTGGCATTTTCAGGCGGAAGCAGGGCGAACTGTGACCCGGTGCCCGGCGCGAAGCTGTCGACTACGCCGTGCAAGTCTGTGCCCGTCAACGCATCCACATGCAGCCTTGCGGGCTGTCCCGCGCGCATCCGGCCGACCTGGGTTTCTTTAAAATTGGCAGTGAGATAGATGCTCTGTACGGGGACCACGGTCATCATTCGTGTGCCGGGCTGCGCATACTGTCCGACACGGACGGTCCGGTCTCCGATACGGCCGGCGAGCGAGCTGCGGACAAGGGTGTCTTGCAGGTCCAGCTCGGCTCGCCGTTCCGATGCCTGAGCGGCCTCCAACTGGGCCTTTGCTTGCGCTAATTGGGCGTCCAGATCGGCCATGCGTTCCTGTGCCTGAGCAAGAGCTGCCGTGTCGGCGGCCAGTGTTGCGCGCGCCTGATCCCGGTTAGCGGTCAATACCGACAACTGATCGCCACTTTCAGCGCCTGTGGTTGCCAACGGGCCGTAGCGGCGTACTTCGTCTTCGGTGTGGCGGCTGTTGATCGCCGCCACTTGTTGCTGCGCCTTTGCCTGTTCGATAGCAGCACGTTGTTGCGGGATGGCCGCCTGCGCACGTTGGATATCGGCCTTGCGGGCGTCGATGGTGGCTTTGGCTTGGTCCAGCGCGGCTTGGTATTGGCGACTGTCCAGTCGTACCAACGGGTCGCCTGCCTTGACGGCAACGTTGTCTGCGACGTAGACGTCAGTGACATAGCCGCTGACCTTCGGAGCGACGATGACGCTGTCCGCCTGCAGGTAGGCATCGTCCGTGCTTTGGATGAAGCGCCCTACAAGCCACCAGTAGGCTAGCGCGAGCACCGCTGCAGGACATAGCACGAGCGCTGCGGGCAAAAGGAAACGACGTATTCTCGATGGGCGAACGGGGGGAGCGGCAGCGCCTCTGGAGGCGTCCGATACGGGTTCGGTCGTGGCGGGCATGCTTGACGGTCCTGAAAATGTTCCAGGTGGAATATTTATTCCGATTGGAATACATTTGTCAAATGGTATCCTCGGGGGGTAAGCAGGAGATCGTTCTCATGAGAGGCAACGCATGACCCCAAGCAAGCGCCCCCGTCGCCCTACCGAGGGCGGTTATGCACGTGGCGACGAAACCCGCCAACGCATCATCGCCGCAGCCGTGAAGCTATTTGGCGAGCACGGCTTCGCCGGGGCGTCGACACGCGATATCGCCGCGGCGGCCGGGGTCAATGCCCCTGCACTGCAGTACTACTTCGAAAACAAGCAGGGCGTGTATCAAGCTTGTGCCGAATTTGTCACGAACGAGCTCAGGGACCGATTCGCTCCCGCCATGCGGCAAGCCAACGATGCCTTGAAGGGCGATGGCGGCATGGATGCGTTGATCGATGCGTTCGTCGGCATCCAGGAGGTTACCCTGGATAGTGTGATCTTGCGCACGCACGCATCGAAGAAGCGACTCTTCGTTGCTCGAGAGCTTGGCGACGAGGAGGCCAATGTGGCCTCCAAGATGCTCAATCGCCGGCTGAAGCAGCCGCTGAACAAGGTAACGCTGGCCTTGCTGGCGCGCATTACCGGTCGGGGTGCCGACGACCCGGTTACCCGCATCCGGATGTTGACGCTCAAGGGCCAGATCATGCCGTTCTATCACCCGCCGGGCGCTTGCCTCGATGTGCTCGGATGGAAGGAGATCGATGCGGAGAAGGGGGCCTTACTCAAGGCGAACGTGCTTGAGCAAACGCGTACGCTGCTTAATAGTTGGCGGATCGAATAGCAGGCATTCTAGTGGTGGCTCGAGGGATGAGGAGCTTCTCGCATCTTGGGTTTGCCGTGGCGAGAGACTGCGGTTTCGATTCGGAATACGGAGGGTTAGCGGCACTCGCCGTGCTCCGGACCTAGCGGCCAGCGTCTCCACGTCGATAATCGATGGTGAGCTCGTCAAGCTGCGCTTTCAATTCGGGAGCGATCTCGAAATCGGCGGCAGCGAGTGTGTCCTTCAATTGCTCGCTTCGGCTTGCCCCAAGAATCACAGATGTGATGACAGGGTTTGCCATGATCCAGGCGATGCTCAGCGTCGGCAGTGGCACGTCCGCCTTTCGTGCGACAGCAGTGAGCCGCTCAATCGTGTCGAACTCCCGCTCGCGCCAATAACGCGCCTTGTACATTTCGCCGAACTGGCCCATCTCGGCTGAGAAACGCCCCTTATCCGGATCGTCGGCGCGGCGATAGCGCCCGGTGAGCATGCCGCCTGCCAACGGGTTGTACGGATTGACTGCCAAGCCTTCTTCTTTGGCCAGGGGCAACAATTCACGCTCTATTTCGCGGAACAACAAGTTATAGCGTGGTTGCACCGAAACGTAGCGTGCGAGCCGCAATACATCTTGCCGGCCGAGAGCGCGGGCCAGACGGTATGCCAGAAAATTCGACACGCCGATATAGCGAGCCTTGCCGGAACGCACGATGATGTCCAGAGCCTCCGCGGTTTCCTCCAGAGGCGTGGTCGCATCGTCTATATGCACCTGATAGAGATCGATGTAGTCAGTATTCAGGCGCAGCAGTGAAGCATCGACCGCATCGAGCAGGTGTTTGCGCGACGTGCCACGATCCCAGGGGAGTGGGCCCATCGGCGCGCCGCCTTTTGTCCCCAAAATGAACCTGGCTCGCTTGTCTTTCAGCCAGCGCCCGGTGATCTCTTCAGAACTCCCGATCTCATGCGGCAAGGCGCCGCCGGGGTACATATTGGCAGTATCGATAAAGTTCACCCCCGCTTCAGCAGCAACATCGAGGATGCGGAACGCTTCGGCTTCGCCGGTCTGATGACCGAACGTTCCGGTGCCCACGCATAGGCGGGAAACAGACAAACCTGTGCTGCCTAGTGGCGCGAACTGCATGGCAACCTCGATCGTTTGGGGCAAATGAGAGGGTGAGGGGCTATTTGTATCGATCACTATAGTTCCGCGCAAAACGGGTCGTCAAGGATTTTGTAACGAATGCTATAATTGCGCTGCGAGACAAGTATCGGGGTGCGATATGGCGCGTCAACGAGTGTTTGACATCGAAACGGCGATAGAAGCGGCGACGGTATTGTTCTGGCGCCAGGGTTATGAGGGCACTTCGCTATCCGACCTCACCACAGCCATCGGAATCGCGCCGCCGAGCTTTTATCACGCATTCGGTAGCAAAGAGGCACTTTTTCGTCGCGTCCTCGATCGCTATCGGGCCAGTCGTCTGCAATACGCCGAGGATGCGGTGAACTGCGCCACAGCAAGGGAGGTGGCCGAGCAAATGCTTCTTCGATGGGCGGAGCTTTATACCGATCCGGAATGCCCTCCCGGCTGCCTTGCCGCCAACTGTGCCCTGGCCGGCGGCGCCCCGGATAGCTTGTTAGGCGGTGAGTTGACCCGTGTACGTAAGGCGCGGCAAGGGCGTTTGCGCAAACGCTTCAAGCGTGCGCAACAGGAGGGCGATCTGGCCGCTGGCGCCAATCCCGATGCGCTCGCCCGTTTTTTGATGACTGTAGGCTGGGGAATGGCGTCCGATGCGCGTTCTGGTGCAAGCCGCGCGGATCTGCTTTGTACCGTCGAGATGGCGCTAAAAGCGTGGCCCGGCTGAGGCCGGTTGGTGCATCGACGGCTTATCGCTTTTCAAGACGCCGTATCGCCCCAAGAAACGCTGGCATCCGCGTGATGGGCGCCATCGTTTGCTTTTCACTATGGCGATACCTTGCTCCGTGCAAATGTGCCGGCGTGCAGTGTGCTGACACAACCTACTGAGCGGAGCGAGTCATGAGCCAGAATGATCACGATATTAAAGTCATCAATGGACTGATTGCGGCCACCATCGACAGCGAAGAGGGGTACCGCGAAGCGGCGAAAGAGGCGGAAAACCCGATGTTTCGCGATCTTTTTCAGGACTGGTCCGCTGAGCGCCGGCAGGTTGCCATCGGGCTCCAGCAAGTGGTCGCTTCGTTGGGTGGTGATCCTGAAGACGATGGCACTGCGTTGGCGTCGGTTCATCGCGTATTCGTCGACTTGCGAGCATCCATGAGCAAGGGCGATAAAGCGGTCGTAGCGGAGGTGGAGCGTGGCGAGGACCATATCAAAGCGAAGTTCGAAGAAGCCCTGAGCGACGAAAAGCTCGCTCCTTTATGCCGTGAGGCGGTGCAGGCCGCATTTGTCTCGGTGCGGCAAGGTCACGACGAAATGCGCGACCTCAAGCGTGGCATGGAACAATAAAGAAATACACAAAGGTGCGGCATGGGGCGAGCGACGGCCCCGGTCTCAGGGTCTCGCTCGATCCCTGCGGAATGAAGCATGCACGTCCATGGCGATGGTTTTTAGCGCGCCTTCGGTGCCTTCGCAGGTGTCATTGGCAAGCAGAACGAAACCTTCGCCCTGTGCCGGAAACAGCACGACCTGGCTGGACATGCCGAAGCTGCCGCCGCCATGCCATAACACCGGTTGTTCACCCTCGGTAGCCAGATTCCAGGGCATGGCCTCACCTTCCTTTGCGTTGCCGACCAGTGGTTGCCGCATTTGCCTGACGATGGGATCGTTCGCGTCCAACTGCCAACGTATGTATTTCGACATGTCTTCTGTGGTGGAGTAAAGGCCCCACGCGGCGCCAGCATTGCGTGGATGATAAGGCACCTTACGATCTTGTCGGTCGAAGCCGGATAACAGAAGCGTGTGTTTAGCGCCTTCGACGGTAAATCCGGTCGAGTTCATACCCAACGGCTGAAGCAGCTGCCGGCTCATCAATGTCTCAAAGGGCTGCCCGTATATCTTCTCCAACCCAAGTCCAATCACCTGATAGCCTGCGTTGGAATACACCTCGGTGCTTCCCGGGGCGCTGCGCAGTTTCACTCGATGCAAGGCGGAAAGTAGCTTGCTGCGATCGAAGCCTTTCTGCAGCGCAAGCAACTCATAAGGCAAGGTCTTGAAATCTTTTTTGGTAAAAATGGCATCCGAATCGGGAATGTCGCGCGGCATGCCGGAGCGATGCGTGATCAAGGTAGCCAGAGTGATGGGTTTGTCCTGCCAGGCCAGGTTAGCGTAGTCGCCAGGAAGATAGAGTCGAAAATCGTCGTCGATGTGCAGCTTGTCCTCGATCACTGCTCGTGCAGCCAGCGAGCCGGTGAAGGTTTTGGTGACCGAGGCGAGCTCGTATATGCTATGGCGGCCGGGTAGCGTGTGCCCATGAGGTCGGGTTGCACCGTAGTTGTAGAAAAAAACTCCCCCAGGCGTTACTACGCCAATAGATAGACCAACATGGCAGCCGTTGCGGAAGTAGTCGACCGCGGCATTATCCATGGCGCGATCTAGCGCTCCCTGGCGTGGATTGTCGCTGGCCACCGCGGGCAGGCGAGCGGAGTCTGCGGCAGCCGTTGCAGTAACGAGCAGTGCCGCAAGGCAAGCGAGACGGCCAACGGGACACGATAGCGACATGGCTTGCTCCTGAATATCTTGGGGCGGAAATAGACGTGGATCATCCTGCCTCACGGCAGGTGTTCGGCCTTGTGTAGAAGGTCATGATGTCCGTGGTGCAGTCGACATGCCCCTGGATGGCATGGCGGTGCAATAAACCTGGGTCTTGATACGGATCAAGACCCCCGCTGGCTCATGCTGGCATGCTGTTCGCATCTTGGATTCCTTATCTAGCGAGCGTGGACCATGAAACGCGAGCCACTACTGCCACTCCCTCCATCGATACTGATATTGAGCGTGGTCACCGTTGCCAGCGCATGCCTTGCATACTTGAGTGAGTCGCCCGCTTGGCGCTGGGGCGCGGGGGTGGTCTGCGCCCTGGCGATTGTCCTGTGGATGATCACCCTTTTTCGGCCCTCGCCGCGAGGAAAATAGCTTCCTGAAAACACGCCCATTTGGAGTAGAGCGTGCGGCCGGATTCGCTGATACCATGAGCACCCGACAGATCGAACGCGGGGGCCTATGGCGGTATCTGCAGACGTTGGCCGGTCTCATCCGCACCTCCTTGTCGTCGACGACGACGATGAGGTGGTGGCCCTTATTCGTCGCTATTTCGCCGGCCAAGGTTTTACCGTCAGCTCTGCTGAGGATGGGGTCGGCGCGCAGGACATCGTGGCACGGGAAACCGTGGACGTGATCCTGCTCGACCTGGGTTTGCCGCGGGAAGATGGTTTTGAGGTTTGCCGGCAGCTCAGGGCGCATTGGTCGGGAGCCATCATCATGGTCACCGGCCGCGGTGACGCCGTGGACCGTGTCGTAGGACTTGAGCTCGGAGCGGACGATTACGTCACCAAACCCTTCGATTTGCGCGAGCTCCTGGCGAGGGTACGTAGCGTACTCCGCCGGATGTCCGTTGCTCGTCCCGCCGCAAGGCCTGTTTCGAATTCACGGGCCTTGAGGTTTGCCGGTTTCGTCCTGGACATGGAAACTCGCAGTTTGTCGCGGGAGCCTGGCGGCGAGATCAGGTTGACCAGTGGAGAGTTCGATCTCCTTTGTGTTCTTGCCCAGCATGCTAACCGTGTACTCAGCCGCGACCAGATCATGGGGTATCTTCATGGGCGCGACGCTGGCCCGTACGATCGGGCCGTCGATGTCCAGATCGGCCGCCTTCGCAAAAAGCTGGAAGACGATCCACAGGAGCCCCGCCTGATCAAATCGATTCGGGGCGCGGGATACCTCTTCGCCACTTCGGTCTCTGCCGGTTAGGGCACACCATGTTCCGCGAACTGTTCGATATTGCTCCCGATGCCATGCTTGCTGTGGACGGGGCAGGTGTCATCGTCCGTGTGAATAGCCAGGCGGAGAAACTATTTGGTTACGACGAAGGGGCACTCTTGGGGCGACCCATCGAGGTACTGCTTCCGGAGAGAGCACGTTCCGCTCATAAGGATCATGTAGCCAGGTATTCCCATAATCCGCGCGTGCGTCCCATGGGCGCTGGCCAGGAACTCGTCGGCCTGCGTTCCGACGGTGCTGAATTTCCTGTGGAAGTGGCACTCAGTCCTGTGCGTTCCGAAGATAACTCGCTTTATGTTGCCGCCATCCGGGATATCTCTGAAACGCAAAGAGCACGGCAAGCGTTGGTGCGAGCCCGTCATGACAGCGCCATCGCGCAGATCGGTCAGCTTCTCCTGGCGGCCCCCAACCTTGGCGAGGCGATCGAAGATATAGCGCGGCAGGTTTCTGTCGCGCTGCGGGTGCAGGGTGTGGCGCTCGCCTTCAAGGATGCGCTGCATGAGCGTATCAGAGTGCACACCACGCTAGGTGTGCCCAGGGAGCTGGTGGACGCGCTGAATCGGGCGCTGCCGTCAGGGCTCATGGACGCGCTGGCGGCAGACGGCAAGCCGCATGTCTTCGATCCGTCACTTCTGGCAAACGATGCGGGAAGGATGTTCGCAACGGCAGCCGTCGCGCCGCTTCTCGATCCGACCCAGCCTCTGGGGGGCTTGCTGGTATTCTCGCAGGAAGCACGAGAGTTCGAACACGATGCGATGCATTTCCTGCAATCGTTTGCTTTGATGTTGACCAGCGCGATCCAGCGAATCAGGACCCAGGAACAGCTGTCTCATGCGCAACGTCTAGAGGCTGTCGGGCAATTGACCGGTGGTATTGCACATGATTTCAATAATCTGTTGACGATCATCTCGGGTAATCTGCAAATTCTTGAAGACGAACTCGCTGACAAGCCCGATACGCTGGAAGTGTTGCAAGCGGCCCGGCGCGCCAGCGCTCGCGGATCGGATCTGACGCGCAAGCTGCTGGCATTTGCGCGCAGACAGCAGCTATCGCCACAAGTCTGTCGTGTCGACGCGATACTTGAAGATCTTGGTGGGTTGCTTCGGCGCACGCTTGGCGATGCGATTGAGCTGGATATTGTTTGCCCGCCGGACGCCCCTGCCATTTTTGTGGATCCTGGGCAGCTAGAAGCCGCTCTGGTCAATCTTGCCATCAATGCCAGGGATGCCATGCCGCGTGGCGGCCGGTTGTCGATTGCCGTCACTGTGCGCGATGGTGAGTCCGGTGGGCCGGCGGCGGGCAAGGAGAGCGATATCGTGTTGTCTGTGCGGGATACCGGTATTGGCATGTCCCCGGAAGTTCTGGCTCACGCCTTCGAGCCTTTCTTCACTACAAAAGGGCAGCATAAAGGAACCGGGCTGGGGTTGAGTATGGTCTACGGTTTCGTCACCCAATCCGGAGGGCGATTGACGATCGAGAGCAAGCTTGGCTATGGAACATGCATCGAACTGCATTTGCCTGCAGCCGCTCCCGCGCTGGCCGTAACGGCCAGGAACCATGCTCCGCAGGCGGGCAGGCTCTCTCCAGGAACGATTCTCGTGGTAGAGGACGAGCCGGACGTTCGCGATGTCGCGTTGCGCTTTCTTCGTTCGCTTGGCTATGTCGGGTACGCCGCCCGTAACGCTGAGCAGGCCTTGGAGATGCTGCACACGCTGCCAGCTGTCACCATGGTGTTTTCGGACATCATGCTGGGGAGCGGTATGACCGGAGTGGCCCTGGCGCACAGGTTGCGAGAGACGAGGCCAGACCTGCCGGTATTGCTTACTTCCGGCGACGAGCGCTCGTTACGTACGGAGGCATATGACGACAGCGTCTACGAATTGCTGCCTAAACCGTACCTTCGCGACGATTTGGCCGCTGCGCTAGTCAGGGCGACGCATCGATGGGACAGCCGAGATCAATGAATGCGTTCGTTCTGCTGGGATAACTGCTCCAGCCGAGAGGGATCGGTAATCTGGACATCGCGCAGTTGGATGCGGATGCATCCCAGATCCGCCAAGTGCGACAGGGCGCGCGTTACCGTCTCGTGTTTGAGGGCAAGAAAGCTGGCGATATCCATCCGGCTCATGCGCAACATAAAGCGCCTGCCACTGAAGCCGAGGTCTTCATGCCGTGCTGCCATGTGAAGTAGAAACGACGCCACGCGTTGTTCTGCCCCAAGAGTACTCTGAGCGAGCATCCAGCGCCGGTCGTTGCGCATCTCGGCGGCCAATATATCGGCTAACCGTGCCTGCAAGGACGGATCGGCAGCGCCTGCTCGTAGCAAACACGTATAGGGCACTTCCCAGACTACGCTGCTGTCCAGCGCGACCGCCGAGCATACATGCATGCTCGTGCCGATCGCTTCGGTGCCGAGCACGTCGCCTCGCATGTGGAACGCCGTAACGCGCTCGCGCCCATCTTCGGATACCAGCGTATTTTTGAGGAAGCCCGCATGAACGAGAAATAAGGAGCGAAAAGGCTGGCCCGCGCGATAGAGAGCCTTTCCTGCTTCCAGTTTATGCATCTGGACAAGCATATGACTACGCAGCGCGTCGAGATCGAACCCTGCGCCGGGCGCTGGGCGAACAACCGGTTTGGCGACGGGTGCAGCATGGATCGATGAGCTATTGTGCTCCTGGATGACTGCGTTCATGGTAGCTCTCCCCGGCTGTGAACAAAGTGCCTGGAGTCGAAAGCTAGCCATGCTTATCGACACAACGATGAGCGACGCGTAACGCTTGGTAACAGTTTGTAACTGTATCGGCCGCGTAGAGCGACCCGGCCGCGCATTGATCTGTCTCAATGCGCGACCTCGTCCGCTCCCTAGATTGGAACATGACTCGCTCCATGACCCGATACCATGATCATGAAAGACACCTTGTCTCCTTTTGTCACCCCGGTCGCGGTGGAAGCATGGGATACGTGGTTTCGCTGGCGTGAAAAGGGGCGGTTGCGCGACATCACTGTCGATGCGACCTGGGAGCGCATCAGTAACACATTGGTGCAGGGGTTGCCGCCGGACGAACGGCCCGAGGCCGAGTATGAATTCCTACGGGCTTTCCGGGCCTGGGAAGTTCTGATTGACGAACGCGTGCTGGCCAGCGCCGGCACGGATGCTCCCTATTGGCCGCAAGACTGGCTTTCGGTGGCGGTGAATGTCGCCAGTTTTGTGCGAGGCCCTGCGGCAAGGACCTACATCGACCTGGCTGCCATGCAGCGTGCGGCGGCTTTGGCCGTCAAGCTGGCCGACCTGGCCGCATGGCAGGCAGGGGCTACGACAGAGCGAATACTGCATCATCGCATCGGGATCATCGGTTTTGGCGATGCCTTAGTACGATTGAATGAGGATTACGATAGCGTGGCTGCATTGCGGGCGATGGCGCAGGTCGGAAATGCGTTGCGTCGAGGGACGGTAGTCGGATCGATCGCGCAAGCCAAACGCTACGGCTGTCTGGTTCGCCCAGGCGAAGGTCGCTCGTTGGACTGGTTACGCCAATTGCCACCCTCATGGAGAGATGAAGGAGAGGGTGCCGGATTCAGGCATGCCATGCTTACGGCGATATCGCCTCAACCGCGGCTGGCCCTTTTTGCCAACTGTGTTGCCGATGGCATCGAACCGGTGCAAGTAGAGCATGGACAGGCAGGCGCTGCGGGTATGGAAAGCCACGACTACGCGGGATCTGCGCTGTCCAGGCGAAGCACACAGTTGCGGCCATCACGGAGCTTGCCCCATGCGTTGGTGCTGGCCAGGCAGAAGATGGTGGCCGAGATACTCCCCTGGCTCGATCAGCCCATCGCGTCTGCGCGCGACGCTCTTGGCATAACGTCTGTCCACGCATAAGACGCATAGGATCGGTGCGGGAGAGCTATGGTCGATGCCTGCTTTTTTCTTGATCCGCATCAAGATTGAGTCTGTCAACGGGCGAGACACTATCCTTAGATTCCAGATGAGGTGATGCGCCATGGCCATGCTGCATAGTCGAGCTTATTGGCGGCGTCGGGGGCGTGCCAGCGCTCCCATCGAGAGCGAGGCGGAGGCTCGCCGCGCAGGCACAACGTCCAAGAAAGCACTATTTACACACATCTGTATTCCAGTCGATGGTACGGAAGCATCGTTCGAAGCAGCTTTCAAGGTTGTAACGCTGGCTGCTGCCATGCGAGCGAAAGTATATGTATTTCATGTGCTGCAGCCACTATCTGCGGTGACGTATGTGGCCGAACTGATTCAGTTCATGGATGCCACCTACCAGGATATGGCGGTAGACCGCGCCAGGAAATACTTGGACCGCGTGTGCGCATTGGCGCGCGATGCCGGCGTTGAATGCCAATCCGGCTACGCCTTCGATCAGCGTCCTTATTGTGCCATTGCTGGAGCGATTGCGCGCGAAGGTTGCGATCTCGTCGTCATGGGAACACACAGCTGGGAGGGATGGGCTAGGCACGTTCGTGGTAGTGAGACGGTGAAGCTCATCCAATGCGTGGATGTGCCAGTACTGGCAATGCATTGATGTTCAAAGCGAGGCAGACGATTTCAGAAGCCCGAAAGCTACTTTGATCGCCGTTCCAGTGCGCGTCGCGACAAGGCGGATCGATACCGCATTTTATAGATCTCGCTGGGACAACAACGAAAATCCGATAGATATTCGGATGTCCATTTAAAGCGGTTCTACCAGGTCATTTCGGCAGAAGCACGTACGCGATTGATTTCTATCAAGGCGCTACCGATATTTCTTACTTGAAACTAACGCGCACGGATTTGCGGATCGTCTAAGGAGTTGGCTATGTCATCACAGCACGCGTACCAGAATCTTTCGGCCTATGCATCCATTGCCGGCGAGCATTGGATCGAGACCTTGCTTGACGGAAGCCACGTGCTAGTTCGCCCTTTGCGGCATGAAGATAGGGACCGCGAGCGGCGCTTCATCGAGCGGCTTTCCCCGAGGTCGCGCTATTTTCGATTTCTGGCAGAAAACCAGAAGGTCAGTGAGGTTTTGCTTGGGCAGCTCATGAATGTCCGTGAGCCCGACAGCTGCGCGTTCATTGCCCTCGTCCACGACAATGGTGAGCTACGTGAGGTCGGTGTTACTCGCTACAGTGCCTCTGACGAAGGCAGCTGCGAATGCGCTGTGACCGTTGCCGAAGATTGGCAGCACAAGGGATTGGCTGTGGCTCTGATGCGTCATCTGATCGCCAAAGCGCGCGCCGCCGGATTCAAGAAAATGTATTCGATCGACAGTGCCGAAAACGGCCAGATGCGGGAGTTGGCTATGTATCTTGGATTTAGCCGTAGCCCCGATCCCGACGATGGCATGCAGGTCATTCATTCACTGGCGCTCTAAACGAGAGAATCCTATGATGGATCTGCGTGCCACATCGGCGGATATCTTGCCGGTGATGCCTTCCGTATCCCCTTCCATGGCGGGCATCCTTGCTTTGATTACATCGTCGCGCGCACCGTGGAGCAGCGCGACGCTGACCGCTACCGCTTTGGCTCATGCGTTCGGCAGCGCCTTGACAGGTTGTCTGTTCGAGGAATTACGAATCAGTCGGCGCAGCAGTGAGCAGGTCGCCGCGGCATTCCATGATGCCGCGCCAGAAGCTCATTCGGTGGATCGAGAGGGGGACGATTTTGTCGCATTCGCGATGGATGGTGGGATACATCATGTCCACTGGCGCAGCGTCGGCGGCGATTTACCCGCGTTACTTTCGCAACTGGGAAGCTGGCACAATCTGGCCGTGCTCGATCGCATCCTGATCGAGGGCTCCGGCAAGAAATTCGCGTTCAGCAAGGCGCTGTGTGCCACTCGGATACCTTGCCTGATCATGCCTTCGCAGGCGGCTTCCAAGATCGAGTTCGAGCGTATAGCGCTGGCTTGGGATGGCAGCGACTCGGCCACGCGGGCGATCTATGCGGCGCTGCCTGTCATCCTCAAGGCCAGGCATGTCCACATCCTGGATGGTTCTCTTGATACATCCTGGGCTCGTGTCGCCGCACCGCGTTTCGATCCTTATATGTACTTAGGGCGGCTTGGCCTCAGAGTACACGCTCGCTTGATCCATTCCGGAGTCCGGGCGGGGGTGCGGCTGTTGGCGGAAGCGGAGCAATTAAAAGCTGATTTGTTGATTATGGGTGCGTATAACCACTCGCGGCTTGAAGAGCGATGGTGGGGTGGGACAACGCACTTCGTGCTCGAACATGCCGCGATTCCGGTGTGGATGCAGCATTGACATGGCAGGGAGTCGTTCATGTATGACTTGATTCTCCATGTAGACGATATGCGCGACGATGCTGCCGTTGTCGTGGCCGGTTTACCGCTCGCCCATGCGTTTGGCGCGTTTGCGACCGGCTTGCATGTCATCGACATCGTTCCGTCCACTCTGGCGATTCCCGATGTCGCCGCAGTGCTTGCCCAAGCGGAAATCGAAGCCAGCGCCATGGCGACATGGTGGTCGGAACTGTGCGGGCGCCATCACGTCGAAGGCACGTGGGAGGTGGGGCGAGGGCCTTATGCCAGCGTGCTGGCACATCGATCCTGCCTGGCCGATCTTACCGTAAGCACATTGCCGAGCCTGGAAACCGGGTACATGCAAGGTTTCGATTACCTGACGCATGTGCTTTTATCGGGCGCGTCGCCGATGTTGCTGTTGCCTATGGATACTCAGCGAGCGCTGAAATTTCGGAACGTTACGGTTGCCTGGAATGGGTCGTTGGAGGCGGTAAGAGCGCTCCGTGCTGCGCTCCCGTTTCTTCGTCAGGCCGCGTCCGTCACGGTATGGGACGGCTCAGTCGAGCTTTTGCCCGGATTGTCGCCTGCACGTCTGCCGATACACGACTGGTTGCGGCGGGAAGGGGTCGAAACGGCGGCCATCCACCC
>NZ_DATCRY010000210.1:0-2361 GCF_036568765.1 Dyella sp. | reverse complement strand
GGCTGATTGACGTGGCTCGATGCAATTGAATAAAGAGAAGAATTCGAATTCAATTCGAATCAATTGAATTGAAAATGGAAATTCAGCGCCTAGGAAACCTCAAAACCGCCCTGGGCGAATGCCCCGTCTGGCACGACGGGCAGCTGTGGCTGCTGGACTGCCGCGCAGGCCTGGTGATTGCGCTGGATGCGGACACCGGCGCGGTCACCGCGCGCCATGAAGTCCCGCCGCCGCTGGGCTCCTTCGCCTTCAATGCCGATGGCCGCATCGTGCTGGCGCTGAAGGAGCAGATCTGCGCGCTCGACCCGCGTACCGGCCATCTGCAGACCCTGGCGCGGATCGACGCGAGCCACGAGCACCTGCGGCTGAACGACGGCATCTCGATGCCCGACGGCAGCTTCGTGGTGGGCACCATGCACGTCTTCCGCGAGCCGGGCGAAGCTCCGTTGGGCGGCCTCTACCGGCTCGACACCGGCCTGCGGCTGAACAAGCTCGACGACGGGCTGGGCATCTGCAACGGCCCCTGCGTGAGCCCGATCGACGGCCGGCTGCATGTGGCCGACAGCGAAAGGCGCGTCATCTATTCCTACGCCGTGGCGGGCGACGGCACGCTCGGTGACAGGCGCGTGTTCGTGCGCACCGACGACCAGGGCTCCGGTCCTGACGGCTGCTGCTTCGATGCCGAAGGCGGGCTGTGGACCGCGCTGGTGCGTACCGGCACGCTTGCACGCTTCGACGCGCAAGGCCAGCTGACGCGAAAGATCGTGCTGCCCGTGATGCATCCGAGTGCGCTGTGCTTCGGCGGGCCGCAGATGGACGATCTGTTCGTCACCACCATCAGCGACAGCGGCAGGCTCAGCGCATCAGGTCCGCTGGATGGCGCAGTGCTCAAGCTCACGGGGCTCGGCTGCAAGGGGCTGGCCCGCCCCCTGTGCCGGATGCCGCTTCCACCCGGCTAGTGTCCTGTCCCGTTAATTCGTAGGCACAAGAAGTGCTTGGGATAAGGCATCCTTGGAGGTGCCTGATGGCCAATGCCCATACCCGTACAACCAACCTTGAGCTGACCGAGAGTGAGCGTGCCGAGCTGACGTCAATGGCGCGGTCGCGCTCGCTGCCTGCGGCGCTGTCGCTGCGCGCGCGCATCGTGCTGGCCTGCGAAGGCGCCGGCGTCGCGAGCACCGAAGTCGCCAAGCGGCTGGGACTTGACCGCAATACGGTCAACAGGTGGCGCGGGCGCTACGCGCGCGATCGGATCACGGGTCTGTACGACGAGCTGCGCCCCGGGCGGCCGCGCACGGTGGACGATGAACGCGTTGCCGAGCTGATCAACAAGACGTTGCACACCAAGCCTGCGGATGGGGCGACGCACTGGAGTACGCGCGGTCTTGCCTCAGAGACTGGCATCAGCAAGAGCACGGTGGCTCGTTACCTCAACGCGTTTCAGCTCAAGCCGCACCGCGTCGAGAGTTTCAAGCTCTCGACAGATCCGCTGTTCATCGAGAAGCTGCGCGACGTGGTCGGGCTGTACCTCAACCCTCCCGAGAACGCCTTGGTGCTATGCGTCGACGAGAAAAGCCAGTGTCAGGCGTTGGAGCGCACGCAGCCCATGCTGCCGATGGGATTGGGCTACGTCGAGGGCGTCACGCACGACTACGTTCGCCATGGGACAACGACACTGTTCGCAGCCCTGAACGTGCTCAACGGCGCAATCCTGGCCAGTTGCAAGCCTCGCCATCGGCACCAGGAGTTCCTGAGCTTCCTGCGTGAGATCGACCAGGCCGTGCCGCAGGAGCTGGACGTGCACTGCATCGTGGACAACTACGCCAGCCACAAGCATCCGAAGGTGCGCGCCTGGCTCGCGCAGCGGCCACGCTGGCACATGCACTTCGTGCCGACCTATTCGAGCTGGCTCAATCAGGTCGAACGCTTCTTCGCCGTGATCACCGACAAGGCCATCCGGCGCGGTTCGTTCAAAAGCGTCAAGGAGCTGACGAACAAGATCGACATGTTCGTCAGCCAGTACAACGAGAACTGCAAGCCGTTCACCTGGACGGCCACCGCCGACTCAATCCTCGAAAAACTATCTCGCCTCTGCCGTCGAATAAATGGGACAGGACACTAGATCGTCGTGCTCTCGGGCTCCGGTGTGAGTGCCGAGAGCGGCCTGCCTACGTTCCGCGACGCCAAGGGCCTGTGGAACAGCTACTCTTGGCAGGAGCTTGCGAGCCCCGAAGGCTGGCAGCAGCACCCGGAGGCGGTGCTGGCCTTCTACAACGAGCGGCGCGAGAAGGCGTGGCAGGCGCAGCCCAACGCGGCGCACATGGCGATCGCGTCGCTCGAGCAGGCCTACGAAGTCGTGAT
>NZ_DATCRY010000209.1:0-11294 GCF_036568765.1 Dyella sp. | reverse complement strand
GGGAAATGTGCCGCCATAACCACTGTTTCCCCAAGCGACCACGGCACCGCTTGCGCCGTTTTTGCCGTTATTCCGTCGTGCGGCAAAGGCACCAAAGCTGGTTTTGAATTCGACGATATCGGTAAGGCCCGGGAGAACTGGGGGCAACGTGCCACCCATGTTGGTACTTCCCCAGGCGACCAGATTGCCCTCATCGCGTTGCGCCACGAAAGCGCCACCGTAAGAGGTGGTGGAGACGCCGTTCCCGAGAATATTCCTGGGCCGGAGGATCACTTGGTCGTCGTCGGTATCGATGTAGAGTACGGCATCCGGTTCGAGGTCGAGGAAGTCGGTGGCGGTGATGCCTGTGCTATCGAGCTCGAATTGGTAGCGCCATCGTGCCAGGATCGACTTTTTGGTGGTCGCATCCAGAGCATGAAGCCGACGGCGACTAGTGCGTAGAGCGGCTGAGCCGTGGAATCCTCCCCGCATAGGGCTCGTCGAGCGCCCCCCCATGACAAGCAGGTGCCCGCTGAGAGTAATGGTCAACCGATAGACATCGGACACCGGGAAATCGTCATAGAGCCCCTCGGCAGTGAGGGTGTGAGGCCCGCTGCTCAACCCAGCGACGGGCAGTGACCAGCGTCCCATACTGTTGACATTGGCGATGCCTAGCGACGCGTTGGTGCCATCGAAGATCTGCACACGCTGGTCGCGCGCGGCGGTGCCGCTGAGCGTGAGTGAGGTAGCGCCCGTGGTGCCACCATTGGGGATATCCACATTCTGCGGATTGCGGATGACCTCGATAACTGGACGCTCTGACGCAGCACCGTCCTCGACGCTCAGATGCGCCACGGCACTTTGTCCCTTGCTGACGCCCGCAAGCTGCACGGCGTAGCGCAACTGCACGGTGCGGTTGAGCAAGCCGGCGATCACACTTCGCGGAATGGTATAGGTCAGATCCTGGGTGGTGCTGGTGACAGTCTCCGTCCGTTGCCATTGCACCGTGCCGGCCGGCTCTTCCAGAAACAGCGTGACCTGATCGTTGGTGGCGATGCCGGTATACGGACGCACGCGACCGGTGGCGCCGGAGGCCGGCACATTGCCGAGGGCGAGTACGCCGTTGTTGGCCTGATCCACTTCCGGGATGGGCAGGTCGCCTGAGGCGGCGACTCGCAAGGTGAGCGTGGTAGAAGCTGGCCCACCATTGACGGCATAGGAAACGGTGATCTGGCGATTGCCGGTGATCCGGGCAGCCGGGACCACCATGTTCAAGGCTTGCCCGGTGGTACGGGCGATAGCGCTATCGGTGTAGGTACCGGTGGTGTCGCCGACCCAGGTCAGGTTGACCCGATCGTTGGCGACCAGGACCGTGCCGGGAATGCGCACGTTGGCTAAGGTGAGCGTCGGATCGAAAATGCCGTCCGGGGCTTCGATCACAAAGGGCGGTGGCAATCGATTTCCCGCGTCGCCGACAGGAAGTTCCAGTGGTGCCGACTCGCGCACGAGCGCGGGCCCTGCGGCATAGTCGACCTGGTAAGAGACGGTAACGCGGCCGCCGGCGAGTGGCGCGATATAGGCAGGTCCGTCGATGGGGAAGGGGGGCAGATCCTGGCCGACCCAGGCCTGGGTGACATCGAATGTGGGGCGGTAGTCGACGAGTCGGTTATCGGCGCCCATGCCGGTCCAGATCAGTGTGACATGGTCGCCGACATCCATGCCGTCGTAGGCGAGCACGGTGACGTCGGCTCGCACGACGTCGGCAGGCAGGAGACTTGGTGTAACGATCGGGGGAGGCAGATCCGAAGCCGCCTTGCCGACGATGCGCACGGTCGAGTGGCGCGAATCGATGGTTTCACCGTTCGACTTGTGCAGCATAAAGGACAGGACCGCGCGGCCTTGCGCACTAGCCACTACGGTGGCGTTAGGAACGATAAAGAGGACCGGTCTCGGGACGCGTGTCACTCTTTGCGTATCGGTGTAGGGCGTGAGCGCAGTACCGTAGGCGTCGAAGCCAGCCCAGGTAAAGGTGATGTCGTCGCCGACGGCGAAGTCGATGTTATCAGCGTAGACAACGGCCGTCGCATCGGCGTCGCCCAATTCCGTCAGGTCGATGTCTTCGTTTTCATTGACTTCGACAATATAAGGCGCGTCGAGGTGCGAGTTGTTGGCAAGCACATTGAGACGCGTAGTCAGCGACCACTTCCCATCGGCGGTGCGATTAAGCGCTGCATCGATGACGGTGTACATGAGCAGCACGTCGCCATCGCCGGCGCTCAGGATCTCAGACTCGGTAATGTGCACCACGACGGGTCGGCCGACTTCGTCCGGCTGCACGGTGTAGATATGCCGTATCCCGCCTCCACTGCCGCCCCAGCTGAAATCGATGCGATCGTACTCGGCCATCTGCGGGTAGGGCGGGATGGTGACATCTACACCAAGCGCGGCACGATCGTTGTCGAGTCCGTCGCGGACGTCCTCGGGCAGGATGGGCGCACGCAGATTTTCATGCTCGGGCGTGCCCGGATTGGGATCGAGGCCGCCCGGCGGGTTCAGCTTGACCCAGATGTTCTGGGTCAAGCTGTAGAGCGGGAGTCCGCTGCCTCCGCGCGTGACGCGGTAGTAAGGAGTGAAGCGACCATTGGCGAAGCTGCTGGCGGGTAGGGGTAGTCCAATGGCCGTGTTCTTGTTGCCATCGTTGACCGTGTCACTGGCGGCAGGGATATTCGAGTTGTCCCAGAAGACTTCGATGTAGTCGCCGTTGTTCATGCCGCTGTAGGGAGGCACGAAGACGTAGAGGCCGTTGCTGATGGCGCTCAGGCCAATAGCGTAGAGGCTGGGTGCGGGGTCATTCGGAGGGACGGGCTGCCGGCTAGGAATGCGCAACTCAGCCAACTCGGCCAGCAAGCCCTGGCGCAGGGCCTGGCGGGGGACATGCGTGCGGGGACGATTCAACATGGGAATGCCTCTCTCTCACATGCAATAAGGAAAGGTGCCCGCTGAATTTTCAGCGGGCACCGAGACAACTGCGACAAGGCGCTCAGTACAGATCGAATCTGGCGGCGGCGGGCGCCGTCGAGGGGTAGCGGACGCCGTTTCGAATCACCACATAATCGACAAGCCCCATGCCTAACCACCCGTTAGCCGGATTTCCGATCAGCGAGATATTCGGGTCGTACGGAATGATGAATCGGATATCGTTGCCGGTCATTTCGGCGGTAGGCGGAGGGATTAGCTCCGTTCCGGGAATGAGACTTCCCGGAGCTCCATTTTCCGTGCTGAAGGCCTGCCAGGACAGTTCGACATGATCGCCTGGCTCCCAATCGTCGTAGGCGCGTACGATGACTTTAAGACCACCGGCTGTCTGTTCGCGGTATAGCCAATTCTCATAAGGGAATTCGACATCGAACTCTGCCGGCGGCAACCCCCCCGGGCCTCCGGGGCCGGTCAGCTCGACCTGAACCGGTTGCGGCTCGGAAATGGTCTCGTTGTCGGCGGGTGCACCCAGAGGTGTGCGCAAGGTGTAATACGCGTTTACTGTGCCATTTGGCGTGGCATCGACGTCGGTGGCCGACATCGTCAAGATAAACGGTGGTTGTGTCGGATCGGCAGCTTCGGTACCGGTCACTTCATGGGTGGCAACGATCTTTTCGTCGACTCCCCAATACACCGTAATACGCTCGCCAAGCCTTGGGCCGTTCGCGCCGCTGGCATCGACATAGAACGGTACGATGATGGATGCAGGCTGCCCGCGATCGGTCGTAGTTAGCCGATTGGGGCGAGCAGGATTGTCGACGTCGTCACTGCCACCGACGACGGTCAATAGCTGCAGAGCCGGATTGACCGGAGTCTCCGGATCCGGATCTGCCGGGCCTGGGTGATCGATATCGACTAATACCGGGAGGGCGGGGGAGTCATAGAGCCTACCGCCTCTTATTACTTGATAAGTTACACCGACGGGTCCTGAGCCGACGTTGACGATAGTGGCACGAGGTACGAGTATTTTGACCGGGAAGCTGTTGGCCTGCACGGGGCCGATCGGCACCGTGCCCCAGAAGCCTAGTATCATGTCGCCTGGCTGGTAGTTGTCGTACTCGTTCTCTATTTCGATCTCGACGCCGGCATCGGCATCCTTTAAATCGATCAAGCCGTCTATTGCCAAAAGTACATTCGGCGGTGGAAGGTTTGCTGGTGGCTTGAACACAATAAGATCAGCTTCGGCATGTAACGATGTCAGGCCATCTCTGCCAGCACGGCTGGTAAGGTAATAGTAGACATCGATAACGCGATTATTCAGATTCGCGCCTTGCCGAATAAAATCGCTCGCCACGGGCACTTCGACCAAGCCTCTGGAGACGTCTGTGTCGGTCACAGACACGCGGGGCATCGGCCTAGAATCCCAGATCAGATTGACGCCTTCAAATGATGCTATATCGTCCCAACGCGGGATCGTCATGATCACCTCACCGTTGGTGTCGAGATAGTCCTGAGTGATACCGTCGGTATCGATGCCGACGGGGAAAATCGGTGCAGCAGGAACATTTCCGCGATTCGGCATACGGTTGTCGATGGTCACGATCAGCGGGCGGGACCTCATCATTAGACCCGACATGAACACCATGTCATAAAAAATCTCGTATGTGCCATTCGTCAGGAGATATCTAGCGGGTATCGAAGCCTGGTAGGGGTAAGTTGGTACGAACCCCTCGATACGGTTTACCTCTCGCTCATCGAAGTAAATTATCAGAGTTCTTAACATCGCAGTCTCGCGACCCGGCGGACCGGGGATCGAGATGGCCGTGCCAACGGAGCCAGCGCTCAAAGGGAGTAAATTATCTGCATATTGGCCATCGACGGATCCCGGCGCATCTAGATCTGGATCGGGGTAAGCATATGGGCTTTTCCGTTTAAATTCGTTTATTCGCTTGGTCAGCAGCAGCTTGCGCGCAGTTTCCGCGGTGATAGTCGATTTCCTCGTTTTCATCTTTGCGCACTCCAGATTGGGGGGACAAAGGGAGCCCGTCCGTCGGTGAGGGACGGTTCCGGCGGCAGCGCCGGATAAGGAAAGTCGGTGCAAAGACGGCATGGAAAACCACGCACGACCGTCCTTGCGCCGCACCTATGGCGCTGCGTGAATAGCATTGGAATTTGATGGAACGGCTGCGAGTGTTACGAGGTATTCATCATTTGCGCGCTCCAGGTCTTGGGGCAAAAGGAGCCCGTCCGTCTTCATGGACGGTTATAGCCACAGCAATGGATGAATCAGTTGGCGTGTGCAGAGACAGCAAGACATGGCTGACCCTGCACCGTACAGATGGCGCGGAACAAATCCGGAAAAATGACGCGACTTACGTGACCTGCTCTGACATAACTTCTTTCGTAGCCGATGCGAGTCGCTGCATCGAGATTAATCCGTACTAAAGCGTGTACTTACTACTTCGGGTTGAGAAAAATGCGCGCTTTCGGGTAAAAATATTGTTATATTGCTGTTTGGTGATCATAAAAGATTGTAAATTTATAGATATTATTTTTTGTTACATAAGTGAGTCACCTTTTGAACGGCCATTAGCATCGAAGGTTATTTCGTTAATATGAATAGTGATGGTTTCAAATATTTCATTTGGCGCTTCTGTTGTCATGTATGCAAGGATTTATGAATATTTCTTTGGTGATTTTGTTGTGGTCTGCTTCATTCAGATAATCGGCTGGTTTGACTGAGCGGTCAGGGCATTCTGCGCTTAAAGTAGCTTGCCTGTTTCCAGCGTTGAACATCCTGCCTGGCTGATTTTTACGGATATCCGAAATCGAGAAGCCTGCATGGCGCTCGCCATTGGGCGGGGACGCTATACGTCACATCGCTGTTCCTGCTGGCGTTCTCTATCGTGGTATGGGCGCCGGCTTTTCTCCCCGGATCTGGTCAGGGGAGTAGTCATTGGTAGAGCGGGAGCGAAATGCTGAGACCGGGTTTGCAGTGGAAGTTGCGCGAGCATCGGTGCGAGAGGCCGATATGGAGCGAGGGACGAGCAAGAGCCCCCCTCACCCCAACCCTCTCCCCCGGCGAAGCCAGGGGAGAGGGAGCCGACTGGAGCGAACCTCAGCGTTTCGCGCTTGCGAAGACTGCTCCTCCTCCCGCGGCTTAGCCGGGGAGAACAACTGTCTTGATCATGCGTGAGTGAGTAAGGCGTCACGCATAAGTACGTTTGAGCAGTCGCAATGACCGCTCCTCCCCCTGCTTGCACAGGGGGAGGCTGGGAGGGGGTGAACGCTCGCGGGAACCTGTGCGCTCTTTGTCAGCCTGAAAAACTTCGGCAAGTACTTACCCCGACCCTCTCCTGTAAACAAGGGAGGGAGCAGGCTACGCAAGTGCGACGTGCTGAGGCTTGCCTCGGTCAGGCTTCCTCTCCCCTGGCTTCGCCGGAGGCTGGGAGGGGGTGAACGCTCGCGAGAACCTATGCGCTCTTAGTCAGCCTGAAAAACTTCGGCAAGTACTTACCCGACCCTCCTCTGTAAACAAGGGAGGAAGCAGGCTACGCAAGTGCGACGTGCTGGGGCTTGCCTCGGTCAGGCTTCCTCGCCCCTGGCTTCGCCGGAGGCTGGGAGGGGGTGAACGCTCGCGGGAACCTATGTGCTCTTTGTCAGCCTGAAAAACTTCGGCGAGTACTTACCCCGACCCTCCCCTGTAAACAAGGGAGGGAGCAGGCTACGCAAGTGCGACGTGCTGAGGCTTGCCTCGGTCAGGCTCCCTCTCCCCTGGCTTCGCCGGGGGAGAGGGTTGGGGTGAGGGGGGAAGCGTCACGTGACCGTAGAAGCCAGCTTAGCCACCAACATCAATCAATCGACTTTCGCCAGCTTCGCCTTCAACTGCACGCCCGACATCAAGAAGCCCACATGGCACTCGTAGTTCTGCGGGTCGCTATACACCACATCGTTGTAGTTGCTGACGATATCCACCACCGCATTGGCGCCGGCTTTCTTCGCGTCGTCCTGCAGACTGATCAGCGCCGATTGCAATACCCAATCGCAGGTTTCCTGATCCTTCTTGCCGAAGGCATTGGTCTTGCGATTAGTGGTGGCATTATCGTTGACGATCGTGATCTTGCCGGCCGGCTCCTTGCCTGCAAGGTAGAACTTCACCGTGCCGTCCAGCTTGCCGCTCTTGACGGCTTCCGCCACCACCTGGTCGAACTGCAAATGCACCACCTTGTCGGCGGCCATTGCGACGACAGGCAGGGCGAAAAGCAGGGCGGCGGCGAGTAATTTGGCTTTCATGGTCGACCTCTCCTTAGGGTGAAAATGGCGGCGGCTCAACATAGCCCGCCGTTGACTGCCAGAACCTGGCGGGTGATATAGCCGGCATCCGCACTGAGCAGGAACGCGACTGCCGCGGCCACTTCCTCGGCTTGTCCGGCGCGCTGCATCGGAATCGCTTTGAGTATGTCTTCCAGCGGCAGGTCGTCGCTGAGCATATCGGTGTCGATCAGGCCGGGCGCGACGCAGTTGACCGTGATCTTGCGCTTGGCCAGTTCCACTGCCAGCGCTTTCGCGGCACCGATAACGCCAGCTTTGGAAGCACTGTAGTTGACCTGGCCGCGATTGCCGATCATGCCGGAGACCGAGGTGATGCAAACAATACGCCCCGCTGCACGACGCCGAATCATCGGCATGATCAACGGATGCAGCACGTTATAGAAGCCGTCCAGGTTGGTGCGCAGTACCTGGTCCCAATCGTCGTCGCTTAACGCGGGAAACGCGCCGTCGCGGGTGAGGCCGGCATTGCAGACCACACCGTAATAGGCATCGTGGGCCGCCACGTCCGCTTCCAGCGCTGCACGGCAGGCGCTACGGTCGGCAATATCGAACTGGAGTACACGCGCTTGCCGGCCGATAGCGTGGATCTGTGCCGCTACGCTTTCGGCTTCCTCGCGCCGCGAACGACAATGCAGCACGATATCGAAGCCCGCATTGGCCAGGTGCAAAGCGATGGCGCGACCGATGCCGCGGCTCGATCCGGTCACAAGAACAGAATCAGTCATGGGTGAATCCTTGCGCGCTCGGAGCGCCCAGGATGAAAAAGCGTTCGGCATCGGGCGGGCTGAAGACGCTTAGCCGTGCTTGCGCGTCGATGCCCGGCGCCTCGATGCGGCAGGCGAACGAACCCATGCCGTTATCATCGTGGAAGGCACGTTCGGCGATGACTCGCAAATCGCTGCCAAGTGGAAAACGATCGACGTTGCAGGCGTAGTGCCGCGTGCCGAGCAGAAAACCCAGTCGCGGTGCACGACCTTCATCGAGCGCATGCGCACCGGCCCAGGCGGCAATGGCCTGGGCCATCAGCTCCACACCGGCCCATGCCGGAAAGCCGTCGTCGGCGTCATTGAAAAGGCCACCGGTGCGAACGGTCGCCTTGCAAACGATGCGTTCCGCGTCGAGCTCCACGATCTCGTCGAGCAGGCTCATATCGCCGCTATGCGGTACGACCTCGGCGATTGCGCGCAGGGTCATGCAGCGTCTCCGAGGATCACGCAGGCATTGTTGCCGCCGAAGGCAAACGAATTGCTCATGACGCGATGCGGGCGTTCGGCCGAAAGCCGGCTGCCGGGCGTGACGAAGTGCAGGGCAGGGAGATTGGGATCTGCCACACCATCCCAGATATGCGGCGGCAGCCGTCCGTCGCGCAAGGCCAGCCAGCAAAAAGCCGCCTCCAGCGCGCCGGCTGCGCCCAGCGTGTGACCGGTCAGTGCCTTGGTCGACGAACACGGTACACCGTCGGCAAAGACGGCTGCCATGGCGATGCTTTCCATCTGGTCGTTCTGCTCGGTCGCGGTGCCATGCAGGTTGACGTAATCGATGCGCCCGGCATCCAGGCCGGCGTCATCGAGTGCCGCACGCATGGCTTGCTGTGCGCCCAGTCCCTGCGGCTCGGGCGAAGACATATGGTGGGCGTCCGAACTGGCGCCGCCTCCCAGGTACTGCACTGGGCCCGGCTCGCGCGTCATCAGGAACAGTGCGGCCGCTTCGCCGATCGCGATGCCACGGCGGTTCGCGGAAAACGGGTTGCAGCCTTCGGGGTCGGTCGCTTCCAGCGCGAAGAAGCCGTTGACCGGCAAGCGGGACAAGGTATCGACACCGCCGCAAAGCACGGCATCGCACAGCCCCAGACGCAGCAGCCGCTGCGCGCTGATCAGCGCACGTGCACCCGATGTGCATGCGGTGGAGATGCCGAAGCAGGGACCGCCCAAGTCCAGCCATTCGGCCAGGAATTCGGCGGGTGCGCCCAGCTCCTGCTGCGAGTAGCGATACGCCGCCGGCCATGCACCATCGCGCCGATAACCGTCGATACCCTGTGTAGCTTCCTCGATGGCGGTGGTGCTGGTGCCGATCGCCACGCCGATGCGACTGCCGCCGTAGCGAGCGATCGCCGCCCGGATATCGGCTTCGATCTCGCTCGCCGCGGCCAGCAACAGGCGATTGTTGCGATTATCGCGCTCGGCCAATGCCGAAGGCGGTGCGGGCAGCGCGATATCGACAGCCCCCAGCGGTAGTGCGTGTTCGGGTACCCAGCCCTCGCGCGACGGTAGATGCGTGGCATCGCTGGCAAACAGCGCCTCGGCCACCGCGGCCTTGCCGGCGCCCAGGTTGCAGATCACGCCCAGCGCATTGAGGTAACAACTCATGGCGAGGCCGGTTTGCGCGCGGCGACGTTGATCAGGGTTTCTTCGCGCTGGCCGGGTGGCGGCGGTGCGCGCAGGCCCCAGCGTTCGAGCAAGCCGAAATCCTTGGAACGGCTCCACCACAAGTACGGATACGAAACGTTGGCCGGCTGGAACGTGAAACCTTGCTCGCGAATCATCGCCAGATATTCGTCCGCGGTCTTTTGTACGTCCATCGGGTGACGGAAGAACCAGCGGATCACCCAGGTATCGATATAAGCCTTGGTCGATTCGGCGAACAGCAGCAAGCCGCCGGGTTTGAGTACTCGCCAGAATTCGGCCAGTGCCTTCTCCTGTTCGACCAGATGATGGAAAGTCTGGTGACAGAACACCATGTCGACGCTGGCATCGGGCAGCTTCAGGTCCGCGCAATCGGCCAGGAGCAGATCGACGCCGATCTGTTCGCGTTCCGCCTCGGCGCGCGACAAATCCATGCTCTGCGGATCGGCATCGATGCCGATCATCCGCGTCGGCGCGAAAGCATCGCGCAGCAGGCGGAACGATTTGCCCTGGCCGCAGCCGACATCCAGCAGCGTGCCTCCCTGCGGCAGTGGATCGCCGATCAGGCGCTTCAAGTCGTTGATCGCCACGCGCAGCACATGGTGTTGCCAGGTATGGCTGCGCAGAAAGTAGAAACCGATACGCGTTTCTTCGACGTAAGTTTGGCTGGCGTAGTTCATGGCGCAAATGCCGTGGTGAGTGCGTCGGCGCGGCTAAGTGCGCGTTCGACGGCGTCGGTGAAAACGGAAGGGGATACCAGCTGCATATCGCCGCTGGCCAGGTCGACAGCCACTTGCTCCGTGCTGGCGCGAGTCAGGCGCTCGCCGCTCTCGGCGTCGCAGATCAGGTAATGCAGCTTGAGCCGGTTCTGCCATTCGATCAGTTCGGCATGCACACGCAGGCGTTGGCCGAAGCGCGCCGCGCGCACATAGCGAAGTTTCAGATCGATCACCGGCCAGGCGTAGCCGGCTTGCTTCATCTGCGTGTAGTTGTGGCCGATCGCATCGAGCAGAGCGCAGCGCGCGATCTCCAGGTATTTGACATAGTGGCCATGCCAGACCACATCCAGCGAGTCGACATCGAAGAAGGGCACGACGATATCGGTCGATACGCGGAAGACGCCGTTAGCGCGCATGCTCGGTCTCCTCCGCTGGCAGTTGCCAATACGGATAGAAATTGAACCACTGCTGCGGTGCCTCCAGGCAGCGCTGGGCCAGCGCATCGGCATAGCGCTGCGCCCAGCCGCGGATGGCTTCGTTGCGCCGGCCTCGTTCCCAGGTGGCTTCTTCCAGGAATGCATCGAGGTAGATGCGGTAGCGACCGCCGACCTTCAGGCAGCACAGCAAATTGACCGGGCAGCGCAGGATGCCGGCCAGCAGCCAAGGCCCTTGCGGGAACGCTGCCGGATGGCCGAGGAAATCGACAACGGTGCGGCGCCCGTCATGGAGCGGAACGCGGTCGCCGGCGATCGCCAGCCATTCGCCGCGCTCGATTCGTTGCGACAGGTCCAACATCATCGCCGTATCCAGTTCGGTGACCTGGATCAGGCGCATGCTCCGATCGCCGGCTTCGTCCAGCAGCTTGTTGAAGTGCGCCACGTGATGG
>NZ_DATCRY010000208.1:0-8937 GCF_036568765.1 Dyella sp. | reverse complement strand
GCGCATGCTGGCGTTCCGGCCCGCCGATGGCGGCGGTGAGGCTCCGCGCCGCGAGCGCCCGGCAACGGTCCCCACGCCAGCCCCGGCCCCTGCGCCGCAACGCACGGCGCCGCCGATGGATGAGCGTTCCGCTCCGCGTAGTGCGCCGCCTGCCGCCGTACCGCCCCCTGCGGCCGCAGCCGCGGCACCGGTGCCGCGGCGTGAACTACCGCGCGATGCACGAGGTCTGCCTTTGTGGGAGGCCTTGATCGAGCAGGCAGGCTTGCGCGGCCCGATGGGGCAGCTTGCGCTGAATGCGCATTTGCGTGAGCGCGACGGTCATACGCTGGTGATGGGCCTGCAGGCAGCGCATATGCACCTGGCTGTCGAGCCCATGGTGAGCCAGATGGAAGATCGCATCAGCCAAGCGCTGGGAGAGCGAATCAAGCTACGCTTTGTCAGCGACCAGAGCGTGGCCACGCACACGCCGGCCGCGCGGGCGGCGAACGCTCGCGAAGAAGCACAAAGTGCGGCCGAAGAGTCGATCGACAACGATCCGCTGGTACAAGCCCTGAAGCGCGAATTCGGCGCCAAGGTCGTGCCGCAATCGGTCAAACCCTATGAGCGGCCCTGAGCGCTCGGCAATATCCACGACGAACTTACCCGGAGAACGATCATGAGAGGACAACTCGGCCAGCTGATGCAGCAAGCGCAGCGCATGCAGGAAGACATGAAGCGCGCGCAGGATGAGATTGCCAAGCTCGAAGTCACCGGTAGCGCTGGCGGCGGTATGGTGACGGTGGTAATGAGCGGCGCGCACGAAGTCCGTCGTGTGACGATCGATCGCAAGCTGTTTGCCGACGACCCGGAGATGGCCGAGGATCTGGTCGCCGCCGCCGTGAACGATGCGGTGAACAAGGTGGCCGAGGCGAGCAAAGCCAAGCTCGGCGGTGTAACGGCCGGCATGAGCCTGCCGCCTGGGTTCAAGATGCCCTTCTGAGGGATATGAGAGAAAAGCCTGTTTTGTGCCGCGTTCCCTATCGGAGCGACTTCAGGGAACCTCTAAAAACCTCGCAATCGCCCGAACATAGCGAAAGCGGATCCTATCGTTGTGGGAGCGACTTCAGTCGCGACAAGGACTTGCGGTGAGGCACGATTGTCGCGACTGAAGTCGCTCCCACAGAAGAGCCAGTTTTTAGAGGTTCCCTTCAGTCGCGACCGGCAATTCACGGGTCGGGACTGAAGTCGGTCCTACAGCATCCTGCACGTTGCAGGCTTTCTTACTCTTCCATTCGTTCTCTTATGTCCTCCAGCTCATCTCTCCTGACCGACCTCATCGAAGCCCTCCGGGTCCTTCCCGGCGTGGGCGGCAAGAGTGCGCAGCGCATGGCGTTCCATCTGCTCGAACGCGAGCGCGAACGCGGCCTGAAGCTGGCCGGTGCGCTGGAGCAGGCGATGCGTCGTATCGGCAATTGCAGCCGCTGCCGCAATTTCAGCGAAGAGCCGGTGTGCGGGCTGTGCGCCAGTGCCAGCCGCGACCGTCACGTGCTCTGCGTGGTGGAATCGCCGACCGATCTGGCGGCGATCGAGCAGGCGACAGGTTATCGCGGCCAGTATTTTGTCCTGCTCGGCCGGTTGTCGCCGCTCGACGGGCTGGGGCCGGAAGAACTTGGCCTTGGTCAGTTGAGCGAGCGTTTGGCCGAGGGTGAGATCGATGAGCTGATCATTGCCACCAATCCGACTGTGGAAGGCGAAGCCACCGCGCATTATCTGGCCCAGCTGGCACACCGGGCGAACGTACGCCCCAGTCGTCTGGCTCATGGCGTGCCGTTGGGCGGTGAGCTGGAGTATGTCGATCGCGGCACCTTGGCGCATGCTTTCGGCAGCCGACAGAACGTGGATTGATCCGAACATGCCGATTCTCGAGCTTGCGACTCCCGCCATCGACGAATACCGCACCTTGCGTGTGGCGGCTGGCCTGAGCGCCAAGAGCGGCGAGGCGGCCGAAGCCGGATTGAAAAACAGCTGGGCTTCGGTCTGCGTGCGCGAACAGGGGGAACTGATCGGCATGGGGCGCATCGTCGGCGACGGTGGGCTGTTCCTGCTGGTGGTGGATATCGCCGTCGCGCCCGCGTGGCAACGCAAAGGCCTGGGCGCCAGGATCATGCAGGCATTGATGGACGAGTTGCATGCGCGCGCACCGAAAACCGCGCACGTTGCGTTGATCGCCGATGGCACGGCGTGCGAGCTGTATCGGAAGTTTGGCTTTACGATGTCGGCGCCGGGTGCGCATGGCATGCAGATGCGCTTGTAACTTTTTTTAAGGAGCGAATCGTGGGCGACACTATTTTCGGCAAGATCGTCAAGCGCGAGATTCCCGCCGATATCGTCTATGAAGACGACGATGTGCTGGCGTTCCGCGATTTGAATCCGCAGGCTCCGGTGCATGTGCTGTTCATTCCGAAGCGGGCGATCGCCACGCTGGACGAGGCCACGGATGCCGATGCGGAATTGCTCGGCAAACTACTGCTGGCAGCCGCCGCATATGCGCGCGAACAGGGCCTGGCCGAGCAGGGCTATCGCACCGTGGTCAACTGTAATACGCACGGCGGGCAGACGGTGTTCCATTTGCATGTGCATCTGCTGGCGGGAAGGCAGATGCATTGGCCGCCGGGATGAGAAAGATACGTCGATTGCAAGGGCGTTGTAGGAGCGATTTCAGTCGCGACCCGTGAGCTGCCGGTCGCGACTGGAACCTCTAAAAACTCTCTCCTATTCGTCATCCCGGCAACGCCGGGATCCAGTGCTTTGACGCTTCAATGTATCAGAGGCGCTGGGCCCCAGCTTTTTGCTGGACGATGAAAACGGAGGTTCTTAGAGGCTCTTTGAAATCGCTCGACGCCGTCACGAAACGGATTTTCATCTTCCCAAAAAAACGCCGGCATTCGCCGGCGTTTTTTGTCACTTACTTATGTGGGGCTGGGTGCGGTACCACGATCACCCGCGTCGGGCGGTAGTAGTAGCCACCTCCCCAGTACGGACCCCAACCGCCCCACGGGCCCCAGTACGGACCCCAGAACGGGTCGTACCAGCCTGGTGGGTAGGCGGCGACCGCAACGCGCTTGGGCCATAGGTAGACCACGTCGGCTTCCACACGGGGGTAGGCGTAGTCGTATTCGCCGACCTTCTGGCTGACGGTACCGTGCAGCGTGCCGGTGACCGTCACTTCGCGTCCGCGCGAGAAGACTTCCGGATCGTAGAAGCCGGCGCGGCAGGCTACGAAGCGGCCCTGGCCTTCGGACTGACTGCGTGCGGCAGGACGAGCCTCGCTGTCGAGCGGACGCGACATCAAGTAGAAACAGGTCTCCTGCGGACCCGGTTCGGTCTTGATGATCTCACCACCCCAGCGAACCTTGGTGCCGCCAGCGCCGCCCTGCTGGGCCTGCGTGGTGCTGATATCGGTATACGTGCCTTGCAACGGCTGGGGAACCGTCGCGCAGGCGGCCAACATGGCAGTGAGTGCTGCCAGGGCCATCGTCTTGTACATGGGCATGATGGCTTTCTCCTTAGGGGCCGGAAGCATGCTTATCCTCCTACACCTTCATTTGACCACGCGGCGTGGTCGGAATTCCCTTACAGCTTGCCGGAAGGCGCTCAGCAATTCAGGGGGCGGTTCGTCATGGGCGTAGCGTAGGTCGAGATAGCTCCTCATCAGCCGTTCCAGCGTATCGCGCTGATGGGGCAGGGCCCGTGCAGCGCGAGTCAGGTAATGCTGCGGTCCCTCGCTAGGCCGGCGGACAATATCGATGCCTGCCAGTTTATGTTCCAGGCGCATCATCGCTGCCCGCAGCGGGTCGGTTTCGCGTTGGCGCCATAGTGCCCAGGCCAGGCCTATCATGGCAAACAACACGCAGCCAAACGCCAGCACCAGCCCAAGTTTCTCCGCGTCGGCATCCTTGATGCCCAGCGGTGAAAGCAGGCCGCGTTGGCGTATCGCGCTAAACCCCAAAACGCCTTGGTTCCACCAACGGTTGACGACATCCCAGTGATTACGCGCATCGCGCAGCCATGAGCTGCCGAACCATTCTCCTCGGTCGTCGGCCACGGCCGACGCTCCCAGATCGATCCGGTCCGGTCGCACTGCGGCCGTAGGATCGAAACGCACCCAGCCACGGCCAGCCATCCAGACTTCGCCCCAGGCGTGTGCATCCGATTGACGCACCAGCAAGTAGTTGCCCAGGCTATTCCAGTAGCCGCCCTGGTAGCCGGTGACCACTCGGGCGGGAATGCCGGCGGCGCGCATCAGGATCGTAAAAGCCGACGCGTAGTGTTCGCAGAAACCTTCGTGAGTGGAAAACAGGAAATCGTCCATGGCATCGCGGCCGAGCGGCGCCGGTCCCAGCGTGTAACGGAACACGCCGTTATGGAACAGGTTGAGCGCCTCGCGCACAATCCCTGCCGTATCGTCGCCGTGCTGCTGGCGCCAACTGCGGGCCAGGGCAAGTGTTTTCGGGTTATAGCCGCCGGGCAGTTGCAGCGCGCGGCGGCGGCTACGATCATCGAGCTCGGGTTGTAGTCGATAAGCCAGGGCCGACGTCACCGAATAGGTCAACGCGTCATTCACCGGGCGTGGCGCGACGATTTCGCGATCGCCGCCGAATTGCCCTTGCGACGGCGCTTCGACCGGCACGTCCATGGCAGGTAGCACGGCTTGCCCATTGGGCTCCAGGCTCACCTGGTAACGGATCGTCCGTTCCGCCGTGAGTGCGGCCGGTTCGCGGGGGACATCGCTGCGTCCCCAGTCGCGGCCGTCGTAGCGCCACATGACATAAGCACGGAAGTAGCGCAGGTTGTTGGGCGGTGGCGGTCCGTCGAAGCTGACCCGCATGGCGGGGCGGTCGTCGTTAAGTAATTCGGCGAAATCGCCCGGCGACATGCGATCGCTCAAGCCTGTCCGGGCCTGTGCCGAAGGCGGTGCGCCCCAAAGCGGCGAACTCAGGCGCGGCACGGCGACGAACGCGAACAACGCTAACGGTAGCGATAGCGCCAGCATGGTCAGCACTGGCAGGAATTCTCGCCTGAAGCTCAAAGGCAACCGTGCCGGCTCCAGCGCACGCAATGTCGCCAGTGCAGGCAGCAGGCACAGGGCCACCAGGAAAGTGATCACCATGCCCTGATCGAACAACAGCGCCGTCATCAGCGCGAAGCAGGAAAATGCGGTCGCCACGCGGGCATCGCGCGCGCTTTCGGACTCCATAAGTTTGAGCACCAGCAGGCCGACGGCGAGCGCTGCACCGGCCTCGCGTCCGAACAGGCTGCCATAGCTGGTTACGATGGCGACGGCCAGCAGGCCGAGCAGCGGCAGCTTGAGATAGGCCGGCGCACGGCCGGATCGTTCACGTCGTTTGTACCAGCGCCAGACGAGCAACAACACCAACACAAGAACGAGCCAGATCGGCAGGTGTCCGATGTGCAAGAGCAGTACACCGGCGATCGTCAGCGTAAGCAGGTCGAAGGCACGCCGTTCCAACGGTTCTTCATGGCGTGGTTCACGACGCCATACGATCTTCATGGCATGCGCGCCAGTGCGTTCATGCAGCGCTCGTAATGGGGGCGACCGCGGCCGGACGGAATATCTTCGTCGGGTAACCATAAACTGCTGGCACGGCCAGCGGCCTCGGCCTCGCCGATCCAGCGCGCGAGGCGCGATATGCGCGATTCGCTGTCCAGGTGCTTGAGCTGGCGCCAGTCCAACTGCCAGTCGCGACGGCCATGGGGTTGCTCGAATTCCTTGACCAGCAGACCGTGATGGCGCGCGCTGACTTTCCAGGCGATATGCCGCGTAGGGTCGCCAGGATGGTAGTCGCGCAACGCGGCCAGATCGTCGCCACGTCGCGGCTGCCGACGTTGTTCCTCATCGTCGGATGGCAGGTTGGGGGGCGGCCCGGCCGCTTCCGGCCGGGGCCATACCAATACGGTTTGATCCGGGTATAGCCAACTCCAGGTGCGAAACAATCCGAAGGGCCATGTGCTCCAGACCTTGATGCGGGGCAATGCCTGCCAACCGCGCTCGAAGGTTGCCATGGACAAGTCGACGCGAATTTTTTCGTCGCCCTGCAGGGCAAAGGCGTGTGTCTGGCTTTCCATCTCCACGCGAATGCCTTGGTGTGTCCGGCCCTGGCCGACGAAATGCAGGCGGATCTGGATTGGCGCGCCCGCGATGGCATGGCCCGACTGGATGCTGGTCAGTTGCAGTCCGTTCAAACTGCGAAAAGCCACCAGCATGCTCGAGGCCGCCGCCGCGCCAAGCAAGCAGGTCAGGAGCAGGGCGGCGTTGTTGGCGTAGTTGAGTGCGCCGATCAGCATCACGAACAAGAGGACACAAAAGCCGATGCCGAAAAAGGACGGAACGATATAGATACGACGTCGGTGCAGCCGGATCGGCAGCGGCTCCGCTCGTCGGTAGCGAGTCAGTGACGGCAATTTGCGCTCCGCCCAACGTTGCAGGCGCGCGTAGGTGTCGCGCATCAGTTCACCGCAACCTCGGCCAGCAAGCTGCGCGCCAGAGTGTCGCCGGTCGCTCCGCGTGCAGGAACCAGACGATGCGCTGCCAGTGCGACGAACAAGGCCTGGATGTCTTCGGGAATAACGTGACCGCGCCCGGTCAGCCAGGCCCAGACACGGGCGGCGCTCAGCAATGCCAGCCCTGCGCGTGGCGACAGACCAACGCGAATATCGGCATGCTTGCGGCTGGCCGACAGCAAGGCCTGCAAGTAATCCAGCAGGGCGGCACTGGCATTGACCGTCTGAGTTTCTCGATGCAGTGCCGACAGGCTCTGCGCATCCAACTGCGGTTCCAACTGGGCCAGCAAGTCGCGCCGGTCGCTCCCGACCAGCAGGGCGCGCTCGGCCGCGGCATCCGGATAATCGAGCGATACGCGCAGCATGAAACGATCCAGCTGTGAATCGGGCAGCGGGAACGTGCCGTTGAGATCCAGCGGATTCTGCGTAGCGACCACAAAGAAGGGGTGCGGCAGTGTATGTGTCTGGCCATCCACCGTGACCTGACCCTCGGCCATGGCCTCGAGCAGGGCGCTTTGGGTTTTCGGCGTGGCGCGGTTGATTTCATCGGCCAGCAGCAGGCCTGTGAACACAGGGCCGGGGTGGAAGCGGAATTGAGCGGTCTCGCGCTCATACACGCTGACCCCGATAATGTCCGACGGCAGCAGGTCGCTGGTGAACTGCACGCGCTGGAAATCCAGGGCGAAGCTCGCCGCCAGCGCATGCGCCAGGGTCGTCTTGCCGACGCCCGGCACGTCTTCGAGTAGAAGATGTCCGCCGGCGATCAGGCAGGTAAAGGCGAGCTTCACCTGGCGGGGCTTGCCGAGCAGCACGCGATTGACCTGGGCCATGGCGGCATCGAGGCGGGCGCGTAAGGTTTCGTCGTGGAGCGAAGTGATGGCTGACATGGGCGATGGCGGACCGGCTCTGTCGGGACGGGAAGGTCGCGGGGACGAGGGGGGCAGTGTAGCGGCGGGACTCACACGCTGGCGATACGCGTTCGTCACGGCTTTCGTCATTCTGCTAGCCATCAAGCTGGTCATCGCCTGCACACTTTCACCGTTCGGCGACGAGGCGTTCTATTGGATGGAAAGTCGCCGGCTGGCCTGGGGATATAGCGATCTGCCGCCATTGACGGCATGGTTGATTCGTCTGGGCGAAAGCGTTGCGGGCCATAGCCTGTTGGGGATGCGCTGGCCGTTCCTGCTGCTTGGCAGTGCGTTGCCCTGGCTGACGGTTTGGTTCGCACGAGAGGCATTCGGTCGTCGCGCTGGCTGGCAGGCCGGTCTCTTGTGCCTGGCGTTGCCGCTGGCCGGGAGCCTGGGTGTGCTGGCGCTACCGGATGTGCCACTGACGGTGTCGATCTTGCTGGCGATGCTCGCCCTGCTGCGTGCCATGCGCGATGACCGGCTCGCCGATTGGTGTCTGCTGGGCGTTGCGCTGGCGCTGGCCTGGGCGACCCACTACCGCGCCGCGATGGCGATGCTGGCCGGCTTGTTGGTGCTCACGCTTACAGCGCGCGGGCGTCGGCAATGGCGGCGCGGCGGTTTCTGGCTGGCCATGGTGCTGGCCGCGATGGGCTTGGTGCCGTTGGTCATTTCCAACTGGCAGCAGCACGGTGCCGGCATCGCCTTTCAGGCAGTCGAACGCAATAGCTGGCAGTTCAAGCCCGATGCGATGATCCAGCCGCTGGAGCAGGCCTTGGCTTGCACACCGTTGCTTTACGCATTGTTGCTGTATGTCGCATGGATTTGCTGGCGCCGGCGCAGGGAGGGCGCGCCATGGGATGTGGTGGCGTTGATGTCGCTGGGCTTCGTTGTTCCGTACTTCGTTCTGGGGCTATTTGCTGACGACCTGCGCTTTCGCGTGCATTGGCCGTTGCCAGGTTATCTGCCCTTGCTTGGTGCGGTGCCCGTCTGTTGTGCGGCCTGGACGCAGACGCGCAGTGGACGATGGTTCTTGCGATGTGCCTTCGTGCTCGCGGCAATGGGGCAACTCGGCGGCATGACATACCTGGCTATGGCCGCCTCGACCGGCGGTGCGGCTGCACTGACATCGGTGAAAGCCTTTCCGGCTAATTTCGTCGGCTGGCGCGAAAGCGCGACGATGGCCGAACATTGGGCGAAGAACAATGCAACGGTCTTGGTCGCCGACAATTTCATGCTGGCGGCGGAGTTGGAATTTCAGCGCGGCGCGCCGCCGGTTTACGCGTTGGATAGCCCGCTCAACGTAAAGCATGGCCGCGCGCCTCAACTGGCGATCTGGCAACTGAACGAGGCCGGTTTGCGGGCCATGCATCCGGGCGCCCCTGTCGTGCTTGCCGTCGACGAAACGGCGTTGCGTGCGCGTGAGCGCGCAGCGTGGCTAGGGCAGGTATGTTCGCGCATCGCCCAGTTG
>NZ_DATCRY010000207.1:0-2114 GCF_036568765.1 Dyella sp. | reverse complement strand
CACTCTACCCCAGCACCCCAACACACCCCGCCGAAAACGTGAACGATTTCCCCTACCCCCTCTAGCCAACGCCGCCTACAGGCATAGACTTGGCGCGCCGGCACCCGCCGGTTCTCATAGGGAAGGGGTTCGCCATGTCGAAGCGTTTGAGTCTGATCGTTGCCGGCGCCGCTCTGGTGTTCGCAGTCTCCGCCGTCCACGCCGCCGACACCAAGTCGTTGACGCCGCAACAGCAAAAGATGAGCGACTGTGCCAAGCAGAATAAAGGCAAGAAGGGCGACGACTACAAGAATGGGGTGAAGGCCTGCCTGTCAGGCACCCCGGCCGCCGCACCTGCCAAGCAAACCCAGCAGGAAAAGATGAAGAGCTGCAACGTCGACGCCAAAGCCAAATCGCTCAGTGGCGATGCACGCAAGAAATTCATGAGCGACTGTCTCAAGGGCTCGCCGTAACCGACACGGCGGCGCAAGTCGCGCAACGCGGGGACCGCCGGCCGGCGGTGCCCCGCTTTTTTTGGCGCCAGCCACCGTCTGGGCGACAATAAGAGCCACTTTTCTCTAGGCGCTGCCATGAAAATCGTCGAAGTCCGCCACCCCTTAATTCAACACAAGCTTGGCCTGATGCGCCGCGCCGGTATCAGCACCAAGGAGTTTCGTGAACTGGCCTCCGAAGTGGCGGCCCTGCTGACGTACGAAGCCACCAAGGACCTCGAAACGTTGAGCCAGGAGGTCGAAGGTTGGGCGGGTCCTGTGCAAGTGCAGCAGATCAAGGGTAAGAAGATCACGGTGGTGCCGATCCTGCGCGCGGGCTTGGGCATGCTGCCAGGCGTGCTGGACATGATCCCGGCGGCCAAGGTAAGCGTTGTCGGCCTGCAACGTGACGAAGAAACGCTAAAGCCAGTGACCTATTACGAGAAACTGAGCGGTCGCATGGACGAGCGCATTGCGCTGATCGTCGACCCGATGTTGGCCACGGCGGGCACCTTGGTTGCCACCGTCGATATGCTCAAGGCCGCCGGGTGCAAGCGCATCAAGGGACTGTTCCTGGTCGCGGCACCGGAAGGCCTGGAGCGCATCGTGGCAGTGCACCCGGATATCGAAATTTATACTGCATCGATCGACCAGAAACTCAACGAGCAAGGCTATATCCTGCCCGGCCTTGGTGACGCCGGTGACAAGATTTTCGGCACAAAGCAGTTGTCCGCAAGCTAAGCCGGCCACCACAGAACGCAGCCCCCTCCTAGCCGTCGTCCCGGTGAAAGCCGGGACCCAGCGTCTTCCACCCCGCCCTCATACCGGCCGGTTCCCGAGTATGTGAAACACTTCGCGAAACCCATCACAAACGCGCGAATTCTTTCGTAGAAATGTCGCAATAAATTGCTAGTTTCCTCGCGATGGATCCGCCCGGATCCTTAGATGGGGAAATGTCAATGGAAGCAAAGCGCGTGCGGCGCGCCCTTGGGGCTGCGCTATTGGGAATCGTGTCAGTCGCCTCCGTGCAGGCGACCGACCTAAGCATCAGTCAGTTTCGCGTCCGCGGTCCGGCTGGCGGCAATGACGAATTCGTCGAACTGTTCAATAGCGGCGCCACGGCGCTGGACCTGTCCGGTTATAAGTTAAACGGCTCGAATGCGAGCGGCACCACCGGTACGCGCCTGACGTTCCCCGCCGGTAGCTCGATCGCCGCCGGTTGCTATGCACTGCTGGTCAATACTGCCAGCAGCGGCTATTCCGGCAGCGTCGCCGGCGATTTCAAGTACAGCACCGGCATCACCGACGACGGCGGCTTGGCCGTGCTCGATGCTGGCGGCCAGATCGTCGACCAGGTGGGCCTGTCTACCGGTTCGGCCTACAAGGCCGGCACACCGCTGACGTCACTGGGCACTACCAACGCCGACAAAGGCTATGGTCGCATCGTCAATGGTGCTGGCTTGCCGCAGAATACCGGCGACAATCAGGCGGACTTCGTGGTGGTCTCGCCCACCGCGCCGCACAATAGCGCGAGCCCTTGTGCGGTCATGGGCCTGGCGCTGTCGATCGCCGATGCCAGCGCCACCGTGCACGGCCCGACCGACGTGAACATGCCATTCACGGTGACGCTTAGTCAGCCAGCAC
>NZ_DATCRY010000206.1:0-4817 GCF_036568765.1 Dyella sp. | reverse complement strand
CTGCACGGATCACGGCAGCCGTTGCCGCCATTACGTTTCGAATGCGGCAGGGACGATCCTTATCTGACGGCCAATCGCGAACTACACCATGCTTTGCGCAACAGCGGTATCGCACATGACTATGTCGAGGGCGAAGGCGGGCACGATTGGGATTATTGGCGAAGCGCGCTGGAAGGCACGCTGCGGTTTTTCGGAACGGCGCTGAAGCGCCTCAAAGGTTGATATGTCGACTGCACGTTCGCTGCTTACTATGCTTGTCCTCCTCGCCATGGCTTGCTCAGCGACTGCCGCAACCCGCGATGTCCCTCCCGACATCGCCCCTGCCGATGAAGTCTTCTATCAGATCTTCGTGCGCAGCTTTCAGGATAGCAATGGCGACCGCCGCGGCGATTTGCGCGGCATCGTCGCCAAGCTCGATTATCTCCAGCAGCTGGGCGTGACCTCGCTGCTGCTTACACCGCTGCAACCCTCGCCCTACTATCACAATTACTTCGCCACCGAATTCAAGGCGATCGATCCGGCCTACGGCACCCTGGCCGATTACACTGCGTTCATTCGCGCTGCGCACAAGCATGGCCTGAAGGTCTATCTGGACCAGGAATTCCAGTACGTAGCCGAAGGTCATCCATGGTGGCGCGACGCACTCGGCAAGCCCGATTCCCCGCTTGCCCACCGCCTGCTGTGGCGCGACGCGGCGCATACCGTGCCCGAGCCCTTCCTCGACAGACCCAAGTGGGCAGGCTACGACGGCCGCGACTACGGCATCGCCATGGTCGATCTGAACCGACCGGAAGTGCGGCAGTATTTCCAGCAGCTAATGCTGTTCTGGATCGACCCGCATAACGACGGCAGCGGCAGCGACGGCGCGGATGGCCTGCGCATCGACCACATGATGGATGACCTGGATCACAAGGGTTTGGATCGCAATCTGTTCGCGGCCTTTTGGTCCCCGATGTTCGAGGCGTTGAAGCAACGTCGGCCGAGCCTGCGCATCCTCGCCGAGCAAGCCGATTGGGGCTACGGCGCCGACTGGCTTACGCGCGGCCACGCCGACATGGTATTTGCTTTTCCGTTGCGCGGAGCACTCGTGCAGTTGGACAAGCTGACGATCGTCAAAGCCCTGCGCGAGACTGCCGCCGTCACGCCGGCGGGTAAAGACCAAGTGATTTTCCTGGAAAATCACGATGTCGATCGCTATATGTCGACGGTCGGAGACGATATGGCCCGCGCCCGCGCCGGCGCGGCTATCGAACTGACGCTCAAGGGCGAGCCCTTGATCTACTACGGCCAGGAACTGGGCATGCGCGGTCGCGCACTGAAAGACATTCCCATTTCGGATGGCATCCAGATTCCCTCGCGCGAAGCATTCCGTTGGAAAGCAGATCTGGATGCGGCGGGCTCGGCCACCTGGTACCGCGGCGACCGCCCTTGGTGGACACAGCGCTACAGTCGCTCGTACGACGGCACCTCGCTGGAAGAAGAACAGGCCAAGCCCGACTCGCTCTACAACTGGTATCGCAAACTGCTGGCGCTACGGCATACGCGATCGGAACTGCGTGTCGGCCAACAGACCCTGCCCTGCGATGACGCCTCCCCCGTGCTGTGCATCTTGCGCGAGCACGGAGCAAGGCGCAGCCTCCTGCTGGTCAACCTTGGCCGTACCGCGGCACGCCCTTCGCTTACGCCCGATCTGGCCGACGGCAAGTGGACCGACCTGCTGGAAGCACATAGCGACGGCACGCCCGATATGCCTCTGCAACCCCTTGAAGTACGGATGCTTGGAACGCCTTGACGGGTTACCCTGAGGGCCATGCGCCTGCCACATCTCGAGCGCCCGATCTGCGAGCCGGTCGAACTGCTACCGGGCGCGCCTGTGCGGGCGGAGCGGATCGCGCAGGGTAACGAAGCGAGCGCCAGCGAGCCGTTCGTGCACTACCACGATGTTTACGAGCTGGTCTTGTTCGGCCAGGTGGGCGGGTGGTTCAGCACCGGCGAACGACGGTACGCTCTCGCGCCGTATAGCGTGGCCTACGTACCGTCGATGTGCGAACACGATTTCGCGCTGGATCCGGGCCCACGCGATTGGACCTTGGTACAGATCGATGCGGCGGCCGGTGCGGCGCTGACACGCGCCCCCGGGCTCGAGCGCTTGCACGCGGCCTTCTGTGCTCGCCCCGATCATGCCTTGCAACAGCGCCTGCATACCCTGGGAGTCTGGCTGACCGAGCTGGACGCCGCCGATCCGCTCACCTTGCCGCTCGTCGAGTTACTGCTGCGTTCGGCAGCGCGCGCCGAACTCGTCGAAGGCGAAGCCATGAGGGGCGACCGCGTCGGCCTGCATCGTCTGCGACCTGCAATCGACCGCTTGCGCGAAGATCCTGCGCACGCGCCGGGGGCTGAACACGCCGCCGAACTTTGTGCGCTATCGCAGGCGTATTTCAGCCGCCGGTTCAAACAACAGGTGGGTTTGAGCTGGAGCGATTACGTCCGCATGCATCGGCTGCATCTTGCCAGCCGCCAATTGCTGGAGAGCGACCAGAGCATCAGTGCCATTGCTTATGGGCTGGGTTTTGCCACGCCATCGCATTTCACGGAGCTGTTCCAGCAGCGCTTCGGTATGTCCCCACGGGATTATCGGCGTGCCGGAGGTAGGCTCAGATCGCGAGGAGCCAGTTCAATCTCGAGATGATGCGCACACCGGGCCACACCCTGCGCCCCTCACCGGCGAAGAGGCCGAAATTTGTCATGTCCACGCACTGAACCCTGCTGGCCGAACACCTGCGCCCGCTCAATGGCCATGGCGGGCTGCAGGCCGGCCTGTCAGGGGCCGACCACTGGCTGACCTTCGGACTGAACTTCGCGTTCTAATGGCTGGCCGGCATATCGACCTCGACCGGCTTGCCGAGATTTTCAGCCGAGCGCCCTTCGACGACCGTATACGATCCGCCACGCACCGCCCAGCGCCGATTCGCTACGTCGAAATCCGCGAGCAACCGGCGTTCGAGCGGGATATCGAGCACACGTCGCTCGCCGGGTTGCAAAGCCACCTTGGCATACCCTGCCAGGCGCCGGGTCTTGGCGCCCGGTGGCTGCACATAGACTTGTGCGACATCGGCGCCGGAGCGCGCACCGGTGTTATGCACTTCGACCATGGCGTGCAGCGTACCTTCGCGTGTTTCCACCTTGAGCGGACCGTGCTGGAAGCTTGTATAGGAAAGCCCGTAGCCGAACGGATATAGCGGATGCGTACCCTGCCGCTGGTACCAGCGGTAACCGACATCGGCCCCCTCGATCGCATAGCTCACACTGGCCGGCGGCGTACCGCCGGTTGCGCCGGCAAGTTCCGGGCGCGGCAACTGCGCCAGCTCACGCGGCCAGCTAAAAGGCAGCCGCCCGGAAGGACTGACCTTGCCGAACAACAGGTTCGCGATAGCGTGCCCACCGTCGCCACCCGGATACCATGCCGCGAGCACCGCCGCAGTGTGGGGCAACCAGGGCATACTGACCGGACCACCCGTCTCAAGTACCACGATTGTGCGCGGATTGGCTTCGGCCACTGCGCGTACCAATTCGTCTTGGTTGCCCGGCAGGTTCAGGTCAGGCGCATCGACCGATTCGGCGGCCCATTTGGTGACAAAAACCACCGCGACTTTCGCGCGGCGCGCAAGCGCAACGGCATCGGCCACGTTGTCGCCACTGGCAAAGTCGACCTTGGCCGAGGGTGCGGTCTGACGAATAGCCGCCAGCGGCGCATACGGGTGATATATCACCGGTCCCGGCCACGCGGTCGGTGCCAGACCCGGCACGGCGTTGCCGCCCTTGGCCATGACCACCGACGAACCGCCGCCGGCCAGCACGCCTTTATCAGCGTATCCGCCAATGACTGCGATCGACTCCAGATGCGTTGCATCCAACGGCAATATCGCATTTTCGTTGCGCAACAAGACCGCGCCAGCTTCCAGCGTCTTGCGGGCCACGGCCAGATTAGCCTGTTCGTCGACCGGCTTGCCGCGTGCAGGCTGATCGAACAGCCCCGCGGCGAACATGCTGCGCAGGATGCGATGAACCATGTCGTCCAGTCGCGCCTGCTTGACCTCGCCGCCGGCTAGCGCCGCGCGTAGCGGTGCGTCGAAAAACACCTGCGGATCGAAGGTTTCGCCGGCCGACTCCTGGTCCAGGCCGGCATTGGCGGCCTTGGCCGCGCTGTGCACACCGCCCCAGTCGGACATCACGAATCCCGGGTAACGCCAATCCTGCTTGAGCACCCGATTCAGGAGATAGTCGTTCTCGCAAGCCCAATCGCCGTTGACCTTGTTATACGAGCACATCACCGAGCCTGGCTGCCCATGCTCGATCGCCAGTTCGAAGGCCAGCAGATCCGATTCGCGCATGGCCTGCTCGCCCAGCTGCGCGTCGATCGTGTTGCGCGCGGTTTCCTGGTCGTTGACCGCGTAATGCTTGACGGTGGAAATCATGTGCTGACTTTGAATGCCGCGTATGGCCGCACCGACAATGGTGCCGGCCAGCAGCGGATCCTCGCCCGCATATTCGAAGTTGCGGCCATTGCGCGGCTCACGCAGCAGATTGACACCGCCGGCGAGCTGCACATTAAAGCCTTTGCTGCGCGCTTCGCCACCGATCATGGCGCCGCCGTTATAGGCAATCTGGGGATCGAAGCTGGCGGCAGTGGCAAGCCCGGCCGGCAAGGGCGTAGCAGTATCGCCCGGACGCATTGTTCCAGAGTTGGCTACACCCAGGCCCGCATCGCTTTCCTGCAAGGCGGGAATGCCCAGGCGCGGAATGGCGGGGACATAGCC
>NZ_DATCRY010000205.1:0-10058 GCF_036568765.1 Dyella sp. | reverse complement strand
TGCCTGCACTCCGGCCGGCTCGCGCTCGGCAAGCCACGCATAGCCCTGCTTTTCCAGCTTGAGAGCGAGCGTCTTGTCGCCGCTTTCGACAATGCGGCCGTCAGCCAGCACATGGACGAAATCGGGCTGAATGTAATCGAGCAGACGCTGATAGTGAGTAATCAGCAGAAACCCACGCTCCGGCGAACGCAACGCGTTGACGCCTTGAGCGACCTGTTTGAGGGCATCGATATCCAGACCCGAATCGGTTTCGTCCAGGACCGCCAGCTTCGGCTCCAAGACTGCCATCTGGAAAATCTCGTTGCGCTTTTTCTCGCCGCCGGAGAACCCTTCATTCACCGCGCGATGCAAGAGCTCGTCCGAAATCTGCATGACCTTGAGCTTTTCGCGCACCAGCTTGAGGAACTGCATGGAATCGAGCTCGGCCTCGCCACGCTGCTTACGCTGCGCATTGAGCGCCGCGCGCAGGAAATAGGTGTTGTTGACGCCAGGAATTTCCACTGGGTACTGGAAAGCCAGGAACACACCTGCCGCGGCGCGTTCTTCGGGTTCCAGCGCAAGCAGGTCGCGACCCTCGAAGCTCACCGTGCCCTCGGTCACTTCATATCCGTCGCGACCGGACAGCACATTGCCGAGCGTCGACTTGCCGGCGCCATTGGGTCCCATGATGGCGTGCACCTCACCGGGGTTTACCGTGAGAGTCAGGCCCTTGAGGATTTCCTTGCCCTCGACGCGGGCGTGCAGGTTCTCGATCTTCAACATACTGTTTCTATCCGAAAGTGATGGATGCCGCGGGGCGAATCAACCGACCGCGCCTTCCAGCGAGATTTCCAAAAGTTTCTTGGCTTCCACCGCGAATTCCATGGGTAGTTCGCGAAATACCTGCTTGCAGAAGCCATCGACGATCATCGACACGGCATCTTCCTCGCCGATACCGCGCGAGCGGCAGTAGAAAAGCTGGTCGTCGGAGATCTTCGAGGTGGTCGCTTCGTGCTCGACGATCGCGGTGGGGTTCTTCACTTCCATGTACGGGAAGGTGTGTGCGCCGCAGCGCTTGCCGATCAACAGCGAATCGCACTGCGTGTAGTTGCGCGCGCCCTCGGCGCCCTTCTCTACTTTGACCAGGCCGCGGTAGGCATTGGAACTGCGGCCGGCACTGATACCCTTGGAGACGATCTTGGATTTGGTGTTCTTGCCGATGTGGATCATCTTGGTGCCGGTATCGGCCTGCTGGCGATGATGGGTAAGCGCCACGGAGTAGAACTCGCCCACCGAACGATCGCCGCGCAGCACGCAGCTGGGATATTTCCAGGTGATCGCCGAGCCGGTCTCCACCTGAGTCCAGGAGATCTTCGAATCGTCACCGCGGCAGTCGCCGCGCTTGGTCACGAAGTTGTAGATACCGCCGCGTCCTTCCTCGTCACCCGGATACCAGTTCTGCACGGTCGAGTACTTGATCTGCGCTTTCTCCAGCGCCACCAGTTCCACCACTGCCGCATGCAATTGGTTCTCGTCGCGCATCGGCGCGGTGCAGCCCTCCAGATACGACACGTAGGCCGCATCCTCGGCAACGATCAAGGTGCGCTCGAACTGCCCCGTATGACCGGCATTGATGCGGAAGTATGTGGACAGCTCCATCGGGCAGCGCACGCCCTTGGGAATGAATACGAAGGAACCATCGGAGAACACTGCCGAATTGAGCGCGGCAAAATAGTTGTCGCCGACCGGCACGACCGAGCCGAGATACTTCTGCACCAACTCGGGGTACTCGCGAATCGCCTCGCTCATAGAACAGAAGATCACGCCGACCTCGGCCAGTTCCTTGCGGAACGTGGTGCCGACCGAAACCGAGTCGAACACCGCGTCGACCGCCACCCCGGCCAGCTTCGCACGCTCATGCAATGGCACGCCGAGCTTGTCGTAGGCCTCGAGCAGCTTCGGGTCGACCTCGTCCAACGACTTGGGCCGGTTCTTTGGCGAGGCGTAATAGCTGATGGCCTGGAAATCGATCGGCCCGATCTTGAGCTTGGCCCAATGCGGCGTCGGCATGGTCAGCCAGTGACGATAGGCTTTCAGGCGCCATTCGGTCATCCATTCCGGCTCGTGCTTGAGCGCGGAAAGCTGGCGCACGATGTCTTCGGACAAACCGGGCGGCAAGCTATGGGTCTCGATGTCGGTCACGAAACCGGCTTCGTAGCGGCGACCCAACGCCGAAGCGACTTCGGCGTTGTCGCGCAGCACACTGGCGTTTTCGCTGATTTCGATGCTCATGATGCGGATGTGCCTTTCATTTCACCGGCACGGCCGGTGGGAGATGCGATGGTTTGCGGCGGCACGAGCATGTCGGCAAGGCTCATGGCCTTCAGCGTGCGCTCGACCACCTGATTGACCTGCTGCCAGCTGCCACGCACGGAACATTGCGAGGCCCGCTCGCACTGGCCGTCGGCGGCGCTGCATTCGGTCATGCCGATGGGTCCTTCCATCGCTTCGACAATCTGTGCCAGCGAGATCTCGCTGGCCGGCCGCGCCAACCGGTAACCGCCGTTGACACCACGAAACGACTCCACCAGCGCGGCATGCCCCAGGGCCTTGAGCAGCTTGCTCACCGTGGGCAGCTCCAGATGCGTCTCGTCGGCGATTTGCGCCGTACTGAGCACGTCGTCCGGATGCGATGCCATACAGGTCATCACCACCGTGGCGTAATCGGTTAGGCGGCTGACGCGGAGCATGAGTAAGAAGGCGGCAGGGACGGCTTGAATTGGGACTAAAATGGTACTGATTTAAGCCGCCCGGGTCAATCTGGCGCATTGCACCGAAAACCGACAAGCCTGCTGAGGCTTTGCCCCAAAATCGAGCAACCAGCCATTCGCGATGACGATATAACTTATTGATTTAAATTATGTTATTAGCAAAAGTTCCACTGGCACGCATCCTGCTGCACCGCGGCAGAGCCACTGTGAGGACGATGCGGCATGAAGTGGATTACAGCGATCATCAAACCTTTCACCCTGGACGACGTCCGACAGGCCCTGACCGAAGTGGGTATCGCCGGGATGACCGTTACCGAAGTCAAAGGCTTCGGCCGGCAGCACGGCCACACCGAGCTCTACCGCGGTGCCGAATATGTCGTGGATTTCCTGCCCAAGCTCAAACTGGAGATTGCCATTGCCGACGATCAGCTCGATCGGGCAATCGAGGCCATCAGTAGCGCCGCGCGTACAGGCAAGATCGGCGACGGCAAGATCTTCGTCAGCGAACTGGAACAAGCGATCCGCATCCGCACGCAGGAGGTCGATGTCGATGCGCTTTGAAACGTCACGAGTGAATAGTGAGGCGTCAAGGGTTAGGGCGCTCGGTCGGATCGCCCTGACAGTCGCGGGGCTGCTCGCTGCCATGCCGTTATTCGCGCAGACAGCGACGCCGGCAGCAACGCTCAATAGCGGCGACACGGCATGGATGCTTACGTCCACCATGCTGGTCTTGCTGATGACGATTCCTGGACTGGCGCTGTTCTACGGCGGTATGGTGCGGGCGAAGAATCTGCTGTCGGTCTTGATGCAATGCTTTGCCATTACCGCAGTGGTAACAGTGCTGTGGCTCGTCTATGGTTATTCGCTTGCCTTCAGCACACAAGGCATGCAGGCACATGTAACCAACCTGCATTCGATTGTCGGCGGCCTGGATCGCGCGATGCTTGCCGGGCTGAAGCCCGACTCGTTGTACCAGACCGTACCCGAAGCCGTGTTCGTCATGTTCCAGCTTACGTTCGCCATCATCACGCCCGCATTGATCATCGGCGCGTTCGCCGAGCGCATGAAGTTCAGCGCCCTGCTCTGGTTCAGCGGCCTGTGGCTGACCCTGGTCTATCTGCCGATGGCGCACATGGTATGGAGCGGCCCCGGTTCGCTACTCGGCGATCTGGGCGTATTGGATTTTGCCGGCGGCACCGTCGTGCACATCAATGCGGGCATTGCCGGCCTTGTGGCCTGCTTGATGATCGGCAAACGTCGTGGCTACCCGCATACTCCCATGCCGCCGCATAACCTGGGTTATACCGTTGTCGGTGCCAGCCTGCTGTGGCTGGGCTGGTTCGGTTTCAATGCCGGTTCGGCGGTCGCCGCCAATGGCAGCGCAGGCATGGCCATGCTCGTCACACAGATCGCCACGGCCGCTGCTGCGCTGGGTTGGCTCGGTTCCGAATGGATCGCACACGGACGTCCAAGTGTGTTGGGCATCGTTTCCGGTGCCGTGGCCGGGCTGGTGGCGGTAACGCCAGCGGCGGGCACGGCAGGTCCGGGCGGCGCGCTGGTGCTCGGCTTGATTGCCGGCGTGGTTTGCTTCTTCACCGCCACACGGCTCAAGCACAAGCTGGGTTATGACGACTCGCTGGACGTGTTCGGTGTGCATGCCGTGGCGGGCATTATCGGCGGCCTGCTGACCGGCCCGCTCGCCGCACCCGCGCTCGGTGGATTTGGCACGGTGACCGAACTAGGTACGCAACTGTGGATCCAGACCAAAGGCGTGCTGTTCACCATCGTCTGGAGCACGATGCTGAGCGCGGCGATTCTCAAGCTGATCGACCTCACGCTCGGTCTGCGTGTAGACGACGAACAGGAACAAATCGGCCTGGATCTCTCCTTGCACGAAGAAAAAGCCTACAACCTTTAATCTCCCTCCCCGTGGGATAGCGGCCAGGACGGTGAGCGTTCTGGCCGTTTTTTTGTAAAACATCGCCGGCTTAGATTCGTAGGGCTCCCCCTCACCCCAGCCACCCCGACTTTGCCGGGCAAGCGAACTGGGGCGAGGGTAACGCCTCATTCCATCTAGCTCGCAACTCCCTCACTACCACGCTGACGGCGCTCTTCGATCCAATCATAGATCACTGGCAACAGCACTAAGGTCAACAGCGTGGATGTGATCAAGCCACCAATAACCACGGTCGCCAACGGCCGCTGCGTTTCCGCCCCCACGCCGCTGGACAGCAACATCGGCAGCAGCCCCAGAATGGCAACGCTCGCGGTCATCAGCACCGGCCGCAGACGCAATGCCGTCCCCCGCAACACAGCATCGCGTACCGACACCCCCGCCGTACGTTGTTGATTGAGAAAGCTCACCAGCACGATGCCGTTGAGCATGGCCACACCGAATACAGCGATGAAACCGATCGCCGAGGGCACCGACAGATACTGCCCGGTCAACGCCAAACCCAACACGCCACCGATGGTGGCAAACGGAACGTTGGCCAGGATCAGCGCGGCATGGCGCACCGACTGGAAAGCGGTGTACAACAGCACGAAGATAAAAAAGATCGTCGCCGGTACGATCAGCCCCAAGCGCTGCAACGCGCGCTGCTGATTCTCGAAAGCTCCGCCCCACTCGGTGTAATAGCCAGTCGGCAACTTCACAGACTGCTTGATAGCCGCATTCGCATCCTTGACGAAGCTATCGATATCGCGCCCCCGCACATCCATTTGAATCACTGCATGACGCTGCAACTGCTCCCGGCGAATAAATGAATAGCCCTCAACCACATCTACCTTGGCTACCTGCGACAACTGCACGATGGCACCGGAAGATGTACGCAGCGGAATACGCCGGATCGCTTCAAGCGACCCACGATCCGTATCCTCCAATCGAACGGCAATATCGAAACGGCGCACGCCATCGAGCAGACTGCCGACGGCCTCGCCGCCGATTCCGTTCCTCACTACGCCAAGCACGTCATCGGCATTGAGCCCATAGCGCGCCAGCGCATCGCGATCTACCGCTATACGAATCTGCGGTTTGCCGATATTGGCCTCCAGCGCCAGATCGGCCACGCCGGGAATACCGGCGAGCACGCTCTTCAGTTTGGCGCTCAGGCGATCGAGCTCATGCAAGTCATCGCCATAGAGTTTCAGGGCCAGCGTGGCACGCACGCCGGAAATCAGCTCTTCGACACGCATCTGGATCGGTTGCGTATAACTCACCACCGCTGTAGGCAACGCGTCGGAGAGCTCACGCTGCATGGCCTCCTCGATACTTTCGAGCGTTTGTCCCTTGCGCCACTGGGAGGCCGGCCTCAGTGGGGTATAGACCTCCATATAGTTCACATCTGCGGTCTCGCCTTTCTCTGCGCGGCCGATCATCGCAAGCGTAGTGGACACCTCGGGAAACTTTTCGTTTATGCGCTCGGCGACCCGGCGGGAGATCGCGATCGATTCGTCCAGGGATGCCGAAGGGATCGAGGTAATCCGCCACATGATGGCGCCCTCCTTGAGGTTGGGCATGAACTCCTTTCCGAGGAAAGGGAACAACGCAAGGCTTCCGGTCAAGGCGACAACCGACATGACCATTACGGTGCGACGGTGGTGCAGCGACCAGGTGAGCACCTTGCCGTAGGCGCGCTTTAGCATGGCAACCAGGCGCGTGTCCCTCTCCTCTTTCGGACGCAGCAGCAAGGCAGACAGGACCGGAATAACGGTCAATGCAAGCAGCAACGAGCCCGCCATGGCGAAGCCGATATTGAACGCCATCGGCTTGAACATCTTTCCTTCCAACCCTTGCAGGCTGAAGAGCGGCAGGAATACCACGATGATGATCGCAATAGCGAAGGCAATCGGACCCGCCACTTCGCGCGCTGCTTCAAGGACCGCCTTGGTGCGATCCACCTGTATCCCGCGTGCACGCTGTTCGGCCATGATGCGGAACGCGTTCTCCACCATCACCACCGCACCGTCCACCATCATGCCGATACCGACTGCCAGGCCAGCTAGCGACATCAGATTGGCCGAGAGCCCGCCCCACTCCATGCAAATGAAAGCAATCAGCATAGCCAACGGCAATGCAACGATGACCACCAGCGCGCTGCGCACTTCACCCAGAAACAGGAACAACACCAACGCGACCAATAAGGAACCTTCGATCAGTGCACGCACTGCCGTGCGGACCGACGCGTTCACCAGTTCGGTGCGCTCGTAGACCGGCTTGATCTCTACACCCGGAGGCAAGGCCCGGCGCGCCGCCTCCAGCTTGGCTTTCACTGCATCGACCACGCTCTTGGCATTCTCGCCGATCCGCGCCAGAGCCTGTCCCATCACCACTTCCTTGCCGTCGCGAGTGACGGCACCCGTACGCGGTGCACCGGCATCGACAACAGCGGCAACGTCGCGCAAGTAGACCGGGGTGCCGTCTTCGCTCTTGAGTACGATGCGGCCGATGTCGTCGGCATCCGTCACGCGCCCAAGCCCGCGTACCAGATATTGCTCGCGCCCGACATCCACCACGTTGCCGCCAACCTGCGCGTTATTCGCCTGCAGGGCCGCGATCACTTCCTTGAAACCAAGCCCGTGCGCAATCAGCTTCAGGGGGTCTATCCGTACCTGGAATTGCCGCTCCTTCCCGCCCCAGGAGGTTACATCGTCGACACCGGGAGCGGTTCGCAAGATCAGGCGTATATTCCAGTCTTGAATGGTGCGCAGGCCGGTGTCGTCCGCAGCCGTGTCGCCTTGGTCGCTGCGCTCCACCGTATACCAGAACACCTGCCCGAGACCGGACGTATTTGGGCCTAGTTCCGGCTTGCCGTAACCGTCGGGCAAACGATCGCCCACTTGCTGCAAGCGCTCGTTGACCAGTTGACGGGCGAAGTAGATATCCATGCTGTCGTCGAAATACACGGCGACGTACGACAGGCCAAACAGGCTGACCGAGCGGATTTCCTGGACCTTCGGCAATCCGCCGAGCGCCGACTCTACAGGCGTAGTCAACAGCTGTTCGACATCTTCGGCGGCCAGGCCGGGCGCCTCGGTATAGACATTGACCTGTACCGGCGTGACATCCGGAAATGCATCGATCGGCAAGCGGGTTATCGCCCGATAACCCAGCACGCAGAGTACGGCTACGCCCACCAGCACAAGCAACTTGTAGCGCAGCGACAGTTCCACCAGACGCGTCAGCATTACTCTTCTCCCAGCTGCGAACGCAGCAACCGGGCCTTAAGCTCGAACGCGCCCCGGCTCACGTATTCTGTGCCGACTTTCAGACCGTCCTTGATCGTTACCCAGTCGCCTCGTTGTTCGCCCGTCACGACTGGCATCGGCTCGAACGCCTGCCCTGGCCTGGCAACGAACACGGTTGCCTGGTTCTGCAACAAGACGACCGCTTCCATGGGAACGGCCAATACCGCGGCGGTTGCCTTCGTATCCAGACGCACATCGACCAACTCGCCCGGATGTAGCAGGTCGCGACGGTTGTCTACCTGAATGCGCACGGGGACAGTGCGTGTGCGCTCGTCGGTTCGATGTGCGCGCTGCAACACCTGGCCCGGTAATTCGACACCATGAGCAAGAATGCGCGCATCGCCGCCCGCCTTCGCCCTGGCGGCATCCGCCGCGGGCAATTGCGCCTCGATCCAGACCGAATCCTCCTTTACCAGGGTAAACAGTGTACGACCCGGCTCGACACGCTCACCGACCAGGAACTGGTCGGATGCGATTCGCCCGTCCGTCGGCGCAAGCAAGGCATAACTACCGTCGGCACCTGCCGAGCCTGCGCGCAAAACGCCTCGGATCTGCCCTTCGGAAAGTCCATAAGCGCGCAATCTAGCGCTCGCCTGGTCGCGTTGCACCCGGACTTCGGCATAGCGCCTGCCAGATACGGCCTGCGGGCCTAGTGCGGCAACACGTTGCCATTCCTGTTCGGCGACGATCAATGCACCCTGCGTCTCTGCAACCTGCACGCTGGACAATATCAATAAGGGCTGCCCCGCTTTAACGACATCGCCAAGCTTGGCTTTGCGCGACAGTACGATCGAATCGACCCTGGGCGTCACCAGTTCTGTGGAATATGCATCGGCCTTTACTTCGCCGGGCGCACGCAGTTCCTCGGACAATCGCCGAGGCGCGAGACGCTCGGTCACGATGCCGGCCTCCCTGAGGCTCCGCGCGTCCAGTTGCAGCGGCGAGGCCAGATCCTGCGCCATGAGAGGCCCGGCACTTGCAGATAACAACAGTGCGGCGATTTTCGAGAATCGATTCTTCATGGCGCGGAGTCCTTGCTGTCACCGTCGATCCAATCGGTCAGGCGACCGGCGGCTTGGAGATAGTCGAACCAGGCCTGCCAGGCCTGGGCTTGCAGTTCGAGGCCCGACAACGCGGTATCGAGGCTTTGCTTGAGTTGCACGAGATAATCCGAGGTGCCGATCTCACCGGCGCGCCACAGTTTCTCCAGCAACGCCGCACGCTCGTCGAACGCCGCGCTACGCCCGGCACGGAAAGCGCTTTCGGCGTCGTAAAGAGCCACATAGCGTGCGCGCGCCTCGAGCAGGCGAGCACGCATGCTCAATGCACGCGTTCGCGTTCCGGCGGCGGCGGCTTCGGCTTGCGCGCGGGCCGCGTCGATCTCGGCGCGACCGGTATTGAGTACTGGCAACGGAATCGACACACTCAGTCCGATCACACGATCGCTGATGGGGCCCGAACGGACGCGACCTCCGGTCAGCGCGATCGTCGGATCGGGGCGGCGGGCACGCTGCGCAATCTGGATGCCCGCTTCGGCAGCGTCCTGCTCGGCGCGGGCCTTGCGTAGCTCGGGCAGATCCTCGATCGCTCGTGGCGAGATACCCTGCGGTTCGGGCAAGCGCTGCGGTAAAACGACAGCCGTTGGGGTGTCACCGCCGGTTAGCGCCAGCAGCGCCGCACGGGCCGCCGCTTCGTTGCCAGCGAGCGAGGCCTGCTGAATCTGGGCTTCGCCTAAGGCAAGTCCAGCCAGATCGCGCTCCGGGCTGTTGATATCGCCCAGCTTGAGCCGATCCGCAGCCAGTGCATCGAAACGTTGCATGAGCACGACGCGCCGCATGCCCCATTCACGCTGGCGTGCGGATAGTTCCGCCGCTGTCCATGCCTTCAGCCAGCGTGCCGCCACCTCGCGGCGAACCAGGGTGTAATCGGCGTCGCTGACCTCGAACTCGGCGACACTTCGTGCCGTTCTCGCCGAGCGCTTACCCGACAGATCCAACGGCAAACTCAAGCTCGCTGTGCGTCGATCGACGTCGGCATTCTCTACATCGAACGAAACGGCGG
>NZ_DATCRY010000204.1:0-63101 GCF_036568765.1 Dyella sp. | reverse complement strand
CCTGCTCGGCGTCGATCGCTTCCTTGTAGTTCTTGATGTTCGGCGACCACTTCTGGCGCTTGCGGCCCAGCTCGTTCGCCCACTCGAGGTTGCCCTCGTTGCTGGGGAAGGTCTTGATGAACTCGGCCTTGGGCATCTTCACCTGCTTGACGAAGATGTCCATCAGCACGCGCTCGTGGTGGCGGATGTCGCCCACCACTTCGCGCAGCTTGCGCACGAAGCTGTCGATCAGCGCGGAAGGCAGCTTGAGCTTGAGGAATTCCTCGGCCATCTGCTCGCGCAGCTTGATGATCTTCTTGTCGCCGATGTCGGTGGTCTTGGCCGAGGCCTTCTGGAACTTGCCGTAGTAGTCGCGCAGCAGTTCCATGCGGCGCTTGACCTCTTCCGGATCCGGGCCGGTCGGGCCTTCGTCTTCATCGGTGCCGGACGCTTCTTCGTCTTCGTCCTCTTCGACGTCGACGTCGCCATCGCCGAGTTCTTCGGCGGCGGCAGCCTGGGCGGCATCGGCGGCTTCTTCCAGGTCGGCGAAGCCGGCCAGGATCTCGCTCAGGCGGCGCTTGCCGTCCAGGTGCTGGTCGTATTCTTCCAGCAGCAGCTGGATGGTCAGCGGGAAGCTGGCCAGCGCGGTCTGCACCTGGCCCAGGCCTTCTTCGATACGCTTGGCGATGGCGATTTCGCCTTCACGGGTCAGCAGCTCGACCGTACCCATCTCGCGCATGTACATGCGGACGGGGTCGGTAGTGCGGCCCACTTCGGCATCCACGGCCGACAGCAGGGCCACGGCTTCTTCGGCTGCCGCTTCGTCGTCGGTACCGCCGCCGCCGGTGTCGGCCAGCGGGTCGGAATCCGGGGCGGCGTCGTGCACTTCGATACCGACGCCCTTGAGCACCGCCATGATGTCTTCGATCTGCTCGGGATCGACAACGTCGTCGGGCAGGTGGTCGTTGATCTCGGCGTAAGTCAGATAGCCCTGCTCCAGACCTTTGGAGATCAGTGCTTTGATTTCGGACTGTTGCTCAGGAGCTTTGCTATTCATACCTACCGCCGCGTATGCAGGAACCGATCAGTATACCCATGTGGCGCTTTTTTGACCAGTTTTCAAGGAAAAAATTGCCCGAGCTAAGCACGCAAAAATCGCGCCAAACAAGCGCTTGCGGCTGAATTTCTCGAAACTCGGGGAGATGGCCGGAGGCGACGCGATCAGGGCACTTCGAGCCAGAAGGTGACCGGTCCGTCGTTGACCAGGTGTACTTCCATATGGGCGCCGAACTGACCGATTTCCACCCCTGGATGGGCGGCACGTGCCCGTTCCACCAGCCGGTCGAACCAGCGGCGGCCATGTTCGGGCGTGGCGGCGCTGGTAAAGCTGGGGCGCATGCCCGAGCGGGTATCGGCCGCCAGGGTGAACTGGCTGACCAGCAGCAGGCCGCCGCCGGTATCGGCCAGGCTGCGATTCATCTTGCCCTGGTCGTCGGCGAATACCCGGTAGCCGAGCAGCCGTTCGAGCATGCGCTTGGTCTGGGCTTCGCCGTCGTTGGGCTGAACCGCCACCAGGGCAAGCAGACCGCCGCCGATGGCGCCGACAGTGCGCCCTTCGACATCGACGCGGGCGGATTGGACGCGTTGGATAAGGGAGATCATGGGGCCTTAGGGGTAAGGTCGGCCGCTGCGGCCTATCGGGAGTTAGGAAGAAGAGCCGGTATTTTGCCCTGTCGCGTAATATCACGCCTTTCCCTTACCCCTCATTCCTCGAAGGCCGCGCAGCGGCTGACTCGTTACGTGAAGCCGATGCGCCCTGACATCTATCTCCTTTATCTGCTCCTGCGCCTGTTCGGCCTTCTTCCGTTGCGTGTCCTGCACGCGATGGGGGCGTGGCTCGGCAGATGGTCGCTGTGGCGGCAGGCTCGGTCGGTTCGGCATACGGCGACCAACTTGCGCATCGTACGGCCGTCATTAGATGCGGCGGAGCAGGCGGCATTGCTGCGCGAGGTGATGATCGAGAGCGGCAAGTCGGTCACGGAGATCGCCAAGATCTGGGGCAGCGACGCGATGAGCGCGTTGGCGCTGGTGCGCGAGGTGCAGGGCGAGGCGCTGTTCGATCGAGCGCTGGCCGCGGGCAAGGGCGTCATCATTGCCGCGCCGCATCTGGGTTGCTGGGAACTGCTCAACTACTGGTTGTGCCGCAAGACGCCGATGGCGATCTTGTATCGGCCGCCGCGCATCGCCGCAGTGGAAGGGCTCCTGCGCAAGGCACGCGGTGCGCTGGCGCCGGAGCAGGTGCGGGCGGAAGGCGCTGGCGTGCGTACGCTGTACAAGCGACTGGCCGCAGGCGGGACAGTCGGGATCTTGCCGGACCAGAAGCCACGCGAGGGCGAAGGTCAATTGGCGCCGTTCTTTGGCCGCGATGCCGAGACGATGGTGTTGTTGCCGCGTCTGGCGGCGCGGACTGGGGCGACGGTGTTGTTTGCGTTTGCGGAGCGGTTGCCGCGGGGCGAGGGGTTTCGTATCCATCTGGTGCCGGCGCCCGAAGGTCTGGCCGATGCGGATCTGGCGACAGCGTGCACAGCGCTCAATCGCGGCGTGGAGCAGTGCGTGGAGCTCGCGTTTACGCAGTATCAATGGCACTACAAGCGGTATACGCGGAGCGACCGGCCCAGTCCTTATTGAGGATCGAGGTGTGCACTGTCACTCCGGCCTTTCGGCAAAAGGGGCAAGGGATAAGGGCGGTTGCTACTGCGACTTGTCCAGCCGCCGAAGAAACACACCCATTTCTTTTTCCGCTTGCTTGTCGCCATGTTTGATGGCGGCGTCGACTCCCTTCTCCCACGCTCTGCGCGCAGTTGCCTCGTCTTCCAGCGCTAACGCTGCTTTTCCCAGCAGTTTCCACGCGGCGGTGTAGCCGCTGTCGAAGTCGACGGCGCGCTGAAGCTCTTCCATCGCGCCGGCAGCATCGCCGGCACCGAGCAACGCATTGCCCAGCGCAAATCGCAACAAAGCGCCATCGCGCGGGCCGCCGCATTGCGCGCGCAGATTGGCGATCAAGTCGGCGTTCACGGCAGGGTGCGATTGCGCCAGTCGCTGGCCTGGTAGATCCTGGTCGGTTGCAGCGGCTCGCTCGGAATGCGGCCGGCACGCAGGGCGGCCAGGGAGCTGGCAGGCCACGTCACCACCCACGAGGAGCGGAACGGTTGAGCCAAAAGTGGGTAGCGCTTGTCGTTGGGGTCGAGCGTGTTGACCGGTACTACGATCAGGCCGTCCGGGTGAGCGGCGGCAAAAGCCTGGATGTCTTCGTTGTTCACCAGCTCGTGCACTGGCTGGGTCAGCCGTGCTTCGAAGTTGAACTGGCCTTCGTAGTTGCCTACATAGCCGATCGCGCGGTGGTCGGCATCGGCTGCGGCGAGCAAGCTTGCCGTGGGATGCAGATCGTACTTGTGCCACAGGGTGAGAGTGAACAGCGAGTTCAGGGCGAGCGTACCGACCAGACCGGCCACGGCCAATCGTCGGGTTTCGCCACGGCCGCGCAGCAGCAGCAAGGCGCCGAGCAGGACAAAGGCCACGCTGAAGACACGGCTATGCGAGGCGGCACCGTCGAACCACTCGCCGTGCAGGCGATTGCTGGCGACCAGATCGGGAAGTACGAACAGGAACACAGCGATGGCGATGCCACCGATGCCAAGGATCCAGGTGCCGAACCAGGCACTCGTGGCCAGCTCGGGGTGCTTTTCGCGCAGCACCGCAATAGCGCCGGCGACAAGCAACGCGGCGCAGGCGAACTCCGGCAGCGGGTAGTACAACTGCTTGCCGCTGATCAGCGAGAACACGATGAAGGTCGGTACCAGCCAGCACAGCGCGAAGCGCAAGCCCGGCTCCAGCGGCTTGCGCAGCATGGATAGCGCGATCAGGGCGCGGGGCCAAGCGGCCAAAGGAAAGGTCAGGATCGGGATCCACAGCAGGTACCACCAGAACGGCCGCGCGTGACTCTGTAGCGGTTCGGCATGCTGCAGGCCGTTGACCACACGCCCGGCCGTCTGGGTGAAGAACAGTCGTTGGCGATAAGCGTCGCCACCGCTGAAACCGGCCGGCAGAGCCCAGGCCAGCAACATGGCAAAGCCGACCAGCATGGCCAGCACGCCGCGACCGTACCAGCGTCCGCGGTTGGCGGCGGCCCAATCGTTCCATAACGGACCGAGCAACCAGGGGAACAACACGTGCACCAGCATGACCGGGCCCTTGGTCAGCAACCCCAGGCCGATGCACAGACCGAACAGCAGCCAGCGCGGTTCTTCGCGTGCGACCTTCGGAGTCAGGCAGAGCAAAGCGGCCAATGCCCAGACGGCAAGCAGCACGTCGTACATGATCTGCAGGCCGAACAGGAAGGCATAGCTCAAGGCCATCAGCATCCACGGCGCGGCCTTGGCGACCCAGGCGCGGGTCGGGAACAGGCGTCGAGCGAGCGTAGCCAGCAGCATCAGCTGTATGGCCCCGAACGCCACTTCGAGCACGCGCGGCCAGATATCGTTGACGCCGAATACGAACCAGCCAGCGTGGATCATCCAGAACAACAGCGGTACTTTCTCGCTGTAAGGCGCACCGTTGATGTGCGGCACCAGCCAGTGATGCTGTTGCCACATCTCCCAGGCCACGGCCAAGGTGCGGGTGGAATACAGCGGCATCGGGCCATGCGAAAAGATCGCAATCAGTGCGATCACTATCCATAACGGCAGCCAGGGCCACAGGGCTCGCAGGTGTTCGGTACGGCTGTATGCGCTCGATGACACGTTTGTGCTCTTCCTGGAGATGACGGGATTTTAACCCCAGCGGTAGGCGTTATACCCGCAAAGCGGACCGAAGCGCATACGGCGCATCGGCGGATCAGTCAGTTAGCACCGGAATCCGATGCTGCTGTTCGGGATGGGTTCGGCTATATGGTCGTTCTGTGCAGGAACGCGTGAACCCGATTGGGTTGCCGTTCAGTACCGCGCCGGCCCCCAATAGCCGATGCGGCGTCGCAGCTTGAGCTTGCGCCACATATTGGCGGGCTTGCGCTTGCGATTGCGGCCGCCGCGCGCGACGAAGGTATCGATCGCATCGAGCACGCGCTCGCTGGAGCGTCCGTCGCGATACGGGTGGATGGCATTGGCGAAGTCTTCGATCGCCTGCATCAATTCCGGCGGACGTGCGAGCGCGCGCTCGATGGCCGGTTCGAATGCGGACGGGTCGTCGATATCGATCAACTGCGGTCCGGGGCGGCGATTCTTGAAGGTGACCACCGGTTTGCCGGTGAGCAGGAATTCGCTGAGCGCCGAAGAGGTATCCGAACACATCATGTCGACCTGGGGAAACAGCTCCAGGATGTTGTCGTTCTCGGCGAAAGTGAGGTATTCGTTCTGCAGCGCCTTGTAGCGCGCCACCGTCTCGGGATTCATCTTCGGATGGAAAGTGACGATCCAGTGCCAGCGGCCGTCGCGCGACAGGCGCCTGACCTCGTCGTACAAGGTCTCGGCAGCGCTCCAGGACGGCGAAAAGGTCGAGTGATAAAGGATGACCGGTGGCTTGCGTACCGCCGGCAGGGGGCCGGCGATTTCCTTCATGAAGGGATCGAGCTTGGGCCAGCCGGTCTCGATCACGCTGAAATGGCCGAGCTGATCGGCCAAGGCCTGGAACTGCGCGGTGTCGCGAGGGCCGGTAGTGCAATACAGGTCGAAGAATCCGCGGATGTAGATATGCCGTGGCTTTCCGGCATCGAAACCGTGGAAGGTTTCCACTTTGACGCCCGGAAAGAAGTGCGGCAAATGATTGGACGACGTAATGCACGCCAGCGGCTTCCAGGCGCGGACTTCGTCCACCGTCAGCAGGCGTTCGCCTTCGACCAGATCCTCGGCACCGGGCCCGTCGAAGAACCATGCCGCCTCGTGGCCGCGCGCGCGAATGGCGGCCTGGATCGGGCGCAGGATGGCCAGCGCATAGCGCTCCGAACCATAGAGGAGGTAGTGCTTCTTGGTATCGGGCATGGGTCAGCGATCGATCTTGTGGCGGGTGAGGGCGACACGGGCGAGCGCCACCGAATCGGGGTTATTGCGCATTTCGTAGTAGCGCATGCGCTTGTATAGCGCATAGCTGGCCGCCGTCTGGGCGATCATGAAGCCGCGCCAGCCGTCGAGGAAGGCCAGGCGGAACAGGTAATCCTTGATAAAGGCCAGCCAGAAGACGAACGGTGCCTGCCACATCCGCACGGGCTTGCGCTTGTCCAGCCAGTCCAGGCATTTGAGCTCGGCGTAGCGCAGCACCTTTAGCTGCTTATGCGCCAGGGTCGGGTTGTTCGCATGATTGAATGGCGCGCGCATGATCGGCGCCGTGCCTTCGTAACGCAACGACTCGTGCACGCGTACGTCGGCCCAGCGGGCGCGCTGACGGTGATAGATGCGGGCCATCTTTTCGCCCATCGCCGGTCGATACCAGCGCATGGGACGGCCCATATAGATGGTGCTGCGTCGAAGGACGATGGCGGGGCTGGCGCCTGCCATCAGCGCCGGCAATTGCTCGGCCAGTTCGTTGGCCAGTGCCGGCGAGAGGTACTCGTCGGCATCCAGTGCCAGGATCCAGTCATGGCTGGCATGTGTCGCGGCGGCGTTGCGCTGCGGGCCGAAGCCAAGCCAATCCTGATGCAGCACGCGGGCGCCATGCGCCTGCGCCACGGCAAGGGTGTCGTCCTCGCTGCCGCTGTCGATCACCAGCTTTTCGGCCGCGAACGGCACGCTGTCCAGGCAACGGGCAATGTTTTCGGCCTCGTTGTGGGTAATGACGACGAGGGTCAGCGGAAGCGTGGGCATAGTGTGAATTCTAGCCGGCCGGTCGGCCCGATGGTGATCTCGTGCGTTAAAAGAGTGCTTTACCCAGCAAAATTTCGCGGTCGGCTGATTTTCAGGTCAGCTCACGCAGTATTTTCCGTCAATTAACCGCGATCAATGGGATACTGAACAGCAGGATGCCAGGGTCGGAACCAAGTGAGTAGGTAATGAGTGAGCAAGCCCTTTCGCCCCAAGGACGCCCACGCGAGCTAATGGATGTGGCGGTCGGCCCAGGCACGATGCCGCAAGCATGGCGGGCGTCGGCAGCATGGCGATTGCTTGTGCGGCGCGAGGGTCGGCGATATCTGGTCGGCCTGGGCATCCTCTGGCTGTTGCTCGGCATGGTAATCATGCCAGCCGGTGTGTCGTTCAACCCCGGCAAGGCCTATCAGGGCAGCCTGATCGTGCTGATGTACCTGCCGGCACTGTGCCTGGCCTTCGCCGAGCGCGGACGGCTGTGGCGCGAGCTCTGGCGGCTGCCGCTGTTCCGAGTATTCCTGCTGTTGCTGGCCTGGGCCACCTTGTCGCTGCTATGGGCGCACCTGCATCGCCCCGGCGACGAACTGGGGCGCCTGCTCAGCGTGATGACCTTCGTACTGGCCTGGCAGCTGTGGGATGCCGATGGCGAAGACTATATGAGCATGCTGCTGTTCGTCGGTGGCATTGCCGTGGCGCTGTGCGCCGGCTATTACTGCGTGACCTTTCTGGTGCACCCGGATCCGGCGGACATGGGGCGCATTGCCGGTGAGGGAACCATCGCTGCGACCAACTATGCAGCTGCCTTGATGGGCGCGGTAACGATCTGGCTTTCGCAGTTGCGCTTGCGGACGCGTCGTCTGGTCGTGCTGCGCTGGACGGCGATCGCACTGCTGCTGTTCTTTATCGTGCTGACGCATACACGCGGCGTGTGGTTGGCGCTGGGCGCCTGTGTCGTCACGGCGCCGATGTGGCAATCCACTCCGATACGCCGCTGGGCATGGGCGATGGCCGCGATGCTGGTCGCCCTGGCAGTTGCGCTGCCGCTGCACCTGTTGACCGAGCGCGGTATGTCGCTGCGTCCCGAGCTGCTGTCGCAATCGCTGCAGCAGATCGTCCAGCGCCCCTGGCTCGGCTTGGGGCAGGGCGCACCGATTACCTTATGGGTGGCGGGCGCGGCCTATACGCACAGCCATAACCTGTTGACCCAGGTGACGCTGGAGCTGGGCCTGCCTGGCCTGGCGCTGACCGTGGCGATGTGGCTGATGGTCGGCTGGCAGGGCTGGCGTCATCGCCAGGAGCTGCGCGGTCGGATCTTGCTGGGACTCTGGGTGTATGCGTCGGTGGTGTTGCAATTCGACATGCCGCAGCTGCTCGACAGCCCTCGTCCGGGCTGGATCCTGATCTGGCTGCCGTTCTCCCTGGCGATCGGTATGGCGATGCGCGAGCGCGCCGCGAGCCGGCCGGATATCATGAGCCGTTGATCTTACTGCCGCTCAAGCGCGGCAACGGGGACGGTGAATGAGCAGAGTGTTGGTGACTGGCGGCGCGGGATTTCTCGGCTCGCATTTGTGCGATCGGCTGATCCGCGACGGCCACGATGTGTTGTGCGTGGACAATTTCTATACCGGCAGCAAGCAGAATATCGTCCACTTGCTCGATCACCGCTACTTCGAGCTGATGCGCCACGACGTCACCTTCCCGCTGTACGTGGAAGTGGATCGCATCTACAACCTGGCTTGCCCGGCCTCGCCGGTGCATTACCAGCACGATCCGGTGCAGACCACCAAGACCAGCGTGCATGGTGCGATCAACATGCTTGGCCTGGCCAAGCGGTTGCGCGCACGCATCCTGCAGGCCTCGACCAGCGAGGTCTATGGCGATCCTGAAGTGCACCCGCAGCGCGAGGAGTACTGGGGTCGGGTCAACCCGATCGGCATCCGCAGCTGCTATGACGAAGGCAAGCGCTGCGCCGAAACGCTGTTCTTCGATTACTACCGGCAGCATGCGCTGGAGATCAAGGTCGTACGCATCTTCAACACCTACGGCCCGCGCATGCATCCCAACGACGGCCGCGTGGTGAGCAACTTCATCGTGCAGGCGCTCAAGGGCGAGGACATCACCATTTACGGCGATGGTCAGCAGACGCGCAGCTTCTGCTACGTCGACGACCTGATCGAGGCGATGGTGCGCACGATGGATACCGGCCCGGATTTCACCGGTCCGGTAAACATCGGCAACCCGCACGAGCACACCATCCGCGAACTGGCCGAGAAGGTCATTACGATGGTCGGCGGCACATCCAGACTGATCTTCAAACCGTTGCCGCAGGACGATCCGCGTCAACGCCAACCGGATATCGCGCTGGCCAAGGAAAAGCTCGGCTGGGAGCCGAAGGTGCATATCGACGACGGCTTGCGCGAGACCATCGCGTACTTCCGTCGCTTGCTGGGCCAGTGACATGAGCGCACCGGCGTTCTCGGTGGTGGTCACCAATTACAACTATCGCGACTTCGTGATCGAGGCGGTGGATAGCGCGCTGGCGCAAAGTCGGGAGCCCCTTGAAGTGATCGTAGTGGACGACGGCTCCACCGATGGCTCGGCCGACCTGTTGCGCGAGCGCTACGGTAGCGATGCGCGGGTGAGGCTGGTGACGGGGCCTAACGGCGGGCAGCTCACTGCTTTCCAGCGCGGCTTGGCTCAGGCGAAGGGCGAGGTGGTGTGTTTTCTCGACGCCGACGATCGCTGGGGCGCGGATTATCTGCACACGTTGGGTGAAGTGTTCGACGCGCGTGCGGATATCGATTTCGTGTTTTCCGATGTGCAATTGATCGGCAATGAATCGGGTCGCCAAGGCTACGCGGACGATGCGACGGACCTGGGCTATACCGTGCTCGGTACCTGGGTGCGAGCGCATTGGTACGGCGCGCCGACCTCGGCGTTGGCGTTGCGTCGGCGCTTGGCGGAGCGTGTGCTCGATCTGCCGCCTGAGTTTGTCGCGCAGTGGCGTATTTCGGCGGACAACTGCCTGGTATTCGGTGCCAGTGTGCTTGGTGCCAAAAAATACTTTCTGCCGACCGGCCAGGTGGACTATCGCATTCACGGTCGCAACGGCTGGTGGCACGATCAGAAAAAAGCGCGCGAATTCCTGGCGCAGTTCCGTTCGCGTTGCCTGATCAACTACTACGCCCAACGCATGCAGCTCGATATCCACGCGTTGGATCTGGCCAAGCACGAATTCAAGTCGCGCAGCCGTCCAACCTGGAAAGAAGCCTGTATGTATGCCGATATCGCGCTGCGCGGTCCGGCTGTGTGGTGGAAGCGATTGGAGCGTGCGGTAGCGATTCTTTCGCGTGGCGCGCGCGGCAAGCACAAATGAATGGCATGAAGGTCAGTCTGGTCGTTCTCACTTATAACTGGCCGGCCGCATTGCGGCGAGTGCTGGAGAGCGTAGCGACGCAGAGCCGCCTGCCCGACGAGGTGGTCGTGGCCGACGACGGTTCGACCGCGGAAACGACCGAGCTGGTAGCGAGTTTTGCGGCAGCGTTTCCGGTGCCGTTGCGGCATGTGTGGCAAGAAGACCATGGCTTTCGTGCGGCACGGGCGCGTAATCGCGGGTTCGTGGCTTCGCATGGCGATTACATCGTGCTGATCGACGGCGACATGATCCTGCATCGGGATTTTGTCGCCGATCACCTGATGCTGGCCGAGCGTGGGTATTTCCTGCAGGGCGGACGGATCAAATCGACGCAGGCAGAAACCGATCGCTTGCTCGATGGCGGCAAGCCGGTGTTCGCACCTTGGTCACGCGCGGATTTTCACGTGTTCGATGGGATGCGCCGCCTGTATGCGTTTCATCAGCCGGCGCTGGCGCGCTGGAAGGCACGCGGGCGTAACGGTGGGCGCGTGATGAGCTGCAATATGAGTTTCTGGCGCGAGGACCTGCTGCGCGTCAATGGTTTCGACGAGCGCATGGAAGGCTATGGCGCGGAAGATCGCGAGCTTGCCGCGCGACTGGGTAACGCCGGAGTGAAGCGACGGCAGTTGAAGTGGGCGGCGCTTGCGGTGCATTTGGAGCATACGTCGCGTGCGCAACCGGATGTGGACGACATGAGCCTGCCGAACAATCGGTTGTTCAAGGCGACGGTAGACCAGAAGATTGTGCGGTGCGAGTTGGGGATGGATCGGCATGTGGGCGAGTTCGCTGCCGTAGGTGCCACCCCCTCACCCCAGCCCTCTCCCCCGGCATAGCCAGGAGAGAGGGAGCGGGTCTACGCAAGCGTGGATAGTGAGGCTTACCTCAGTCAGACCCTTCTCCCCCCGACACAGTTGGGCAGAGCGCGCAATCCCGCGCAAGTGCGCAAACTGAGGTCTGCCTCGGTCAGGCTCCCTCTCCCCCGGCGAAGCCGGGGGAGAGGGTTGGGGTGAGGGGAAAGGCCTCCCACGCAACCGCCAACCTTCCAGGAAACTCCGCCCGGTTGCTCTCGAACCATTGCCGTGCGGTTTGCCCAAGCGTCGTCGCGTCGGCTTCGCTCATCGCCGCACACCGCGCGATCGCCGTCTCCATCGCACTCTCATCGAACGCATAAAGCGTCGCCAGATCCTGCATCCCCGAAGGATGCGCCTTCACCAGCACTCCGCGCTCCGCCGTCACCAATTCATTCATCGGTTCGGCATCGAGCGTAACGACTACGGCGCCGCAACTCATCGCTTCGGCGATGTAGTGCCCATAACCCTCGGTCTGCGACGGACAGAGATGAAAGCGATGCTCGTTCTGCATGCGACGGTAGCTCGCATCGTCGATATGTTCGCGCAGCAGCACCACGTTCGCAGGCAAAGTTTCGATGTCCACGCGCTTGCGCCGCCATGCGACTGTTAACGCAGGCCATTCCGGATGTTTCGCCCATAGTCGCAGCAGTGCTGCCGTACCCTTGTTGCCGCTGCGTCCCGGGCCATGAAAGAACGCGTGCTTGCGCGGTATGTCAGCTAGCAGACGATCCTCGCTGTCGAACCCGATGAACCGCGTATCGGCGCCCAGTTCGCCGAACAGGCGCTCGGCGTGTCGCGTCTTGACCCATACCTCGTCCATCAGAGGCAGAGCCGCGCGATCTTCTGGGCGGAAATACTCCGGGTTGGGCAGCAGTACATTGCGCCGCGCAGCGGAAACGAACTCCGGGCGAATGCGCTCAAGCATCAGGTTCGCATCGAATGCCGGCGGCTTCCCGTGCAGGCGCATGCGGGTCAGCCATTCGGCGAAACGGCCGCGATGCGGCAGGCCCAGGACATCTACCGTATGACCCGTGGCGCGCAGAGCGTCGGCCAGCCGCAGCAGGTCGCGGCTGAGGCCGGCGCCATTGTCGCGGGCGATCAGCTGGCAACGCTTACTGTTCGGCATTGTCCGGGTCCACCACCAGGTTGTCGTCCTTCGTCGGAACGCAGCCAGGCACCACGGCATCGGCCTTGAACAGCCACCACTGGCGGCGATTGGCATGACCCAGGTCAATGGCCTTCTGGCGTTGCACGCAATCGCCCAACGCCGTGTCTTGCGCAAACAGCCAGCGTGTCGTCGGTGCCTGCGCCTGCCATTGCACACCGGCGGCGTATTGCTTGCGCGTGGGTTGCCTGAAGCCGAAATCGGTCGCGGGGCGTTCCAGCATCAGCAGATTCTGCTCGGTCCAGTCGATCAGGCCCAGCTCGTCCTGGGGCGCCAGGTGCACGCGCACTTCGCGCATCAATCCGGCCGAGGAGCTGGAATCGTTGAGCAAGGGATAGGCCCAAAGACTCCATACCAGCCACAACGCAGTCATTCCCCCGACGACGGCCCAGGCAGCGCGCCGCACGCGGAAAATCGCCGCCATCGTCAGCTGCAAAGCGCCGATCGCGATACACATCCACCACAGCGCATCGCCCTGCTCGTCGAAGCCGCGCGATACGGAAAGGTCGATCGCGAACTTCGGATGCGCAGCCAGGGCATAGGCGCCAAGCAGCAGGACGATCGCGCCCATCAGTGCGATGAAAGCCAGGCCCAGCCGGCGTAGCCAGGTTGAGGCGAGCAGTTCTTCCAGATAAGGCGCCGTGATGAGCGCCAGCATCGGTACCGCCGGCAGGATGTACACATCGCGCTTACCTGGCGAGGCGCTGAAGAAAATCAGCAGCAGTACGATCCATCCCAGCGGCAGCAATACGCGCGCATCCTTGGCTTTGAGCGCACGCCACCAGCGTGGCAGCGTGCCGGGATACGTCAGCGACAACGGTAACCAGCTGAATAGCAGGATCGGGATGTAATAGACCGGCGAATGTACGTGGTGCCAGGCGTTGGCGTAGCGACCGGCGGTCTGACGGAAGAGGATGTCGTTGACGTAGGCGAGATAAGCCGGGTTGCTCTCACCACGGGCATGCGCAACCAGCAGCATCGGCACCAGCCACAGTGCGATGGCGAGCAGGGCTGCCGGCAGGCCGAGCAGCCAGCGCCACCAGGTTCCTTTGCCCATGGCCGGCAGGCCTTGCCAGCGCCAGCGGGCGGCGATGGCGTAGGGCACCAGCATCAGCAGGGCGAGCACGCCCACACCCTTGGTGATCACGCCCAGGCCTGCGCAGAAACAGCCCAGCCAGTACATGCGCCAGTTCGGGCCGAGCAAGGTATGCCGCAGCAGGCCGTAGTTACCGGCGGTGATGAAAAACACCACCAGAGGGTCGATCTGCGCGCGCTTGACCTGGAAGACGAACTGGAAACACATCAGCAGCGCCATGCCGGCGTAGATGCCAACGCGCCGGTTCCACAGGCGCCGCCCAAGGTCGTAGACCAGCAGTACGCAACCCAGCGCCGCCAGCAGCGAGGGCAGCAGGAAGGCGACGCGCCAGCTGCGCAGCAGGGAATAGCTGGCCGCTTCCAGCCACATCAGCATCGGCGGCTTGTCCGAATACAGCTCCGAGCCGCGATGTGGAAACAGCCAGTCGCCGCTTTCGACCATGTGCTTGGCAACCAGGGTGAAACGCGGCTCGTCCGAGGGCCAGGGATCGCGTAAGCCGATGCCCGCACCGATCACCACGAAGGCGAACAGCAGCATGAGCCAGAAGAGACGGCGGTCGGCGGATTCGGACATGCGGAGCCTATGGTCTTCGTAAGGCCCTGATTATCGCAGGAGCGGCTTAGCGTTGGCTTCCGGAAAAAGCGCAATCTTCCTACGTCGCCTCGGCGAACCCCGCAAAAGGCGACCTCGAGCCGGGATGACGGCTCGGTGAGATGAAGGGGTATCAGCGCTTTTCGAGGACGGCGTAATACATGCCGTCCAGGTCGCCATCGCCGGGCAGGACCTGCCAGCCTACGGCGGCCGCTTGGCCGACGGGCAGTTCGAACGGCACGACATGCGCATCCGGTTGCCCCGCCAGCCAGGTCTGCACGACCGATTCGTTTTCTGCGCGCAACAGCGAGCAGGTGACGTAAACCAACCGTCCGCCGATCGCCAGCATCGGCCAGAGGCTGGCCAGGATGCGCTGTTGCTGTTCGGCCATGGCCGCGATATCGGTGTCGCGGCGATGGAGGCGCACATCCGGACGGCGGCGCAACACACCGGTGGCCGAGCAGGGGGCATCGATCATGATCCGGTCGAAGGGCATACCGTCCCACCACCCTTCCGGATCGCCCGCATCGCCGATGACCAGATTCGCGTTCAGGCCCAGGCGATCGAGGTTTTGCCGGATGCGCTCGGCGCGCGCCGGATCGTATTCGACCGCGGTCAGCGCGACCTTGGCGCGTTCGAGTACATGGCAGGCTTTGCCGCCGGGTGCGGCACAGGCATCGAGGACGCGCTGTCCGTCGCATGCATCGAGCAGGTCGGCGGCGATCTGCGCGGCACCGTCCTGGACGGCGAACAGACCCTGGGCGAAACCGGGCATGCGCGTGACGTCGCTGCTGTGCGGCAGCACGATGCCGTCACGCAACCAAGGATGCGGATGCGCTTCGTAGTCGGCGGCCAGCATCTGTTCGATCAGCGCTTCGCGCGTGACGCGGCGTGCATTGGCGCGCAGCATCAGCGGCGGCTCGTTGTTATTGGCTGCCATCACTGCTTCGGCTTGCGCCGGCCAATCCTTGGCGATGGCTTTGGCCAGCCAGCCCGGATGTGCGTGTCGCGTGCGCGGCTGTGCATCGAGTGTGGCCAGATGCTTTTCGCGCTCGCGCTGCCAGCGTCGCAGCACCGCATTGACCAATCCGGCCAATTGCGGGCGCTTCAGCGAGCGTGCAGCCTGCACGGTAGCGGCAACCGCGGCGTAATCCGGCATGCGCAGGATTTCCAACTGCACCAGGCCGAGCACCAGCAGGGCATGGATGCGCGGCTCCTTATCGCGTAGCGGGCGTTCGAGCAAATGATTGATTGCCGCATCGAAGCGCAGCCACCAACGTGCGCCATCGCTGACCAGAGCCATCAACAACGCGCGGTCGCGCGGGTCGGCCAGGCGCGGCGCCTGGCGCTCCATCACGTCGCGCAGCGAAGCGCCGCGTAAGGCGACATCGGCCAGCGCCTGGGCGGCGAAAGCGCGTACGTCGTTCATCGGCTGCCGCGCAGCTCGGGCCGCGCGTTGAGGTAATCGGCGGCGGTAATGCGCTTGCCGCCCGCGCGTTGTACGGCGGTGACGCGCAGTACACCCTGGCCGCAGGCAAGATCGATGCCCTCGCGACTCGCGGCGAGCACGCTGCCGGGCGTGCCTGTATGAGGCATGTCGATGGCTTCGGCAGCCCAGATGCGCAGAGCTTCGCCAGCGATGCTGCCTTCGGCGACGGGCCAGGGATCGAAGGCGCGCACTTGGCGCTCCAGCGCCGTTGCCGGGCGGGCGAAATCGAGCTGCGCTTCGGATTTGTCCAGCTTGTGCGCGTAGGTGACGCCTTCTTCCGACTGCGTGCGCGCGGCGAGGGTTTCGCCAGCGAGCACGCGCTGCAATCCTTCGGCCAGCACGTCGGCGCCGAGCTGCGACAGGCGATCGTGCAGGCTGCCGCCAGTGTCATGCGGCGCAATGGGCGTGCGGCGTTCGAGCAGCACAGGACCGGTATCGAGGCCGGCTTCCATTTGCATCAGATCCACACCGCTTTCGGCATCGCCGGCCAGGATCGCGCGCTGGATCGGCGCGGCACCGCGCCATCGCGGCAACAGGCTGGCGTGAACGTTCCAGCATCCAAGTCGCGGCAACGCGAGCACCTTGCGCGGCAGGATCAAGCCGTAGGCGACGACCACCATCAAATCGGCACGGTAGGCGGCAAGTGTCTGCTGCACCTCGGCGGATTTGAGCGATTCGGGCTGTTCGACCGGCAGGCCGTCGGCGGCAGCGGCCGCTTTGACCGGGCTGGGCGTCAGCTTCCGGCCGCGGCCGGCCGGGCGATCCGGCTGGGTGTAGACGGCCACGACCTCGGCGCCGCTGGCGCGGCAGGCTTCGAGGCAGGGAACAGAGAACTCCGGCGTACCGGCAAAAACGATCCGCAACGGCAGCCGGCTCAAGCGCTGGCTGCCTGCTTGCGCTGCTTTTCCATCCGCTTGAGCAGCATCGAGCGCTTCAGCGGCGACAGGTAGTCGACGAACACCTTGCCGGCCAGATGATCCATTTCGTGCTGGATGCACACTGCCAGCGGGCCTTCGGCTTCGACTACGATTTCCTTGCCGTCGACGTCGTTGGCCTTGACCTTCACACGCAGGGCGCGCGTTACGTCGGCGTAGATGCCGGGGAAGGACAGGCAGCCCTCCTGATAGACCTGGGCGCCGTCTTTTTCGAGGATTTCCGGGTTGATCAACGCCAGCGGCTCGTTGCGCTCGTCGCTCATGTCGGCCACCAGGACGCGCTTGTGCACGTTCACCTGAGTGGCGGCCAGGCCGACGCCGTTGGCGGCGTACATGGTTTCGTACATGTCGGCGACAAGCGCTTTCAGCTCGGCGTCGAAGACAGTAACCGGCGCGGCGACGGTGCGCAGGCGCGGGTCGGGGAATTCAAGGATAGTCAGCGTCGTCATAAAGTCACCTTGTCGCCTCAACATGCGGGCAGCGGCCGGGAAAGCCAATGCCCGGGGCGTCTCCATCGGCCCGTGGCAACATGAGAATAGGCTCCCATTGTAGCCCGTAACCCACGGTCTGGCAGGCTATTTTGCCAACTGGCTCCAGTTGCGGCCGCAGTTCGTTCGGTTACACTCGCGCAAAAATGCAGGGGGTTGGGGGATGATCAGAAAGTCCATTGGGCTGCTGGCCGGCATGCTGGTCACCGTAGCCGTCTATGCCGCTGGGGCCCAGCTTCGTGCCGATCACCCGGACACCTACACGGTGCGCCGCGGCGACACGCTCTGGTCGATTTCCGCCCGCTTCCTTTCCAAGCCCTGGCTGTGGCCGGAAATCTGGCAGGCCAACCCGCAAGTGCAGAACCCGCACCTGATCTACCCGGGCGACGTGCTCAACCTTTCCTTCATGAACAACGGTCCGCGCCTGAGCCTGCAGCCGCGCGTGCGTACCGAGGAAGAAGCGGTGCCGGCGATCCCGCTGTCGCAGTTGCAGACCTTCCTGAAAGACATGCGCGTGATGGATTCCAATGCCGTCAACGACGCGCCGTATGTGGTCGGCTTCGAGGAAGCCCGGCTGCGCGGTACGGTCGGCCAGAACATCTACGTGCGCAAGCTCAACAGCGAGCCGGGCCAGCACTGGGCCGTGGTGCGTCCGACCCATGTCTATCGCGATTTCGGCTCGGACAAGAAAGTCGCCAACAACGACGACGATCTGGTCAGCCACGTGCTCGATAGCGACGTGAGCATGTTCAAGGGCCCGTGGCACGAAGATTTCCGTAACGACGGCCACTACGGTCGCGGTAAGGACCTGGGCGTGGAAGTGACCGTGATCGGCGAGGTCGAGGTGCTGCGCAAGGGCCATGACGCCGACACCGTGCTGCTGCTCAATTCCACTCAGGAAATCCGCAAGGGCGATCGCCTGATGCCGGTCGACGACAAGCCTTACGACGCCTACTACTACCCCCATGCGCCCAAGTCGGTGCCGCAGAATGCCCATGTGCTGGCCTTCTCCGGCGCCGATGCGCTGGATGCGGCCGGACCGACTCAGGTGATCGCATTGTCGATCGGCGCGAAGGACGGCGTGGAAAACGGCCAGACCTTCTCGATTTTCGAACCGGGCGAGACGATCGCCGACGACGTGCGCAGCGACAGTTGGGACCGCGGCACAGGTCATCGCGTGGACCTGCCGGAAGAATTTGTCGGCCACGTCATGGTGTTCCGTACGTTCGATCGGGTCAGTTACGGCCTGATCATGGATGGCATCCGCCCGGTGCATATCCGCGACAACCTCAGAATGCCTGAGTAATCGCTTTAAGAAAGTTCCTACACGACGGCGCGGTCATTCCGCGCCGTCGTCGTTTAGGGCCGCTCGTAGACTGCGGGCATGAATAGCGCAAACGACATGGACGAGTTGGGCGCATGGCTGGTGCTGTTGCGTGCCCCGGGGATGGGCCGGGCAAGCTTGCACGACCTGCTGGCCACGCACGATTGGGATATTCGGGCGGCACTGGAACGCGCGCGGCATTGCGATCTTCTGGGCGCCGCCGCACTGGCATGGCTACGGCGCCCCGACCTGGCGCGGCTGGCGGCCGACCGCGCCTGGCTGGCGGAGCCCGGGCGTACCCTTCTGCGCTGCAACGAAGCGGATTTTCCGCCATGGCTGACGCATATCGATCGCCCTCCGGCGGCTTTGTTCGTCGAGGGCCGGGCCGACTGGCTGCTGTGCCCTCAGGTGGCGATCGTCGGCGCCCGCGCGGCCGACGGCGCGGCACGCGCGGTGGCGGCCCGTTTCGCCCGAGCCCTTGGGCAGGCAGGCTTCGTCGTTACCAGCGGTCTGGCCGATGGCATCGACGGCGCCGCCCATGCGGCAGCCCTGGACGCGGGACTGCCTACAGTGGCCGTCGTAGGCACCGGGCTGGATCTGGTCTATCCGCGCAAGCATGCCGGGCTGGCGCGCCGTGTAGCGAGCCATGGCGCCGTGGTCAGCGAGTTCCCGCTGGGGACACCCGCACGCGCCGCGCACTTTCCCCAGCGCAATCGCATCCTGTCGGGACTGTCCTTGGGCACCCTGGTGGTCGAGGCGGACCTCTGTTCAGGTTCGTTGATTACCGCCCGGCTGGCGGCCGAACAGGGGCGGGAGGTATTCGCCGTGCCCGGTTCCATTCATAATCCCCGTGCCCGCGGCTGCAACAAGCTGATCCGCGACGGCGCCCGGCTGGTGGAGGACCCGGACGAGATCGTCCAGATCCTCACCCCCGCCGCCCGGGCGTTGGGCCTGGAGCTTTCCCAGCGATTGCACCAGGATGCAGCCACCGCGCCTGCCTCGGCCGTTGCCGACCGTGCCCCGGACGATCCGGCCCGCGCGCGGTTGCTTGCGGCCCTGGGGCACGCTCCGGTGGGTATGGACGACCTGATCGACCGTACAGGCTGCGGCGTCGGCGAGCTGACGTCCATGCTGCTTCTGCTCGAACTGGAAGGCGTCGTTGAAAGCCTGGCCGGGAACCGTTTCCAGCGGCTGCCGGCATGAGGCCGATTGTGACCGCCTGCCGGGGTTTCACACGATCCAGCTTGACAGCCGTCGAGTCGGCGTGGTCTGACTAAATAAAGAAGCCCGCCGTCCGCGACGGCGGTGGCCCGTTTTGCGGAAATACCGTTTCATGGCGAAAAACCTGCTTATCGTCGAGTCGCCCGCCAAGGCCAAGACGATCAACAAATACCTTGGCAAGGACTTCCAGGTTCTGGCGTCCTATGGCCACGTGCGCGACCTGAAGCCCAAGGAAGGCGCGGTCGACACCGATCACGGTTTCGCCATGGCCTACGAGGTGATCGAGCGTAACGAAAAACACGTCGATGCCATCGCCAAGGCGGCGCGGGTGGCCGACGACATCTATCTGGCGACCGACTTGGATCGCGAAGGCGAGGCGATCTCCTGGCATATCAGCGAGATCCTCAAGGAGCGCGGCCTGACCGACGGCAAACAGCTGCATCGCGTCGTGTTCTCCGAAATCACGCCCAAGGCGATCAAAGCTGCCGTGGCGCAACCGCGCCGACTCTCGCATGACCTTGTCGATGCCCAGCAGGCGCGCCGCGCGCTGGACTACCTGGTCGGCTTCAATCTTTCGCCGGTGCTGTGGCGCAAGGTGCAGCGCGGTTTATCTGCCGGACGCGTGCAAAGCCCGGCGCTTCGCATGATCGTCGAACGCGAGGAGGAAATCGAAGCCTTCGTGCCGCGCGAGTACTGGACGGTCGAAGCGGCGCTGCGTCATCCGGACGGCGATTTCAACGCCAGGCTGACCAAGCTGTACGGCAAGAAGTTCGAGCAGTTCGACCTTACCAACGAACGCGATGCGCTGGCTGCGCGCGATGCGCTCAAGCAGGCCGCCGCCGGTCGCCTGACGGTCAGCGACATCGGTTCGAAGGAGCGCAAGCGCCGGCCCGCGCCGCCGTTCACCACTTCCACGCTGCAGCAGGAGGCCGCGCGCAAACTCGGTTTTTCCACCAGCCGCACGATGAAGATCGCGCAGGGGCTGTACGAAGGCGTGTCGATCGGCAGCGAAGGCAATGTGGGCCTGATCACCTACATGCGTACCGACTCGACCGCCTTGTCCGACGATGCCGTCGGCGAGCTGCGGCAGCTGATCGCGCGCGATTTCGGCGACAAGGCGCTGCCGGACGGCCCACAGGTGTACCGCACCAAGTCCAAGAACGCGCAGGAAGCACATGAGGCGATTCGCCCGACGTCGGCGCTGCGTACGCCGCGCGAGGTGGCCTCGTTCCTCAACGACGATCAGCGCAAGCTTTACGAGCTGATCTGGAAGCGCACCGTGGCCTGCCAGATGATCCATGCCACTCTGAATACGGTGTCGGTGGATTTCGCCCTGGCCAATGTCGCCGGCAAGGATGCGGCATTCCGCGCGACCGGCACCACCGTCGTCGATCCGGGCTTTCTTGCCGTCTACGAAGAAGGCCGCGATCAGAAGAATGCCGAGGACGAGGATGAAGGCCGTCGCCTGCCCCGGTTGAAGGTGGGCGAGCAGGTGGCATTGAACGACATTCTCGCCGATCAGCATTTCACCGAGCCGCCGCCGCGCTACTCCGAAGCCAGCCTGGTCAAGGCGCTCGAGGAATACGGCATCGGCCGCCCGTCGACCTACGCCAGCATCATCCAGGTGCTGCTCAATCGTGAATACGTATTCCTGGACAGCCGTCGTTTCCGTCCGACGGACGTCGGGCGGGCGGTAGGCAAGTTCCTGGCCCAGCATTTCACCCAATACGTCGATTACGCATTCACCGCGCGCCTGGAAGACGAACTCGACGCGGTCAGCCGCGGCGAGGAAGCCTGGGTGCCGCTGATGGAGCGTTTCTGGCAGCCGTTCAAGCAGCAAGTCGACGAAAAGACGGAATCGGTCGATCGCAGCGAGGCCACCGGTGCGCGTGAGCTGGGCAGCGATCCGAAGACCGGCAAGCCGGTGTCGGTGCGTCTGGGCCGCTACGGACCGTATGCGCAGATCGGCGACAAGGACACCGACGAGAAGCTGCAATTCGCCAGCTTGCGTCCTGGCCAGAGCATGCACACGATTTCGCTGGATGAGGCGCTGGAGTTGTTCAAGCTGCCGCGCAAGCTCGGCCAGGCCGAGAACGGCGATGAAGTCAGCGTCGGCATCGGCCGCTTCGGGCCGTTCGTGAAGCAGGGCGGCACCTACGCCTCGCTGAAAGCCGAGGACGATCCCTATACCATCGAGCTGCCGCGTGCGTTGCAGATCGTCAGCGAAAAGCTGGAAATGCTGGCGAACCGCGTCATCAAGGATTTCGGCAACGGCGTGCAGGTACTCAACGGTCGTTATGGGCCGTACATCACCGATGGCGAAAAGAACGCGCGCATTCCGAAGGACCAGGAGCCCAAGGAGCTGACCGAGGCGCAGTGCCTGGAACTGCTGGCTGCCGCGCCGGTGAAGAAGGGACGCGGCGCGGCCAAGAAGGCGGCGAAGAAAGCCGCGCCTGCCGCGAAGAAGACAGCGGTCAAGAAGGCCGCGGCGCCGAAGAAAACCGCAGCCAAGACGGCAACCAAGAAGGCCGCGGCCACCAAGAAAACTGCGGCCAAGAAAACCCCCGCAAAGAAGGCCGCCGCGAAGAAGAGCGCGGCGCGGAGCAAGGCGTGACGACGCACTTCACCCTCGCCGACGTGGACGCAGCCGCTGAGTTGCTGCGTCGCGGCGGCGTGCTGGCTTACCCGACCGAGGCGGTTTATGGCCTCGGTTGCGATCCGCATAACCGCGAGGCCTTCGAGCGGTTGTTTGCGCTCAAGCAGCGACCGCCGACCCAGGGCGTGCTGCTGATCGGGGCGAGTTTCCAGCAGGTGGCGCGCTATATCGACCACGCCGAGGTGCCGGAAGACACCCTCGATCGCATCCGCGCCACATGGCCGGGCCCGAATACCTGGATCTTTCCGCGCAGTCCCGACGTACCAGCCTGGGTGACCGGCGGTCATACCGGCATTGCTCTGCGGGTGACCGCGCACGAGCCGGCCGCCGCGTTGTGTCGTGCGTTCGGCGGTCCGCTGGTATCGACCAGCGCCAATCCGCACGGCGAGCCGCCAGCGCGTTCGTCTGCTGCCGTCACGGCGTATTTCGGTGACGCGCTCGATGCGGTACTGGATGCGCCGGTGGGCGGTCTGGCCTCGCCGACAGTTATTCGCGACGCCCTCACGGGCTGTATCATTCGTCCGTAAGATCTGTCGCGACAGCCAGCCGGCGCTTCGTGTGGAAGCGCATCGGTAGCCATGCCGAGGGTAGGGCTTCGCAGATGCCTGCCGGTGCGACGCATCGGCACTCAAGGGAGCCACGCTTGTCCATCGTCAACGACGCTTCGCTTTCGCCCAAGCCGCCGGCGCAGTCTTTGCCGTTGCTGGCCGTTGACGATGCTGCGCACACGATAGCCTGGCGCGATGGCGTCGCGATAAGTGCGGCGCGCTTTCTCGCCGATGTGCGTAAGCTGGCAGCGCTGTTGCCGACCGCGCCGGCCGCCGTGAATTTGTGCGAAGACCGCTACGCATTCCTGGTGGCGTTCTGTGCACTGGTGTTGCGCGGACAGATCAACTTGCTGCCGTCTTCCCGTGCGCCGCAGGCGGTGGACGATGCGATGGCCGCGCATCCGGGGTGCTACGCGCTTGGCGAGCAGGCGCTCGATCCGGCACCGGAAGGATATCTTCGTTTGCCCTCGCTCGATGGTTCGACTTCGGCGGCCTGGGACGTGCCAGCGATACCCGCGGCCCAGATCGTAGCGATAAATTACACCTCCGGCTCCACCGGGATGCCCAAGGCCAATGCAAAGACCTGGGCACAATTCAGTGCCAGCACCGGTGGCAACCTGCGTATGTATCGTGAACAGGTCGGTGCACGCTTCACCGTCGTCGCCACTGTGCCGCCGCAGCATATGTACGGCCTGGAAATGTCGATCCTGTTGCCGCTGTTCGATGCCGTCGCGGTGCATGCGGGCCGGCCGTTCTTTCCGCTGGATGTGGCGCGTGCACTGAGCGAAGTGCCCGTACCGCGCGTCCTGGTGACGACGCCGGTGCATTTGCGCGCGCTTGTGGAATCCGGTGTCGTGCTGCCCGAGCTCGCGGCAATCGTGTCTGCGACCGCGCCGATGCCGCCGGATCTGGCCACCGCGGCCGAGCGCAGCTTTGGCGCGCCTTTGCGTGAAGTCTTCGGCTCGACCGAAACCTGCGTGCTGGCCACGCGCCGCGCTTCATTGGACGAGGCCTGGGCTTTGTACGATGGGATCGAGCTGCAGCCGCAGCCCGATGGCACCGTGGTGCAGGCACCGCAACTGGATGTGCCGATGACCTTGGCGGACATTGTCGCGCTGGAAGACGGAGGCCGCCGCTTTCGCCTGCGCGGGCGTCATGCGGACATGCTGGAAATTGCCGGCAAGCGCGCTTCGCTGGGCGATCTGACCCGCCGCCTGCTTGCTATTCCCGGGGTGCGCGACGGCGTGGTGCTGCAACTGGACGATGCCGATCCTATCGGCGTGCGGCGTATTGCTGCGTTGGCGGTTGCGCCGGGGATGGACGAGCACGTCATCCTCGATCAATTGCGCCAGGCGATCGACCCGGTGTTCCTGCCACGCCCCTTGCGGCTCGTCGATGTTCTGCCGCGTAACGAGACCGGCAAGCTGCCCAGGGCGGCGTTGCTTGCACTGCTCGGTCACTGATTTTCTGCGAGACGTAGGTCTCGACACGAACTTGCCGTGAGGCATGCCTTGTCGCGACTGAAGTCGCTCCCACAACGATAGGATCCGTTCTCGCTGTGTCCAAGTCATTGACAGGTTTTTTTAAGAGGTTCCCTGAAGTCGCTCCTGCAGGGAGTAGGGCTGGCATTGCTTGATGTTGTGGGGCGTCTTTAGCCCCGGCAGACGAAAACGACATCGCAAATGCAGGTGACGTAGGAATCGCTTGCGATGCAAATGCTATGGCGATCTTTCTCATTTACCCGGTAGCTGCTCGGAACGCACGCTTATCGGTCGGTCTGTGCACTATGGTCATCCAGGCCTCGGTCAATGCACCGAGGCCCGATGCAAACCGATACCCAAGAAAAGGAGACCATCATGGAACCCGTTCATCGGCAATTCCTGTGGAAGCGTCCTATTGTTCTTATGGGGATAGCTGCTTTCACCACGGCCGGTACAGCGCTTGCAGCAAATGCTGCGGATGCTGCGCATACTCTGAAGACGGTTGCTCAAATCGCGCCAGAGCTTCGACCTCAAGGCGTTCCGCTCGATTACCTGGTGACGCCGGTCGGCTTTTTTTCGCCGTCCTGTGTGAAGCGTGTGCAGGACGACACAGCGCCCGGTGCGGCACGCTGCACGCAGCCGCATTACCGTTACGACGGTGCGCGCGTTGAGCCGAACGGCGCTTTTTTCCCTGGAAAAATTAAAGCATCGGCGGCCGCTTATTACAGCGGTCCGATAGAAGATGCCCATCTCACGTTGAAGGACCCTATTGGCAAGTTCCAAGCCGAGTGGGTGGTTCCAAAAGCGCCCGCCGATATAGATACGCAGAGCGTGTATTACTCGATTGAGGCGGAGGGTATCGGCCCATCGAACTCGGCTACCGTCTTGAGATCGGAGCTTTCCTACGAAATGGGTTTCCCGAATCCCGGTGCATGGGAATTAACAGTCTGGGTTCAGTCCGAGGGCAAGCTCTACTATTCGGGCCCTGTCGAGGTGAACGAGGGCGATGTCATCGTCGGCGACATTACCAAGAAGAGTGGAAACACCTGGTCGGTCCGCGCAACAGACAAACGTACCGGGGAGGCGGTTGGCAGGGAAGCCACCGTCTACGAAATGCAGAAAATATACGGCGGTGTCCTCAGGGTGCGTGATGTACGGAACTGCAACCAGTTTCCGTCGGGTTCGCCGTTCGTGTTTTCGAAGGTGGAGGCCTTTGCCCCCAACCTCGTCGACCGTTATAGCTTGCCGTGGACATTGAATCCTCCCAAATCGATTTCGCTCCCGTGTAAATTCGGCGTGTCGACCGGGCCAGACAGCAGCATCATTCTAAGTTATTAGTCGCGCACCTTTCTTAGCTCCCTTGCCTTATGGGGCGGGGAGCTTTTTCTGCTTGACAGGTGCTGCCGTCGTGCCGAGGTTTTTCACAAAAATGCCCGCTGTTAAGAGCGGGCGCTTTTTCGTCTTATGACATTACTGCTTTATGTACACATAGACTTCATCGATGGGTGTTCGCTTGGACGCATTGATATCGCCGCGGATGAAGGTGAACGTCATCGACGGGTAGCTTGTCGATGTGCACTGGACTTTATTTGAGTCGAATTCGATGACTTTCATGCAGGTTTGACCGCCAAACCACCAGTTGTTGGTGGAGCCCGAATGGCCTTGGGCCAGGAAAATATTCGGCAAGACGACGGGCTTGTCGGGATCCAGTCCTGGACCCTCGATCGATAGCGAAAGATCGCCCTGGAATGCAAAGTTCAACCTGTCGGGATTCTTGCCAAACGTGTTGAGGTTTCCGCCGACGCGCTTGGCGAACCATTCGGCGACTTGTTCCGACCCTTTCCGTCCTACCTCGAAACTGATTCTTCCTTCATGCCCGGTGACGTCGTAACGCTGCGGCGGGCTGTTCTTGCCATCGGGATCCTGGCCGCTGGAAATCCTTTGGTTCATGGTTTCGTAGGATCCTCCCAGAAGCGTGTAGCCAGAACTTTGGATGACCAGCTTCACGGCATTGTCGTGGTAACTCATCCGTGTGACTGGCGTAGCCGGGTCCGTGTCCTGAGCAAGCGACAACCCGCTGTAAGCGGATGTCGCCAAAAGGGTGAGGAACAAGGATGTTTTGATTTTGCACCGCGTGAGCGTCTTCATCGAAATCTCCTTTCCTATCGCAAAGTAGAGCGGAATTGCAGCCCGAATCGGTCATGCCGAGTGAGCGACTTCGATGCTATGACTGCCGATGCGAGGGTCGATACATCGATTTGTCTCATTGTGGAGTCGATGAAATAACCTTCTAAATGCTTCGCACTGGCGCGCGATGAGCTTGGGAGATAGTTTTACCCAACGGCTATCGGATGCGCTTACATGGTTTGTTCGCGCGACGAATCCTACGACTCAGGAAGAAAGCTATGAGCCTTGGCAAGAGAGTGGAAAAAGGTCGAAGCGAAACACATGCGTCTGCTTTACGGTGTGGCTTCAAGATGAAAACATCACATGCATTTTTTTCGCGATGTGATATTCGGCTTCTACGCGGAGCGCTGCATCGACTGCTGCTGTTGATACTTGCAGCAAGCTGGCTTGCCGGCTGCCAAACAGTACCTGGTAAGCCGTCTTCGGAGGCTAAGCGCGCCACTTATACGCAGGTGAGTTGGGACAAGCTTCCGACATCGTCGGATGCGGAGTGGCTTGCTGGTTTCACGGCGTGGCGGGCCGGATGTGCAAAGCTGGGTAAAGATCCTGTCTGGAGCGAATCTTGCGCGGCCGCCGCCGATCTGCCGATGACTGCGGCGAACATCCGCCAGTTCCTGTCGGCACATATGGATGTATTTGCGGTGAGTACGGACAAGCAGGCCGACGGTCTGATCACCGGTTACTACGAGCCTGTCTATCCAGGCAGTCGCAAGCGGTCGGCATCTACCGATGTGCCCATTTATGGTGTGCCGAGCGATCTGGTACGTGTGGAACTGGATTCGGTGTTCCCGGATCTCAAACGCAAGCGACTGCGCGGCCGCATCGTTCACGATGCCGACGGGCACTTGGTGTTGAAGCCCTACGACGATGCAGCTTCGATTGCCGATCGCGGTGTCGACGCCCCCGTGCTTGCCTGGCTGAAGGATCCGATGGACCTGCAGTTTCTGCAGATTCAGGGGTCGGGACGCGTAAGCATGCCGGATGGCCAGGAGCTGCGCGTTGGCTATGCGGACCAGAATGGATATCCGTATCGGCCGGTGGGGCGCTGGTTGATTGAGCAAAAGGCATTGAAGGCCGCCGATGTAAGCATGCAGAGCATCCGCGCCTGGGCGGTAGCTCATCCCGATCGCGTGCGCGAGCTGCTCGCCAGTAACCCGAGCTATGTGTTCTTCAAGCAGAAGCCTGCCAGCGATGCCGGTCCGGAGGGCTCCCTGGGCGTGCCGCTTACGGGCGGTTACAGCGTCGCCATCGATCCGCGCGCGGTGCCGCTGGGCAGCCTGCTCTGGCTAGCCACCACGCTGCCGAATGGCGAGGCGCTGGCGCGTCCCGTGGCCGCCCAGGATACGGGGGGCGCGATCGTGGGCAATGTGCGCGCCGATATGTTCTTCGGCACCGGGCATGCGGCGGGCGAGTTGGCCGGAGCTATGAAACAGCCGGGCCGCTTGTGGTTGCTGTGGCCGAAAGGCAAGCCTTTGCCGCAGTAATCTCACCGCTTCGGTGCGAACAGCAGATGCAGGCCAAATGCCACAAACACGGCACCGGCAAACCCGTCGATCCAGCGCTCCACCTTCAGATACCCCCGCCGCATGGCGGGCATGGCGAATACCGCGGCTACAAGGCAGAACCATAGGAAGGTTTCTGCCACCACCAGGGCCCAGATGCCCCAGCGCTCGACACCGCTGACCCCGTCGCCAAGGAAAGCGGAAAACACGCTGGCGAAGTAAATGACCGCCTTGGGATTGGCAAGGTTGGTAAAGAGACCGGCGCACAGGGTCGGGAGTCGGCCTTGCCGGATCGCTGGGCAGGGTTCTTTATCGGACGCTGGCGCCTTGCGTGTATGGAGCAGCATCTTCAAGCCCATCCATAGCAGATACAGGCTGCCGGCCAAGGTGATCAGGCGCTCCAGCCAGAAGAGCCGCTGCAGCAGCAGTTGCAGGCCAAGCAACGCCAGCGCGGCCCATATGGCTATACCCAGGGTGATGCCCACGATCCCCAAGAAAGCCTGTCGGCGTGAGCGGCTGACCGCGGTCTGGGAGACAAAAAAGAAATCCGGTCCGGGCGTGATCAACGCGACGATATGGACGAGGGCTATGGTCAGGAACAAGTTCATGGAACCGCTTCCGACAAGGGAGGGAGGCCAGTCTATCGATCCGGCTTCCCGCAACTTGACGTGTCCCCATGATTTGAGACCAGTCGCCCCGGTGGGTGGAAATGGCGGAGCCGGGATGCCGGGTGGCTTACAATAGGTAATCCCCCGAATGGTTTTATCTCCGGAGCAAGCATGAAGATCCTGGTCATCGGCAGCGGCGGGCGCGAGCACGCGCTGGCCTGGAAGCTCAAGCAATCGCCGCGCGTCAGCGAGGTGATTGTCGCGCCAGGCAACGCCGGCACGGCACGCGAGCGCGGCTTGCGCAATGCCGATGTGGCGGTGACCGATATCGACGGCCTGCTCAAACTGGCCAAGGACGAGAAGATCGTCCTGACCGTGGTCGGCCCCGAAGTGCCGCTGGTGGCGGGTGTGGTCGATCGCTTCCGCAAGGCGAACCTGCGTATTTTCGGCCCGCGCGCGATTGCGGCACAGCTGGAAGGCAGCAAGGCGTTCGCCAAGGATTTCCTGCTTCGCCACAACATTCCCACGGCGCGCTATGCCGTCTTCACCGAACTCAACCCCGCGCTGGCCTATGTGCGTCAGCATGGCGCGCCGATCGTGATCAAGGCCGATGGGCTGGCTGCGGGCAAGGGCGTGGTGGTGGCGTTGACGCTGGCCGATGCGGAGCTGGCCTTGCATGACATGCTCGGTGCCCATGCGTTCGGCGATGCATCCTCGCGTGTGGTGATCGAGGAGTTTCTCGAAGGCGAAGAGGCCAGCTACATCGTCATGAGCGACGGCGTGAACGCCTTGCCGATGGCCAGCAGCCAGGATCACAAGCGCCGCGACGATGGCGATCTGGGGCCCAATACCGGTGGCATGGGTGCTTACTCACCCGCGCCGGTCGTTACGCCGGCGATCGAGAAGCGGATCCTCAAGGAAGTGATCGAGCCGACCTTGCGTGGCATGGCGGCCGAAGGTGCGCCGTTTATCGGGTTCCTTTACGCGGGCCTGATGATCGACAAGAGCGGCGCGCCGAAGGTGATCGAATTCAATGTGCGTTTCGGCGATCCGGAAACGCAGCCGATCATGCTGCGCCTGAAATCCGATTTCGTCGAATTGATCGAGGCTGCGCTGGATGGACGCTTGAGCGACGTCAAGGCGCAGTGGGATCCACGGCCGTCGCTTGGCGTGGTGGTGGCTGCTGGCGGCTATCCGGGCAAGGTCCGCGGCGGCGATGTCATCGAAGGGCTGGATACGGCATTTGGCGCGGACACCAAGGTGTTCCATGCCGGCACGCGGCTGGACGAGCAAGGCCGTGCGGTAACCGCCGGTGGGCGAGTGCTGACGGTGTGTGCCCTGGGCAAGGATATTGCCGCAGCACGCGAGCATGCGTATGCGGCCGCATCGAAGCTTCGTTTCGAGGGTGCGTTCTATCGACGCGATATCGCTCATCGGGCGTTGCGGCGAAACGGCTGAGCTACGACGCTCCTCCTATCAGACAGGGGAGGAGCCCGACAGGCTAAGAAGCACAGGCCGCTTCAACCGGCTACGCTAAGCCCAGTCGCCTCACGCCAGGATCCGCATGAGTCAGTTCGCCCTGCTCGGTCGTCGTCGCTTCGCGCCTTTCTTCTGGACCCAGGCTCTGGGGGCGTTCAACGACAACGCGTTCCGTAACGCGATGGTCATGTTGGTGGCTTTCCAGATGGGTCTGGACGAGCACACGGTCGGCCTCTACACCAATCTTGCCCCGGCATTGTTCATCCTGCCGTTTTTCCTGTTTTCGGCGATGGCCGGGCAGCTGGCCGAGAAATACGAGAAAACGCGCATCATCCGCTATGTAAAGCTGTTCGAGATCGGCGCGATGGCATTGGCGGCAATCGGCTTTTACACGCATCACACCAGCTTGCTGCTGGTGGTGCTGTTTCTCATGGGATTGCACTCGACTGCCTTCGGGCCGATCAAATACGCGATCCTGCCGCAGGCGCTCAAACCCGAAGAACTGGTCGGCGGTAACGGCCTGGTGGAAATGGGTACTCAGTTGGCGATCCTGATCGGCATGATTGCCGGCAGCGCGCTGATGCTGATTGTCGGCTACGGACCGATCGCCGCCTCGTTGCTGACCATCGGTGTGGCGGCGATCGGTTACACGATCAGCCGCGCGATACCCCCGGCGCCGGCGACCGCGCCGGAACTGAAATTCAGCTGGAATCCCTGGACCGAAACCGCGCGCGTACTCAAGCTGACGCATGCCGATCGTGCGGTGTTCAACGCAGTGCTGGGTATTTCCTGGTTCTGGTTCTTCGGTACCGTGCTTGTCGCGCAGCTGCCCAATTACACGCATTACACCCTGGGTGGCGACGGTTCCGTCAACACGCTGGTGCTTACGTTGTTCTCGCTAGGCACGGGCATCGGCTCGCTGTTGTGCGAACGATTGTCGGGCAAACGCGTGGAGATCGGCCTGGTGCCGGTGGGTGCGTTCGGCCTGACCGTCTTCGGTGTCGATCTTTATCTTGCCCGGCATGGCATCAGCCCGATCCAGAACCAGAGCTGGCAGGTCTTCGCCGGAGGTGCCGGCAACTGGCGCGTGATGCTGGACCTAACCCTGATCGGCATGTTCTCGGGCTTCTACGTGGTGCCGCTGTTTGCTTATGTGCAGGCGCGTACGCCGCGTGCGCAGTTGTCGCGGGTGATCGCCGGCAACAACATCATCAACGCTTTGCTGATCTGCATGGCCGCCGGCTTTGGCCTCGGGCTGTCGTTGCTGGGGCTGAGCCCGCCGCAGATCTTCCTCGCCGCCGCGCTACTGAATATCGCAGTGGCGGCATACATCTTCACCCTGGTGCCTGAATTCATCATGCGCTTCATTACCTGGGTGTTGACCAACACGCTGTATCGCACACGCGTGGACGGGGCCGAGAAAATTCCGGAGGAGGGGCCGGTGTTGCTCGTGTGCAACCACATCAGCTTCATGGACCCGCTGATCCTGATGGGGCATCTGCGCAGGCCAGTGCGCTTCGTGATGTATTACAAGATCTTCAATATTCCGGTGCTGCGTTTCGTTTTCCGTACCGCCAAGGCGATTCCGATCGCCGGCCACAAGGAAGATCCGGCGGTACTCGAAGCGGCGTATGCAGCGATCGATGCCGCATTGGCCGATGGCGAGGCGGTATGCATCTTTCCCGAAGGCGGATTGACCCGCGATGGCGACATCGCGGCATTCCGGCCCGGCGTGGAAAAGGTTCTCGCGCGCCGCCCGGTGCCGGTGGTGCCGATGGCTTTGCGCGGTCTATGGGGCAGCATGTGGAGCCGCCGCCGTGCGATGCGTCTGCCGCGCCGCTTCCGTGCGCGGGTAGAGCTGGTGGTGGATAACGTGCGCTCGCCTGAGGCGTCGAGTGCGGCAGAGCTCGAAGCGCGAGTCAGGGTGTTGCGTGGGGATATGGCGTGACGAGTGAGGCGTAAGGAGTGAGAGAAGATCGGAACGGAGCGCACTCACCTCTCACTCCTCTTCACTCACTCCTGGAATCTCACCCTAGCCATCCTGCCAGCACGATCAGCGCCACGACGCTGAGCCAGGCCAGGAGCGCGCGCAGCAGGGCGCCGCGCAAGCGCAGCAGTTCGGCGATCGGATCGCTGCGGTCCTCGGCGTAGCCTTCGCCACCGACGATATCGATCAGGATGTCCGCGCGCGCGGCAGCGCCGAGGAACCCCGGACCCTCGCGATACCAACTGGCCGGCGCAGCCTGGTTGTGCCAGCGTCGCCAGGCGCCGAGTACGGCATCCCAATGGCCGACCAGGGCCAGGGTGAACACCAGCAGCTGCGCCGGCAACCAGTCGAGCACATTGGCCAGCGAGAACGCGGCGGCGCGTGCATCGGTATCCAGCGGCAGCGAGCGATCGCGGCCCAGCGTCTGCGCCAGGTGGTAGAGCAAGGCGCCGGTCGGTCCGAGCAGGAAGAACCAAAGCAGCACGCCGAACCGGCGGCGCAGTGCGGCATAGACCACCGCTTCGCCCAACGCCGGTGCATTCCACGCGACTGGATCGCCGTCATCGCTGAGCGACTGCGCGGCGGCCTCGCGGCTCGGGCCGTCGGGTGCGCGCAGGATCGTTTCCAGATCGGCTTCGAATGCGCGCGGCCCCATGCAGTACAGCAGTACTACCCATGCGAAGGCGAGACGCAGCAGGCCGCCGAGCGGCAACAGATCGAGCACCCACTGGACCAGCAGGCAGGCGATCAGGGGAACGATGAGGGTAAGGGCCAGCCGGGCGGCACCGCTGGTATCGCCAAGTTGCGCAACCCAGCGCCGCAAGCCGCCCGCGCCGCGCCAGTGCGCCAATTGCGGCACGAAATGCAGTAGTCCCAGTGCAAGCAGTGCGGTAAGCAGGCTGACGGCCATCGAAGGTTCCCTTGGTGTCGCCTGCATTGTAGCGGGCGATCAAGACATGGAGGCTGCGACGATCGTCAGACCATCGCGTCCAGGTCCATGTTGGCGCGCAGTCGCAGCCAGCTGGCGAGCAACTGGTAGGAAACTGACAATCGGGTGGGTACCGCGAAGCTGCCGTGGGCCAGGCCGTCGGCGATCTGCTGCGGAGTGAACCAGCGCGCGTCTTCGAGCTCGCGGTCGCGCAGGCGGATGGTCGGGTCGATCGCCTTGGCGGTGAAACCGACCATCAGCGATTGCGGCATCGGCCAGGGCTGGGAGGAGTGATAGTGCACTTCACCCACGATCACGCCCGATTCTTCGGCGACTTCGCGGCGTACGGCATCTTCGAGCGATTCGCCCGGCTCGATGAAGCCGGCCAGGGTGGAGTAGCGGCCCTTCGGCCAGCCGGCTTGGCGGCCGAGCAGGCAGGCGCCTTCGTGTTCGACGATGACGATGATCGCCGCATCGGTCCGCGGGAAATGCATGCGCCCGCAGGAGGCATTCGTACATTGGGCACGATGGCCGGAGGACACCAGCACCACCGGTGAGCCGCAGTAGCTGCAGAAGCGCGTTTCGCGCTGCCAGTGAATCAGGCCTTTGCTGTAGGCAAATAGCCCGGCTTCGTCGGACGGCAGCAACAACCCCGCTTCACGCAGCCCCAGGCGGCGTGCGCCGAGCTGGGTTTCCAGCTCGCGGGCGAGGTCGGCATCGTCCACGGCGAGCAGGAAATGCGGTTTGTCCTGTGCAAGGCCGAGAAAACTCGCCGGCGCATCCGCCAGCAGTTGCCGTTCGTCGGCGTTGAGCCAACGCAACGCGTCGCGGTCGGGCAGCAGGTAGGTTTCGCCCAGGGCGTCGAGCAAGAGATAGCGGGCGTCGGCCGACGCACCTTGTTCGGCGATCCAGTCGAGTTCGTCGCGCCGCTCGGCCAGCCGATCGAGGATCAGGCTCAGGCCGGCAAAGGTGTTGGTACGCGGCAGGGTCATCGTCCTTGCCGCGCCGGTCAGGTGGAGAACGAGGAGCCGCAGCCGCAGGTGGTCTTCGCGTTCGGGTTGCGTATCACGAACTGCGAGCCACTGAGGTTCTCTGCGTAGTCGATCTCGGCGCCGGTGAGATATTGCAGCGACAGCGGGTCGACCAGCAGGGTGACGCCTTCGCGGCTGAGCGCGAAGTCGTCTTCGGCCTGGGCCTCGTCGAAGGTAAAACCGTACTGGAAGCCCGAGCAGCCGCCGCCGGTGATGTACACCCGGAGCTTGAGCTCGGGGTTGCCTTCTTCGAGGATCAGCTCGTGCACCTTGCGCGCGGCCGCGTCGGTAAAGACCAGCGGTGCCACGGCTTGGCGGTAATCGGGGATAGAGACGAGGGTTTCCATACGGAGGATATGGGGCTTCTACTGGGCGCCCGCAAGCATAGCGCGATTAGGCCAATGCCGGCTCGCGCTTTTCATTCGGCGTGTCCTGGGGTGCGGGCAGTTCGTGGCGCGGCGCGGCGGTCTCCTGGTGGCTCATGCGGCCGTTGACCTGCGCGCCGGCGGCCATTTCCAGGCTGCGGTAATGCACATCGCCGGTGATACGTGCCTCGGGAGCCAGCTCCAGCCGCTCGCTGATATGGATGTCGCCCTGGACGCTGCCGTTGATGACCGCATGCGGTACACGGATCTCGCCGCGGACCTGGCCGTGCTCGCTCAAGGTGAAGACCGCGTCGGCACCGTCGGCCAGCACCGCGCCCTCGATGCACCCATCCAGGTGCAGTGCGCCGCTGAAGCGCAAGTCGCCGTGAATGACCGTACCGCGGGCGATCAGGCTGGTATCGGTATGGGGCGTATGAGCCGGGCGCTCGGTGCGCTTGTTACGGTTGAGCATCTTTGTCTCCCTGGACTGAGGTCAGGTTGCCGGCCAGAGCGTCGGCCCAGCTCACGGTGTGGTTTATCGCGGTATCTCCGTCGGGCTGGACCTTCACATGCAGGCGTGTCGGCTTGAAGTCGGCCGGCAACACAAAGGTGGCATGTAATTGTTGAAAGTATTTGAAGCGGAAAGGCATGCCGTCTTTCTGAGCGGCATCGCCCAGGGCTGGCCAGTCCAGTTGCACGACCTTGTCGCCACGCAGGCCGTCTACGCTGATTAAGAGCTTGCCGGTGACTTCGTCACCGCGTTTGGCGCTTTGGGTCAGGCTGAGGGCAATGTTCCAGGCGTGCGGCGCGTCGGTGACGGGCTTGAGCCTGAGCTCTTGCACGCGCAAGCCTTGGCGTTGGGCATCCCCGCCGATCAGCCGCGAGTAAAAGCCGAGGTCTGCGCGCAGGCCATTGATTTCTTCTTCGCGCTCGGTGAGGGTGGACTGGACCGATTTCGCCGCAATCTCGTTGACCTGCTGAGCGCGCTGCGCATTGGCCAATTGCTGCTTGAGGTCTTCGTTCTGCGCGGTCAGCTCGCGCACTTGGCGCTTGTCCACCGCGGCAGGTGTGCTGTGGCCGGCCAACGCGGCGGCAATGAGTGCGGTGAGGGCTACGCTCGCCACCCAGCCGCCGGCCAGCCAATAAAGGCGGCGGCGCTGCTGAGCTTCGTCGTGCTGGCGCACCACGAATCGCGGCGGGGGTCTGGAGCCCATGCGTACTACCCGGGAGAAAACACCGGTATAGCCCCCGCGTGATGCCAGCGTCAAGGAAATGAGGTGTAAACGTGGACGGGCCGTGCGCCCGTCCACAACGTCCGTGCGGAGCGGACGTGAAGTTTTAGCTGTCGATCTTGCTCTGCAAGTAGCGCTCGGCGCCGATGTCCTTGATCAGGCTCTGCTGCGTCTCAAGCCAGTCGATATGCTCTTCCTCATCGTGCAGGATGCCTTTGAACAGATCGCGACTGACGTAGTCCGCGATGCCCTCGCTGTAGGCGATCGCTTCGCGCAAGTCTTTGACCGCTGCCATTTCGAGATCGAGATCGCCCTGGATGCACTCCAGCGGGTTCTCGCCGATACGCAACTTGCCCAGGTGCTGCAGATTGGGCAGGCCATCGAGGAACAAGATGCGCTCGATCAGGTGATCGGCGTGCTTCATCTCTTCGATCGATTCCTTGTACTCGTGCTCGGCCAACTCGCCGTAGCCCCAGTCCTTGAACATCCGGTAATGCAGGAAATATTGGTTGATCGCGGTCAGTTCGTTGTAGAGCACCTTATTGAGGAACTCGATGACCTTGGCGTCGCCTTTCATGGCAAGTCTCCTAGCGGGTTGAGCGGGTACGGCGCCGGACTATACGCATTTGGGCGCTTTGATGTCGGAACGCAAATGGAAATGGTTCGCTGCTGCGAAAACAAAAAAGCCGCGCGTGGGCGCGGCTTGTCGATCGACGCAGATGCCAGGCTTAGCCAACGGCGACGATAGGTAGCTGGCTTAGCACTTGGGTTACCGCGTGATCGAGCGTGCTGCGCGCTTCCTGTTCACAGCAGCCGCAGCAGTCGGAGCAGCCCGTGCGAGCCTGCAGTTCGGCAAAGCTGTGCACGCCATCGGCCGCGGCGCGGCGGATGTCATGGTCGGTGACGGCATTGCAGAGGCATATGTACATGGCGCGTATAAGAACGCGAATGCGAATGATTGTCAACTAGAGTTGCTGAACGATCCGCCAGTGCCCTGGGCATGTGTTCAGGCCCGGCGCGCCGCTCCGCCATTAGCCGGCTGTCCGGGCAGTTCCTCTTCTGCGTGCCGCCGTGGCTGATTGCCCAAATGGATGCTGAGCAGGGTTTCCACGACGGGGGCGAACTGCCGCAGAGCGCGCTCGTAGACCTCGCGCTTGAAGTTCACCACATGGGCGGCGGGGTACCAGAAATCCACCCAGCGCCAGATATCGAATTCGGGCTTGTCGCACGCGTTCAGGCAGAGCGACTCTTCGCCGCCGACCAGGCGCAACAAGAACCAGACCTGCTTCTGGCCGATGCAGGTAGGGTGCTGGTGATGGCGTACATAGCGATGCGGCAGCTTGTAGCGCAGCCAGCCGCGGGTGCTGCCCAGGACCTCGACGTGTTGCGGGTCCAGGCCGGTTTCTTCCCTGAGCTCCCGATACATCGCTTCGAGCGGTGTTTCGTCGCTGCGCATGCCCCCCTGGGGGAACTGCCAGCCATCGCGATTGACGCGACGCGCCCAGAACAGGCGGCCGTCTGCATTAAGCAGAACGATCCCCACATTCGGACGGTAGCCATCGACATCAATCATGTTCGTCTCCTTGGACCGGAGCGCCCTGCATAGGCTATATGGAGCCTGGCCCGTGGCCGATTCAACCACAGCGTCCGAAGCGTCGGCAAGCAACGGGCTTGAACGCCATCGCCGATCCGACTAAACTGCCGCGCCCTCGCGCCGGAACCTCCAGCATCCGGCGTTCACAGGTCTTCGTGGCTAGGTAGCTCAGCTGGTCAGAGCGCGGCACTCATAATGCTGAGGTCGGCGGTTCGATCCCGCCTCTAGCCACCATTACTTCTCTCCGCCGGCTTCCATGGCTGCGTCTGTTCGTATCAGATCTTCGTGAAACCGGGTCTGGTCCCTGGCGCCGTTGCCTGCTCCCTTGCTGTATGACGCATAGCGACCGAAAGGTGTATCGCCCTTCGAAGGAGCGCCGACACCGATCCCGGCGCGATCGAGGCGCTCGGAGACTCGGTCCAGCCACTGGCGCGCGGCGACGCCGTCGGCACCTTGGTCGACATAAAAGACGATTTGCCCGCCCTGGGCGGCGTTAACGTCGGGGCCGTTCTGAAGCGGGTTGAGCATCGTGAACAAGCGAAATGGCGAGACGGGCGAGAACAACTCGGCCAGCAGTTCGCCATAAGCCTCGCTTAACTGGTGCGGCGCCAGGTTGAGCCGGATCGTTTCGCCCGAGTAGCCAATCCCGTCTCGCTCGTGGAAAAAGCACGGCATGACGTGCTCGGCGAGTCGCTGCATCGCGCCCTTGGCTTCGGCTAGCCGCTCTGCGCAGACTATCGTGCCGACCTGGGGATATCGGGGATAGCTGATGGCATGCGTGACGGTTTCGAATGGCGCATGGCAGCGAAGCGGGAACAGCAGGCCGAAGTCGGGCAGGTTGCATGTCGTTGAGGGGTCGATTGCATGGAGGCTGATGACGCTCCCGGTGGGCTGTCCAACGAGTTGCACGGGCTTTCCTGAGTATGAGGGCGGCTCCACGCTAGCTTTGCCGATACCGGGCTTTCTTTCAGAAATCGCTCCTGGATGCGAGTCGCACGGACCTCTGCATTAGAATGACGGGTTATGCACATCTTCAAAGTCTTTCAAATCGAGGCGGCGCATCGGCTGCCTAACGTGCCCGAGGGGCACAAGTGCGCCCGTCTGCACGGACACTCCTTCCGCATCGAGATCCATGTCCGTGGCGAGCCGGACCCGACCCTGGGCTGGGTAATGGACTTTGCCGACGTCAAGGCGGCCTTCGCGCCCTTGTTCGACCGGCTGGATCATCACTATCTCAACGACGTCGAGGGACTGGAGAACCCGACCAGCGAAATGCTTGCCCGCTGGATTTTCCAGCGCCTGCAACCCGATCTGCCGGGGCTGGACAGGGTTGTAGTGCACGAGACCTGTACCTCGGGGGCAAGTTGTAGTCGCGACAGCTTTTGACGCGACGCGGTAAAACGTGCTAAGACGCTAAGCATTGAAATACAAGCGTAATGTGACGCAGGTCCGCGCCTTCACAAAAAATATATTGCATTGCACAAAAAGCTTGGGTAGCCTAGGCGCACTACCAAAATTCCCGCCGAGGGACCCAAGCTATGACGCAGCAACTCAACACCCAGATTTTTGCCTACACCAAGCAGCTGGCCGATAGCGCTTTCAAGGCGCATTCGCTGGCCCTGAAGGGGCTGGAGAAGGTCGCCGAGCTGCAGCTGGCCGCGCTGGAAAAGCACGCCCAGGCCACCGGCGAATTCATCACCGACGTACTGGAAACCCGTGACGCCGAAGGCCTGCGCACCCTGTGGGAAAAGGGCGCCAATCTGGGTCGTCAGAACGCCGAGCGTGCTGTGTCCGTGACCCAGGAGATCTTTGCCGTGACGCAGAAGACCGCCGAGTCCCTGGGTGCCCTGGTGCAAGAACAGCAGCAAGCTGCGAACGACGCCGTCGCCGCTCCGGTGGCTGCCGTCAAGAAGGCCGCAGCTGCCGCGACCAAGTAAGCCGCGCCCACTCACGGCTGTGCGCTACGAAAAACCGGGCCCGCAAGGGTCCGGTTTTTTCTTGCGCTCGCACACAGGATTCGGCGGTCGTCGGCTTGTCGGCCCAAAGAGCCGACTGATATACTTTTATAGATTGGACCGTGCCCCGAAAGCCGGAGCGGTGCCGCTTACAGCGAAGCCGCGCGGGAATCACACGTGCTCAACAGTCTTGCCTCCGGACGTCGTCTTGCGCTGCGCATCGTGTTGCTGCAGCTGCTGATGGCGGCTCTTGTGGGAATCGCCTTTCTGACGCAGGGGCTCCGCGATGCACTGGCGGGCGCTGCGGGCGCCGGCATCGTGGCGCTGGGTACCGCGCTGCTGGCAGCGCGAACCTTCGCGGGGTTGGGCGGTGGCGGCTTGACGATGGGACGCCTGCTGTCGGGCATGGTTTTGAAATGGATGGCGATCATCGGGGGACTGGTCATCATCCTGGGTCCATACAAGCTGCCGCCACTGGCCGCCATAACGGGGCTGGTGGCTGCGTACGCAATAAATCTGCTGGCGTTTAGATTCAAGGGTTGAGACATGGCGAGTGAGCCGCAAGGCGGTCTAACCGAATACATCCAGCATCACCTGCACCACAATGTGGTGAGCCTGGGTGATAGCTCGTTCATGAAGATCCACCTCGATTCGCTGGTGGTGTCTTTCGTGTTGGGTGCGCTGTTCTGCGTGTGGTTCTGGCTCAAGGCCCGCAAGGCCACTTCCGGTGTGCCGTCGAAGGGCCAGGCCCTGGTCGAGCTGATCGTCGAGTTCGTGGACACCCAGGTGAAGGACACCTTCCACGGCGATCGCCGCACGGTGACGCCGCTGGCACTGTCCATCTTCATGTGGGTCACGTTCCTGAATGCGATGGACCTCCTGCCGCTGGACGCTCCGGGCATTGCCGTGAAGACCGTCGCCGGCGAAGAAGTCATGCATCAGACTTTCTTCCGCTGGGTACCCACGGCCGACATCAACACCACGATCGGATTGGCTCTGTCGGTGTTTTTCATCGTGCTGGCGCACGGAATGAAGGCGAAGGGTACGTTAGGTTTCGGCAAGGAGCTGGTCACTGCGCCGTTCCATGCGCATAACCCGATCGTCAAGCTGATCCTGGTTCCGGCCAATCTCGGCTTGAACATCATCGAATACTTGTCTAAGCCGGTATCGCTAGCCATGCGACTCTTCGGCAATATGTACGGCGGCGAGCTGGTGTTCATGCTGATCGCCGGACTGTTCGCCGGCTGGATCAGCTTCCTGCCAGGCGTGCTGTTCAACACGGCGTGGGCGATCTTCCACATTCTGATCATCCTGCTGCAGGCGTTCATCTTCATGATGCTCACCATCGTCTATATCGCGACGGCGCGTGAACATCACTAAGCATTTTTGCCCCGATTTCGCTTCATCTACATCTAACAACCTCTAATACCGATTCACAGGAGAACACTATGAACCTCGCCGAACTCATTTCCCATGTGCAGGGCATGACCGCGATCGCCATCGGCGTCATCATCGGTCTGGGTGCGCTGGGCGCTTGCTTGGGCATCGCCATCATGGGTTCGAAGTTCCTCGAGTCCGCTGCCCGTCAGCCGGAACTGGTTCCGCTGCTGCAGGGTCGCATGTTCCTGCTGGCTGGCCTGATCGACGCGGCGTTCATCATCGGCTTGGCCGTGGCATTGCTGTTTGCGTTCTCGAACCCGCTGACCGCGCAGGTCATCGCCAACTTCGCTCACTAATTTTTAGTAGCGAGCGCGATATGTCGCCGCGGTCTGTTGACCGCGGCGAACCGGCGGTCCCACGCGTTACGGAGTTTTTGGAAAGGTCATGAATATCAATCTGACTTTCCTGGGCCAGATGGTGTCGTTTGCCATCCTGGTCTGGTTCACCACCAAGTTCATCTGGCCACAGCTCAATCATGCGATTGAAGAGCGCCAGAAAAAGGTTGCCGAGGGTCTGGCCGCGGCCGAGCGCGCGCGCGCCGAGCTGAAGGATGCCGACGCCAAGGCTGCCGCCGAGGTCAAGCAGGCTCGCCTGCAGGCTTCGGAGATCATCGAGAAGGCGCAGCAGCAGGCGAATCAGATCGTCGAGAAGGCTCATGCCGATGCAGTGGCGGAAGCCGCTCGCGTGAAAGCGGCGGCTGCCGAAGAAGTCATCAGCATGCAGCAGCGCGCTCGCGAAGAGCTGCGTGGCTGGGTGGGTCGTCTGGCGGTGCAGGGCGCGGAAAAGATCGTGCAGCGCGAAATCGATGCGTCGGCTCACAAGGCCATGCTCGACCAACTCGCCGCCGAGATCTAAGCCATGTCCCAGGCCATCACTCTCGCCCGTCCATATGCGCGTGCCGCTTTCGAAGTGGCGCGCGCTGCCGGCGCGCTTGGCGAGTGGGCACATGCGTTGACCTTCGCTGCCGAAGTGGCGAAGGACGCGCGCGTGGTCCAGCTCGTCAACGATCCGCGCGTGCTGCCGGAACAGCTCGTGGCATTGCACCTGCCGCAGGGTATGGACGCCAAGTCTCCATTCGCCGCGTTCCTGGGCGAGCTGGCCGACAACGGCCGCCTTGCGCTGCTGCCGGAAATCGACGCGCTGTACGAAACCTACAAGCGTGACGCCGAGTCGCAACTACTGGTCAAGGTGACCAGTGCCATGGCTCTGGATGCCACGCAGACCGAACAACTGAAAACTTCGCTGAAGCGCCGTTTCAAGCGCGAGATCGAACTGGAAACCCAGGTCGATGCCTCGCTGCTGGGCGGTGTAGTGATCGACACCGGCAGCGAAGTGATCGACGGCTCCGCGCGCGGTCGCCTTGAGCGGCTCGCCAGCGCGTTGACGCACTGACCAAGATTCAAATCAGCGGGTGCCGTTAAATGCGGCGCAAACCCAAGGGATAACGACCTATGTCCAGCACCACCCTCAATCCGTCCGAGATCAGCGAACTGATCAAGAGCCGCATCGAGCAGTTCAAGCTCGGCGCGGAAGCCCGTAATGAGGGCACGATCATCAGCGTGTCCGACGGCATCGTGCGCATCCACGGCCTGGCCGACGTGATGCAGGGCGAAATGATCGAGCTGCCGGGCGGCGCCTTCGCGCTGGCCCTGAACCTGGAGCGCGATTCCGTCGGCGCCGTGGTGCTGGGCGAATACCAGCATTTGAAGGAAGGCGACATCGCCAAGACGACCGGCCGCATCCTCGAAGTGCCGACCGGTCCGGAGCTGCTTGGCCGCGTGGTCGACTCGCTGGGTAACCCGATCGACGGCAAGGGGCCGCTCCATGCCAAGACCAGCTCGCCGATCGAAAAGGTCGCGCCGGGCGTGGTGTGGCGTAAGTCGGTCGACCAGCCGGTGCAGACCGGTTACAAGTCGGTCGACTCGATGATTCCGATCGGCCGCGGTCAGCGCGAGCTGATCATCGGCGACCGTCAGACCGGCAAGACCGCGCTGGCCATCGATGCGATCATCAACCAGAAAGATTCCGGCATTAAGTGCATCTACGTCGCGATCGGCCAGAAGCGCTCGTCGATCGCCAACGTCGTGCGCAAGCTCGAAGAGAACGGCGCGCTGGCCAACACCATCGTCGTCGTGGCTTCGGCTTCCGAGTCGGCTGCGCTGCAGTACATCGCGCCGTACGCCGGTTGCGCCATGGGCGAATACTTCCGTGACCGCGGCGAAGACGCGCTGATCATCTATGACGATCTGTCCAAGCAGGCCGTGGCCTACCGTCAGATCTCGCTGCTGCTCAAGCGCCCGCCGGGCCGCGAAGCCTATCCTGGCGACGTGTTCTACCTGCACTCGCGTCTGCTCGAGCGCGCCGCTCGCGTGTCCGAGGAGTACGTCGAGAAGTTCACCAACGGCGAAGTGAAGGGCAAGACCGGTTCGCTGACCGCACTGCCGATTATCGAGACCCAGGCCGGCGACGTCTCGGCGTTCGTTCCGACCAATGTGATCTCGATCACCGACGGCCAGATCTTCCTGGAAACCGACCTCTTCAACGCCGGTATCCGTCCGGCCGTGAACGCCGGTATCTCGGTATCGCGCGTGGGCGGTTCGGCCCAGACCAAGATCGTCAAGAAGCTGTCCGGTGGCGTGAAGCTGGCCCTGGCGCAGTTCCGCGAGCTGGCCGCGTTCGCGCAGTTCGCCTCCGACCTCGACCCGGCCACCCGTGCCCAGCTGGACCGCGGCCAGCGCGTGACCGAGCTGATGAAGCAGTCGCAGTACGCGCCGCTGTCCATCGCCGAGCTGGCGCTGTCCGTGTATGCCGCTGAAAAGGGCTACCTGGACGATCTGCCGGTGAACAAGGTGCTGGCGTTCGAGAAGGGCATGCATGCCTTCTTCCACCAGACCCAGGGCGAACTGATGAAGAAGATCGTCGCCACCGGTGACTGGAACAACGATATCGAAGGCGTGTTCAAGTCGGGTCTGGATGAGTTCAAGAAGACGGGTAGTTGGTAAGTCAAAAGCAGTGAGGAGTTAGGGGGCAGGAGAAAAGCCTCGGCTTTTTCCACCGGTCCGGCGAAGCCGGGCACTCCCCTCACTCCTCACAGCGCCGAAGGCGCGACCTAACAAGCGAGCGAGCGAGAAGAAATGGCAGGCGGACGCGAAATCAAAACCAAGATCAAGAGCACGCAGAACATGCGTAAGGTGACGCGTGCGCTCGAAATGGTCTCGGCCTCGAAGATCCGCAAGGCGCAGGATTTGATGAAGGCGTCGCGGCCCTACGCGCGCCAGATGCGCAAGGTGATCGCGCACATCGCCCAGGCCAGTACCGACTTCAGCCATCCGTTCCTGATCGAGCGCGAGAAGGTCACTCGTGTGGCCTTCGTGGTGGTCTCCACCGATCGCGGCCTGTGCGGCGGCCTGAACTCCAACCTGTTCCGTCGCCTGATTCCGGCGATCCGCGAATGGCAGGGCAAGGGTGCCGAAGTCGACGTGCTGGCCATCGGCCAGAAGGCTGTGCAGTTCTTCCGTCGCATTCGTGGCATCAACCTGATCGGCAGCGCAACGCACTTGGGCGAAAAACCCAAGATCGAGCAACTGATCGGTGTGATCAAAGTCGTGCTGGATGCCTACTCGGCCAACAAGCTCGATCGTGTGTTCCTGGCTTACAACGACTTCGTCAACACCATGACGCAGAAGCCGTCGATCGAAGCCTTGCTGCCGCTGCCGCTGGTTGCCGCCGAACTGCAGGCAACCGAAGGCGACAATAAGAGCACACCGAATTACCCCGTTGCCGGACTCAAGCTCGAGCAGGCCCACGATTGGGATTACATCTACGAACCCGATGCCGCCACGGTGCTGGAATACGTGCTTGGCCGCTATATCGAGTCGGTGGTGTACCAGGGCGTCCTGGAAAATCTTGCCAGCGAACATGCCGCGCGCATGGTGGCGATGAAGGCCGCGTCGGACAATGCCAGCAAGGTGATCGGCGAGCTGACGCTCAGTTACAACAAGGCCCGTCAGGCCGCGATCACCCAGGAAATTTCTGAGATCGTGGGCGGCGCGGCGGCGGTTTGATCCGCGATCCCTAATTAACTCGTCACGGCGCGATCCCCAACCGCTGCCTGACCAAAGAATCGAAATAAATCCGGAGTTCTCAAATGAGCCAGGGCAAAGTTGTACAGATCATCGGCGCGGTAATCGACGTGGAATTCGCACGTGACCAGGTGCCGCAGGTTTACGACGCGCTGAAGATCGACGGCACGCAGATCACGCTGGAAGTGCAGCAGGTGCTGGGTGACGGCGTCGTCCGTACGATCGCCCTCGGCTCGACCGACGGCCTCAAGCGTGGCCTCATCGCGCGCAATACCGGCGAAGGCATCAAGGTGCCGGTCGGCAAGGCGACCCTCGGCCGCATCATGGACGTGCTCGGCAGCCCGATCGACGAAGTCGGCCCGATCGACGCCGAAGACCATTGGGTCATCCACCGCGAAGCGCCGTCGTACGACGACCAGGCGCTGGCCAACGAGCTGCTGGAGACCGGCATCAAGGTGATCGACCTGGTTTGCCCGTTCGCCAAGGGCGGCAAGGTCGGCTTGTTCGGCGGTGCCGGCGTTGGCAAGACCGTGAACATGCTCGAGCTGATCAACAACATCGCGACCCAGCATTCGGGCCTGTCGGTGTTCGCTGGCGTGGGTGAGCGTACCCGCGAAGGTAACGACTTCTATCATGAAATGCAGGATGCCGGCGTCGTGAAGCTGGACAACCTGCCGGAGTCGAAGGTCGCGATGGTGTACGGCCAGATGAACGAGCCGCCGGGCAACCGTCTGCGCGTCGCCCTGACCGGCCTGACCATGGCCGAGTACTTCCGTGACGAAAAGGATGAGCACGGCAAGGGTCGTGACGTGCTGTTCTTCGTCGACAATATCTATCGCTACACGCTGGCCGGTACCGAAGTGTCCGCGCTGCTCGGCCGTATGCCGTCGGCAGTGGGTTACCAGCCGACGTTGGCCGAGGAAATGGGCGTGCTGCAAGAGCGCATCACCTCGACCAAGACCGGTTCGATCACCTCGATCCAGGCCGTGTACGTGCCCGCGGACGACCTGACCGACCCGTCGCCGGCGACCACCTTCGCGCACTTGGATTCGACCGTTACGCTGTCACGTAACATCGCTTCGCTGGGTATCTACCCGGCCGTGGATCCGCTGGATTCCACCAGCCGCCAGCTCGACCCGAACGTGGTCGGCACCGAGCACTACGAAGTGGCGCGCAAGGTGCAGGGCATGCTGCAGCGTTACAAGGAATTGAAGGACATCATTGCCATTCTCGGCATGGACGAACTGTCCGAAGAAGACAAGCAGGTGGTGTACCGCGCGCGTAAGTGCGAGCGCTTCTTCTCGCAGCCGTTCCATGTGGCCGAAGTGTTCACCGGCGCGCCGGGCAAGTACGTCACGCTGAAGGAAACCATTCGCGGCTTCAAGATGATCGTGGAAGGCGAAGTGGATCACCTGCCGGAGCAGGCGTTCTACATGGTCGGCGGCATCGACGAAGCGATCAAGAAGGGCGAGGAAATGGGCGCCAAGAAGGCTGCCTGATCCTGTGATGGCACCCGGGGCAGTCGATAAGCATCGACTGCTCTACCACCACTGCTTCAAACGTATCGGAACACCCTCATGAGCCATACCCTGCGAGTCGACATCGTCAGCGCCGAAGCCGAGATCTTTCACGGCGACGCGACCCTCGTCGTCGCCACCGGCGAGATGGGCGAGCTGGGCATTGCACCGCGCCACGCGCCCCTGATCACCCGCTTGAAGCCTGGTCACGTCGACGTGGTGCTGGCTAACGGCGAGCGTCAGCAGTTCTGGGTATCGGGCGGCATCCTCGAAGTGCAGCCGCAGGTCGTCACCGTGCTGGCCGACACCGCGGCGCGCGCTGCTGACCTGGATGAAGCCGCAGCCCAGCGCGCCAAGAAGGAAGCCGAGGACGCCCTGGCCAATCGCACGGACGCCGAAGACATCGCCGAAGCCCAGGCCAAGCTGGCCCAGGCGCTGGCGCAGTTGCAGGCGCTGGAGCGTTTGCGCAAGAACCTCAAGCATTGATGGCTTGAGATTCGATGTCTTGCCAAGACGCCGGCTCTGTGCCGGCGTTTTTGTTTGTTGCGGGCAAGAGCCTTCACCCTAACCCGCTCCCCCGGCGAAACCAGGGGAGCGGGAGCGCACCGGGGCGAGCCGCCGCAGTGTTTCCCTCCTGCGCGGACGGCTCTCTCCCCTGGCCGCCGGGGGAGCGGGTTGGAATGAGAGGGCTCTTGCTCCAAGCCGCCCCTCCCATGCATCCTGCACTATCCCCACCCCGATACCGAATCCACATGAAGCGCTTCTGCTACGTGGCCCTGTTGTTGTTCCTGACAGCCGGCTGCACCCAGGCCCCCACCAAGCCAACCGCGCCAGCACCTAGCCACCAAGGCAGCAGCAGTTGGCAAGAAAAGACCGATGCGGGCGTAGAGCACTACCAACTCGCCATGGGACAGACGGGGAGCGGGGGCTCGCCGTTCCAGCGTGTCGATGCGATCTACCCGTCCAGTCTCTTGGCAAGCTGCCCCGCACCGGTCGATATCGAAGCCCAGGTCATCGTCGACACCGATGGCAAGACCAGCGAGGTGCGCATGGCCGGCGAAGCGCAGGCCGATGCCGAACGTAAGCTGTTCATGCAGGCGGTGCGCGAAGCGTTGAAGCAATGGGAGTTCAACCCCCTGGTGATCCGGTACTGGACTGCCGACGCCAACGGCGAACAGCACGATGCCAAGAGCGAAACCCGGCCCTTCAGTCTCAACTATTCCTTTCACTTCGAATGCCGTGACGGCCGGGCCGTCACCCGTACCGAGGACCGCGAAGCCGGTGGCTGAGCGTCCGCTATGATGTCGTCATCGCCGCATAGGGAACGCCCATCATGAATTCTGCTCCGCTGCATGTCGTGATCCTCGCTGCCGGCGAAGGCAAGCGCATGAAGTCGAAGCTGGCCAAGGTGCTGATGCCCTTGGCCGGACGCCCCTTGCTCGGACATGTGATCGAAGCGGCGCGTACCCTGCGGCCCGATGCCATCCACGTGGTGTATGGCCACCATGGCGAGCAGGTGCGCGGTGCGTTTGCCGGCCAGGCGGATCTGCACTGGGCACTGCAGGCCCAGCAGCTGGGTACCGGGCATGCGGTCGAGCAAGCCATGGAAGCCATTCCCGACCGTGCGCGCGTGCTGGTGCTGTATGGCGATGTGCCGCTGACCCGCGCGCAGACCCTGCATCAATTGGTGCAAAGCCCGGTCTCGCTCGCCTTGCTCACTACGCGCCTGGCCAATCCGCATGGCTACGGTCGCGTGCTGGGAGACGACAGCGGGCATGTGCGTGCTGTCGTGGAGGAGAAGGACGCCAACGACAACCAGCGGGCAGTCAACCTGATCAACACCGGCATTCTCGCCGTCGATGCGGCGTCCTTGCGACGCTGGCTAGGCAGGCTGGAACGAAATAACGCCCAAGGCGAGTATTACCTGACGGATATCTTCGCCATGGCCGCAGCGGAAGGTCACCCGGCTCTCAGCGTGGAGTGCGCCGATCCTGTCGAGGCCGCGGGTGCCAATAACCCTTGGCAGTTAGCGGAGCTGGAAGCGCAGCATCGCCAGCGCGCCGCTCGCACGCTGGCCGAAGAGGGGGTGCGTATCGCCGATCCGGCGCGCCTGGACGTGCGCGGCAAGGTGACTGCCGGTCGCGATGTGGAGCTGGATATCGATGTGGTGCTGGAAGGCGATGTCGAGCTGGGCGACGATGTCCGTATCGGACCATTCTGCCGTCTGAAGAATGTCCGTCTCGCCGCCGGTACGGTAGTGCAGGCACATTGCGATATCGAGGGTGCGGTGACGCACGGTCCTTGCATCATCGGCCCATTCGCGCGCCTGCGTCCCGGTACCGAACTGGCCAGCGGCGTCCACGTCGGCAACTTCGTCGAAGTGAAGAAATCCAGCATCGGCGAAAACAGCAAGGCCAATCACCTCAGCTACATCGGCGACGCGGTCATCGGTCGTCATGTCAATGTCGGTGCGGGCACGATTACCTGCAACTACGACGGAGTGAACAAGTTCGTCACTCGCATCGAGGACGGTGTTTTTATCGGATCCAACAGCGCGTTGGTCGCGCCGGTGACCGTAGGTGCCATGGCGACGATCGGTGCGGGATCGGTCATTACCAAAGACGCTCCCGAAGGACAGCTGACTCTCGCCCGGGCAAGGCAAGCGACGCTTGTCGGTTGGTCGCGTCCCACCAAGAAGTAGCGTGTGTCGAATTGAAGCGAAGGTTCCACATCGAAGAACGTTGGTTCATCCTGAAGGCGATCCCTGAAAGTCGGGATCGCCCAGATGCGGAAGTGAATAAACAACTTCATGGTGAAAGCGATTTAAGCTGGAATAGTCGCTCGAGATGTCGAGACGTGGTATCGCGTGGGCGCATCTTGCCATTCCAGGCTGCAACGAATTTACAGATCATGGCCCGGTTTTTCTCAGGCCATCACTTGATTTCGTAAGCCATGAAGAGCGCCAGCCCGATGCGCCACCTATATATGACGATGCCATAATCGACCTCGCAGTTGCTTTGCTTGCCAAGGCACTCTGTGAGTGAGTCCAGTGTTGGGCTCCTTCCATTGAATACGTCTTCGCCAATGTGCACAAGGAGGTGCCATGAACGATGTGCGTGCAGTTTCGCTGCCACTGAGCGCGGCCCAACTCGGTTTCTGGTTCAGTCAGAAAATAGGCGGGAAGGGTGCCAACTTCAATCTCGCCGAAGCCATTGAGATCCACGGTCGGATCGAGCCGGGATTGTTTCTGCGTGCGCTGCGCCAGGTGGCGTCGGAAGCCGACGCGGTGCGTCTGCGCTTGATCGAGATCGACGGCGTGCCGCACCAGCGCATTGACGACGTGTGCACAGATGTTTTTCCCTATTTCGACGTCAGCGAGGACGACGATCCTGCGGCAGCGGCCGAGCGTTGGATGATCGCCGAACTGTCCAGGCCAATCGAATTGGGCGAAAGCAAGCTATGGGCTTGCGCTTTGTTCAAGCTCGGTGACGAACGCTATATCTGGTATCACCGCGCGCATCACATTGTCCTCGATGGTTACGCGGGCGGCCTGGTCGCGCGTCGTGTCGCGGAAATCTACTCCGCTTATGCATCCGATCGCACACCCGAGCCGAACCCGTTTCATACATTGGCTTCGTTGCTGGAAGCGGAGGATGCCTACCGTGCTTCGGATAGGTGCCGACGCGATCGTGAATACTGGCATAAACAGCTGGCAGAACTTCCCGAGCCGATGACGCTGTCGCGTCGGCGCTCGTGCGGTGAAGTTGGGCTCCAGCGCAGCAGCAGCACGCTATCGAGCGAACATACGCGCCGCTTGCGCGCCCTTGGCAAAGAGCATTCGGCGAGCTTGCCCCAGGTATTGATCGCACTGATCGCGGCCTACTACTTCCGCGCCACCGGCGCTACCGATCTGGTCCTGGGCATGCCCGTCAGCGGCCGGGTCAATCCTCAGCTGCGACGTACGCCCGGTATGCTCGCGAATGCGGTGCTCCTGCGTTTGCGGCTGGCACCCGACCAGACTGTCGGCGAACTGATAGCCCATGTCTCGCGTATCGTGACGCAGGCTTTGCGTCATCAGCGTCACCGCTACGAAGATCTGCGTCGCGAACTCGGCCTGGTCGGTCGTGGTCAGCGCGCAGCTTGGCTCGGCGTAAACATCGAGCCCTTCGACTATGCACTGGATTTTGGCGGTGCAAATGGCATCGGGCGCAACCTTTCCAACGGCTCGGCCGAAGACCTTACGGTATTCGTCTATGATCGTGGCGATGACAGTGGCCTGCGTTTCGACTTCGACGCCAACCCCGCGCTATACGACGCGAAGGAACTCGATGAGCACTGCCGGCGCTTGCGGCAGTTGATCGAAGCGGTGCTCGCCAACCCCGAGGCAACCCTATGCGACATCGATGTGCTTGGCGACGACGAGCGTCATCGTCTGCTCCGACATTGGAACGATACTTGTGCGCCAGTGCGCGACGCGACCTTGCCTGCGTTGTTTGTCGAACAGGCTCGTCGCAGTCCTTCAGCCATCGCAGTCCGATGCGGCGATCGTTGCCTGAGCTATCGCGAACTGTACGTGCGTTGCCTGCACGAGGCGCACCGGCTGGTCGAGCGCGGTGTTGCTCCTGGTCAGATCATGGCCATGGCGTTGCCACGCGACGAGAACCTTCTGGTTGCAATGTTGGCTATTGGCCTGGCGGGCGCTGCCTATCTGCCACTCGATCTGGGTGCGCCCGACGAACGTCTGGCGAACCTGCTCGGGGATGCCGGGCCGACGCTGTTGTTGACGTCGCAGGCATTCGCACCGCGACTGGAGCACTTGGGCACGCCATTGGCAATGCTCGCACGGGCCGACACGGTCCAAGCGCTGACGGATCCGCAATCGTTCGATTTATCTACGCCGGAGACTTCCGCATACGTGCTCTACACTTCCGGCTCGACCGGCCTGCCCAAAGGGGTTGAGGTCAGCCACAGCAATCTGAGTAATATGCTCGAAGCGACGCGCCGCTTGCTAGTCCCGATCGCAAGCGAACGCTTTCTGGCGACGACCACTGTGATCTTCGACATCGCCGCACTGGAGCTGTTCCTGCCATTGATCGTCGGCGCACAGACCGTGATCGCCAGCGACGACATCGTGCGCGACCCGTCACGCCTGGCTACCTTAGTCTGCGAACAGGGTATCGATTACATGCAGGCGACCCCATCGCTGTGGCGCATGTTGCTGTCTTATGGCGAAACCGATCTCTCCGGGGTGCACGCATTGGCCGCGGGCGAAGCGCTGCCCGGTGAACTCGCCCTGCGCTTGGCACAGCAGGCAGACAAGGTTACCAATCTCTATGGTCCGACCGAAACCAGCGTCTATGCCACGGCAATCGAGCTGTCGCGTGTAGACCTGCCGGCACCGCCGATTGGACGCCCCCTACTCAATACCCGTGTATACGTGCTCGATGCCAGCGGTGGCCCGGTTCCCACAGGTTGCCCAGGCGAGCTTTATATCGCTGGCGCGTGTGTGGCCAAGGGCTATCTGCAACGCCCCGAGCTGACGGCGCAGCGCTTCCTGCCCGATCCTTTCTATCCCGGCGGTGGCCGCATGTATCGCACGGGCGACGTAGTGCGTTGGCGCGAGGACGGTGTGCTGGAATATCTCGGACGCACCGATCAACAGATCAAGATTCGTGGCCATCGGGTCGAGCCTGGCGAGATCGAGGCCAGGCTGCTGGAGTGCGCCGACATTGCGGATGCCGCGGTGACAGCCAATCCCGCTGGCAGTGAAGGCGATGTGCGCCTCAGTGCTTACCTGGTGCCTGTCGACGGGGCGGTGCTGCAGGTCGAGGCGGTGCGTCGCCACTTGGCTGATAAGCTCCCCGCTTACATGATTCCCAGCGCTCTGGTGCCGGTACCCGCATTGCCGCTGACGCCCAACGGCAAGCTCGATCGCAAGGCATTGCCTGCGGTGGAACTCGGCGAGCGCGGCGATTACGTGGCACCGGGCACAGCGACGGAGCGTGAAATCGAGACAATCTGGAAGGATCTGCTAGGCCTGTCACGCGTCGGAATACACGATAACTTCTTTGAAGTCGGCGGAAATTCGCTCGTCGCCGCCCAGTTGATCGCGCGCTTGGCGGATCGCTATGGCAAACGCTTGCCGGTGGCGAGCCTCTTTGAGGTCTCGACCATTGCCGGCCTCGCTGCGCTGTTCGAACATGGCGCGCGCGAGCAGGGCGATCCATTGGCCGCAGTTCTGCCGCTGCGTAAGCCGACACGCTCGGACGCGCTGTCGCTGCGGCCGTTGTTCTGCATCCATCCCATCGCCGGGCTTAGCCTTGGATATTCAAGCCTGTTGCGCCACCTCGACCCGTCGCTGCCGGTCTATGGCCTGCAGGCACGTGGGCTGCGTGGCAATGAGCCGCTGCCCGACGGCATCGATGAGATAGCGGCCGACTACCTTGCACAGATGCGTCGTATTCAGCCCGAGGGACCTTACCGCTTGCTCGGCCGTTCGCTAGGAGGGGTGATTGCCCACACCATCGCCGCACAGTTGAGCGAGCAAGGCGAACGTGTCGAACTGCTGGCCATGATCGATAGCTATCTGTTTGTGCAGGACTCCGTACACGATCCAGCCGATGAAGTGCGTGCCGCGATGGATTTCCTCGGCATCGCTACCGAAGGCGATGCGATGCCCGGTAGCCTGGACGAACTGGCGCCGACGCTACTCGCATACAACACACGCTCGATGCCATTGCTAAACGAAATTGCGCGCGACCAGCCGCATTTCGTGGAGCGTGTCTTTGAGGTAATGCGCAACAATCTTGCGCTGGCACGCCGGCATGTGCCACGCAAGCTCGATTTGGATCTGGTGTATTTCCACGCTACCCGGCACCTCGGCGATCCTTCTGCGGTGGTCCAGCACGATCCGGAAGTCTGGCGTTCCTATATCGACGGTCGGTTCGAACTTCATGCGCTGGATTGCCACCATGAGGAGGTGCTCGATGCCTTGCCGGCAGCGCGCATCGGCCATGTGTTGAGCCAACGTCTGGACCTCGCACAACAGCCAGCGCCAGGCATGCCTGACACCGACATGCAGGCGTGCCTGGTGGCATATGCCTGAGCCGCTTCCGATGGTCGCGCGCCCCATTGTGATCTTCACGATCGGCACACTCGGGGACGTATTGCCCTGCATTGCGTTGGGCCAAGGTTTGCAGCGCGCGGGCTATCCCGTGCGCATCGCTACAAGCTCCAACTTTGCCGCACGGGTGCGCGATGCCGGACTCGAGCACCGGCCATTGAGTGGGGATTTCCAAGCCATGCTCGAGGCGGATCGCGGCATCGCCAATCATGGCTTGAACCTGCTTGCCATGGCGCGCATCTTCCGCAAACGCTTCACGCAATGGGCTGGCAGTTGGGCCGCAGAAGGCCTGTCCGCCTGCCAAGGCGCGGGCTTGCTGATCGGTGCCAGTAACGCCACCCAGCTAGCCAAAGCCTTGTCCGAAGCAAGCGGTCTGCCATTCGTGATCGCTCGCCTGCAACCGCTGACACCTTCGCGCGTGTTACCTCCGATGGTATTGGCTGGTGCGCGGGAACGCGTGCCGGTCGTCATGAGCCTGGGCCTGTACAAGTTGATCCATCTGCTGATCTGGTACGTCGTGAAGCCAGCGATCAACGACCTAGTACGACCGCAGCTGGGCCTGCGGCGCTATCCCTGGTACGGCCCAGCGCTGGGCCGTGAAGCCCAACAGGAGAAGATCATTCATGGCTACAGCGCAGCCTTGCTGCCAAGGCCTGCCGACTGGCCGGAGGGTTCGCAGGTCACCGGTTACTGGTTCGGGCGACCGAGCTCGTGGCAACCCAGCGATGCCTTGCAGCGTTTCCTCGATAACGATGATAAGCCGGTCTACGTCGGCTTCGGTAGCATGGTCAACAGCGATGCCGCGGGTTTCACCAGGGTGGTGCTCGACGCCGTCGAGCGCAGCGGCCTGCGTGCAGTCCTCGCTACCGGCTGGGGTGGGCTCGATGGTGCCGTGGGTGCACGCAGTGCACGTACCTTTTTTTTGCGAGACGCACCCCACGATGCCCTGTTTCCGCATATGTGCGCAGCGGTGCATCATGGCGGCGCCGGCACCACAGCGGCAGCGGTGCGGGCCGGTATCCCTTCGGTCGTGATACCGTTCTACGGCGATCAGCCGTTCTGGGCGCGCTGCCTCCAGCACCGTGGCGTTGCGCCCCCGGCGCTACAACGAAGGAATCTGGACGCTGTTCGACTGGCCGAGGCACTGCTCGCCACTCAGCGGCCCTCGATGCAGGCGGCGGCCACGCAGTTGGGGCGCACGGTACGCGCGGAGGATGGCATCGGTACGGCACTGACGCTATTGCGCGCCTGGGGCATGATCGAACCGGTGCGATCCGAAGCCGGGCCATAAAGTCCCGATACGGATGGCGTCCCACTGGAATGGCAGGCTCTCCGCAGCCACACCCCCGGTTGCTAAACGCCAGGGCTATCTATACGAGTTGAGGAACAGTTTCCTCCATGAGGGCATGCGATTTTACCCGTACCGCAGCATGCACGAGGCGGTAAGCCTGCATTACTGAAGCAGAGCCCATGAATCGACAGCGCGAAGGCTGCCCAGGCCGAGTCGTGCACGGGGCATGCGCGCCATGGCCGGGTAAACACGATATAAATCCGGGCGAATCCGCCGCCACCGATAACCCACGACAGGCTTTGCAACCGGGACTCACCGCAGAAAAAGTTTTACTTTTTCCGCAGAAGAATGAGTGGCTTTGTGGTCTTGCTCCTTTTCGGGAGAAGCCGATGTGGATGCCACGTCAATGGCGAACTCGCAGTCGCCTCCGTTCAGCCTGCGCGTTGGACAATGCTTCCGACGGCGGCGGCTTCACAGCGCCTAGCAGGCGGTAACCCCATGCTAGACTTCGCGGCCATCTTGACGGCGTAGCAGACTTTCGGTGCCCGAGCATATGATCGTACAGAACCCGATGCAGCGCGAATTGGCAGCCTTGATCGTCGATTCTCTCAATCTGGAGACGATCAAGCCCGAGCAGATCGAGGCCGATGCGCCGCTATTCGGCGGGGAATTGGGACTGGATTCGATCGATGCCTTGGAAATCGCATTGGCGGTATCCAAGCGTTATGGATTCCAATTGCGCTCGGACAACCCGGACAACGGCCGTATCTTCGCGTCTTTGCGCAGTTTGTCCGAGCATGTCGAGCAATATCGCATGGTCTGACGGCAAGTCGGGGGAGTCGCGATGACGATCGCCAATGCTGTTTTCCCATTGAGGATCCCAGCGGATCATCCCAGTTTGCCGGGGCATTTTCCGGGGCAGCCGATCGTGCCTGGAGTTCTGCTGCTCGATGCCGTCGCCGAAGCATTGTACACATCGCGCGGACATCGGCTGACACAGGTGGTCGAAGCGAAATTCCTGTCGCCATTGCTGCCCGAGCAAGTAGCGGAACTTCGGTTGACCGATCACGGCGGGCGTGTGCTCTTCGAAATCCGCTTTGAGGACCGCTGCCTCGCCCGCGGTACCGTGCGAGGCGAACCATGAGCGCGCATTGGCAAAGCCGTCCCGAAGGCGGTAGCCGCGCGGCGATATGGACCATTCGCGCACTTGCGTTATGGGGTGGGCGCAGCTTCGTGCATGTGCTGCTGTGGCCGATCACGCTGTATTTCGTTTTGCGTCGAGGCCCGGAACGGCGTGCATCGCGGGATTTCCTGACGAGAGTATTTGGGCGCCCGGCACGATTCGGAGAGGTGTTCCGACATGTGCGCATGTATGGTGTCACGCAGCTGGATCGTATCTTTCTCCTTGCCCGTGGCGAGCAAGGGTTCGACATCCAGGCCGAAGGCCTGCCCATGCTTGAGCGTTATATCGAACGTGGCCGCGGCGTGTTGCTGATCGGATCGCACCAGGGAAGCTTCGAGGCCTTACGCGTGCTTGGTTCGCGTCGTCCGGACCTGGCCTTGCGTGTGGTGCTCGACAAGCAGAAAACGCCTGAGATGACGGCACTGTTGGAAGAGCTTGCGCCACACGTTGGCGCCTGCGTTATCGATGCAGCGCGTGGCGGTACCTCGGTGACGCTTGCCGCGGCCGAAGCCTGCAACGAGGGCGCTATGGTCGCCTTGCTTGCGGATCGGGCGCGCGCAAATGAAGCGTCGCGCTATGTGCCGTTCCTCGGACAGCCGGCCGGGTTCCCTATTGGGCCTTGGTTGCTTGCGCACAGTCTGAAGGTGCCCGTGGTGCTTTGTTTTGGTTTATATCAGGGCGGCAACCGCTATCGCCTGGTCTTTGAGCCCTTCGCAGAGTTCATCGATATTCCACGCGATCGCCGCGCGAACGATCTGGATGCCGTACTGGCGCGTTATGCCGCGCGCGTGGAGCATTACGCGCGGACCGAACCTTACAACTGGTTCAACTTTTACGATTTCTGGCAGGAAGAAAATCTCGGCGAGACGCTGGTGACGAGCGTTCGCCCGGAACATGCCGATGCCTGACCTGCTGCGCAGCGATTGGGCGCACCTGATACCGCATGCCGGAGCCATGTGCCTGCTCGATGCCGTGCGTCGTTTCGACGCCGAAACGATATGGGCTGTGAGTACACGGCACGCCAGCGCCGATCATCCGTTGCGTGGCGAGCACGGCCTGCATGCGGTGCATCTGATCGAATATGGCGCACAGGCCGCCGCTGTCCATGCGGCGCTGACGGCGCGTGAGCGCGGCGATGAAACGGTGCGCGCCGGGCGCTTGGTCAGCGTGCGCGATTGCACCCTGCACGTGGGAACCGTCGATCGCCTGCACGGAGAGATATGCGTGACCGCCCAGTGCCTCTACGCCGACGATAGCGGCGCGCAATACACGTTTGCTGTTGAGTGCGGAGGTCAACCGCTGGCTAGCGGGCGCGTGGCGGTTATCCACCCGCGGCTTTAGCGCTGCCGAGCAAGCCGCTGGATACATCGCCCACAATCGTCGGTGCCGCGCGCGAGCGACGATAAGCATGCCTGATGCCACCGTAGTGGAGCACTTGGCCGACGGTGTAGCTGGTGATGCGCATGACATCGCGTACCGGGCTGAAATGGCTGATGCGGAATTGTCCGGCATAGCGCGAAGCGATGGGCACGGAGACCACGCCGATGTGTTTGTCCCGTGATGCGGCGATGAGGATGGCCGCTTCGAAGACGAAGTTCTGCGCCGGCAGGTCGACTAGGTCGAGCGCACGGCGAGGATACCAACGTTGCCCGCTCTGCGTATCGGCCACCGGTTGTGCACATGCCCAGGAAATGCCCCAATCAGCGAATGCATTGGCGAAGCGCCGTCCTTTGGGCTGTTGTTCGCGATCGAGCATGCGTGCTCCGATTACGATGTGGTCGGGATAGCGCTGTGCTGCGCGCACGATGCGTGGGATATCCGCAGCCAGATGCTGGCCGTCGCCATCCATTGTTACTACTGCGTCAAAGCCCTGCCGCAAGGCTTCGCGAAAACCGGTACGCAACGCTTCGCCCTTGCCCATGCGGTGTTCGTGCCGCAACAAGGTGACTGGATAGGAGCGGACAATATCGACGGTTCGATCGTCCGAGCCATCGTCCACCACAATGACCGGCACACGCAGGGCAAGTACCGAAGCGATCACCCGGGCAATCGCCGCCTCCTCGTTCAGACAGGGAATGAGTACACACCAGCGGCAGGCGGAAGCGTTCAAGGGATGATCTCCGTATGCACGTCCAGATACATCGACGGCGTCAATGCCAGCGCGACCTTTCCACCGCTGCCAGCCAACGCGGCCAGCAAGGGCAGGGAGTTTGCGCTTGCGTTATCGGTATACCACTTGCACGGTGAAGCCGGCGAAGCGGACGCTGCGGGCATTTCGCCGGCAGTCACGTACAGGTCCAATCTGGCCAGACTTCGTTCGCTGGCTGCCGGAGCCAACAGCAGTGCCGTGCCGAACGATTGCCTGCAGTCGGTCAGTTCGTTCAAGGGACCCGTACCGGCGATATCGCTGCACACGAGCAAGACCTTGCGGCGATCGGCCATAGCCTGCATGGTCGCTTCCAATAGCGCGTGAGCGAAACTTGCGGCGCCGGCGCATATCGCAGTGGTGGGCGCGTGGCATGCGCTGACGATGGTCCAATAACCGGCGGGTGCATTGTGGACCGAATTATGAAAGCGGGTCGGTGAAAGTTCGGTCGGCGCGCGTGCCAGCGTGGTGCACATGTAGTCGGTGATGACATGATCGCCATGCGCGGACGCGAATACGCAAACCAGTTGTGCCGGATCGGCCGCGCTCATATCGACGGCCTGACCGGCGACTTCCACCGCGAGCAGCACGCTTTCCGGTGCGCGTCGACGCTCGTTCGCCGGCAGGCGGTTCGCGGGTGGGCGTGTTGCGGATGCCTCGATGTTGCCGCCGCGAACCTGCGTGCGCAGCGCTGCGAAATCGGGCCAGTGCGCGGACCATAGGCCGATACCTTCGACATAAGCGTGCCAAGGCTTCATGCCGTGTGCTCCGCGCTGCCGAATGCCAGGCAGCTGTTGTTGCCGCCGAAACCGAAGGCGTTGCTCAGTGCGACTCCGACACGCTGCCGTTCGGTCCGCCAGGCCCACTGGGGCCCGCAACTGGTATCCGGTTCGTTGCAGCCGGCATTGCCAGGCACGCGACCGTCGACGATGGCGAGCAGGGCTATCGCGGCGCCGACGATGCCAGCCGCGCCGAGCGTATGGCCGGTCAGCGCCTTGGTGGAGCTGACTCGGGTAGTGACGGGAAAGCTGCGGACGATCAGCTGTGCCTCGACTTCGTCGTTCTTGAGCGATGCGGTGCCATGCAAATGGATGTAGTCGACATCGGCATGCACCAAGCCTGCGCGCGCCAGTGCATCGCGCATGGCCAGTTCGGCGCCGAGCCCTTGGGGATGCGGCGCCGACATATGGTGCGCATCGCTGGATTCGCCATAGCCGAGCAGGCGAGGCGCACCGGCCGCGCACTCGATGCGTTCAAGCATCGCGAAGCCGGCCGCTTCGCCGATGGAGATGCCACGCCGTGCGCGATCGAAAGGCCGGCAGGGCTCGACGGAGAGCAATTCCAGCGCATTGAAGCCGAACAGCGTGCTGTCGCACAGGCTATCGACGCCGCCGACCACGGCCGCATCGACCAGACCCAGGCGAATCATCCGTTCGGCGTGTGCGAAAACCTTGGCGCTGGAGGAACATGCGGTCGAAACAGTCAGTGCCGGCCCGTTCAATCCCAGCGCGTCGGCGACGAAAGCGCTGAGCGAATGTGGCGAGTGAATCTGGGCACGTCGCAAGTCCGGCGGGATGTGGCCGTCAGCATCCAGCCGCCGGTACGCCTCTTCGGTGGCGTTGACACTGGCAGTGGATGTACCCAGCACCAGGGCGATCCTGCCCGGACCGTAGCGCGTCCTGGCCGCTTCCACCGCTTGAAGAAAATCGTCCTGGCTCAGGCCGAGCCAAGCCAGCCGGTTATTGCGGCATTCCCAGGAACTTAGTGTCTCCGGCAAGGGTGTACGTTCGATCCGATCCACGCGGCCGATCCAGCAATCCAGGGGCTGGCTACTGAAATCGTTCCGTCGCAGGCCGCTGCGCATGGCGTTCAGGGCGGAGCGATGCGCATCCAGGCCCGGTCCCAGCGCCGAGGTCACGGTAAAGGCAGTGATGGCGAGGGGTGGCACGGGTTGGAGCATGGCCATGAGCCTGACAGGTTTAGGCCGCCCAGGGCAGACCTCTATGTCGATGATGTGACATGGCTGAGCCTGCATGTAGGCTTGCCTAGAAACCGTGAATACTTTTGGAGTGCGTCGCGACGCCGCGCCGCATCGGCGTCGTCGGTACGACTTGTTAAGCTGCAGCGATCCTCCCGCCTGCTACCTCAGGTTTTTCATGAGCCAACAAGCCGATCTTGTCGAACACTTCCTGCGTAGTCTGCAGGATCGTATCTGTGCTGCCGTGGAGCGCGTCGATGGCCAGGCGACATTCGCGGAAGATGCCTGGGTCCGCGAGGGCGGCGGAGGCGGCCGGACGCGCGTTCTGCGCGGCGGTGGCGTATTCGAACAGGCCGGAGTGAATTTCTCCCGGGTGCACGGTCACACATTGCCACCCAGCGCCACCGCGCATCGGCCCGAGCTGGCGGGCGGCAGCTTCATCGCCACGGGCGTATCGCTGGTGCTGCACCCGCACAACCCCTATCTGCCGACCACGCACGCCAACGTACGCTATTTCGAAGCGAGCAAGCCCGGAATCGAGCCCGTGTGGTGGTTTGGCGGCGGCTTCGACCTGACACCTTTTTACCCATTCGACGAGGATGTCAAGCACTGGCACCGGGTAGCGAGCGACCTATGCGCGACTTATGGCGCCGACGTTTATCCACGCTACAAGCAATGGTGCGATGAGTACTTCTACCTGAAGCACCGCAAGGAAACCCGTGGCGTCGGCGGCTTGTTCTTCGATGACCTGAACGAAGGCGGTTTCGACCGATGTTTCGCTTTCACCCGCGCGGTGGGCGAAGGTTTCCTCGATGCGTACTTGCCGATTGCCGAGCGTCGTCGCGATATGCCTTATGGCGAGCGCGAGCGGGAGTTCCAGTTGTATCGGCGAGGACGCTATGTCGAGTTCAACCTGGTCTACGACCGCGGGACTTTGTTCGGTTTGCAATCGGGCGGACGCACCGAATCGATTCTGATGAGTCTGCCGCCTCGCGTACGTTACGAATATGCCTATCAGCCGGAGCCAGGTTCGCCGGAGGCGCGGTTAGCCGATTACCTGCAACCGCGCGAGTGGCTATCTGAGTAAGGCCGGTGCCTTGCGGCGTCTGTGAGGTCGCTCTCGACGCTCGCTGTAAGGCGTCAGGAGAGCAAGCAAAGCGAGCTTGCTCCACCTCTCCTCACAGGCCGCTTTGCGGCCGCCCTCATACCTTACGGTCTCGCGCCACTGAACTTCTGCGCCGTCGCGCCGACAACCTGGCCGATTTGCGCCGAATCGCTCACATGCAGCTCCACTTCGCGGCGGAACTCCAGGGTGCCCTGCACCACGGCATGCGGTCCGATAACGATATGCGGCACGCGGCTGCTGCCGAAGTGCCAGCCGCTCGGCTTCTCGACGAGGATGCCGCCTTCGACATGCGAGTCGGCGCCCACGGTGATGTCGCCGTTGACCGTGCGCAGGCCGCCTGCGACATGTGCCTGGTTCAGCTCCAGCGAACCGTTGACGTTCGAGACGCCGCCGAGCACTTCGCTGTTGTGGCCGATCGAAATCGCGCCGTTGGTGGCCTCGATCGCCCCCGACACTTTGACGCCCGCGCCCAGGGTGATGGAGCCGTTGACGGTACCGACTTCGCGAGCGGTGGAGCGGTCGTCCAGCTCGACGCTGCCGTTCACGGTGCTGGCCTTGTCCACGGTGGCGCCGCTGGCGACATTGACCTCGCCATTGACCGTGCTGACGTTGCCGGCATGTTGACCCGAGGCAACGTTGACCGAGCCGTTGACCTTGCTGATGTCGTCGCTGGCGTAGGCGGCCGCGACCAGAGAGAACGAAAGGGCGAGGACAAGCAGGGTACGACGCATGAGCGGGCTCCAGATTCGATGAGTGCCCTCTAGGATGCCTGGACGCGGCCTCGGGTTTAGCATGACTAATGGGGGAGCCGTCCCCGCGGGATCGGGCGGGGACGCGGCAGCCGGCCGCCGTATACTTCCCCCTTTACCCAGCGGGCCGCCGCCTCACCACCCGGACATCCCATGCACAAACTCGTACTTATCCGTCACGGCCAATCCCAGTGGAATCTCGACAACCGCTTCAGCGGCTGGGCGGACGTGGACCTTACCGCCCAAGGTATCGCCGAGGCGCAGGAGGCAGGGCAACTGCTCAAGGACGCCGGCTTCAGTTTCGACATCGCACATACGTCGGTGCTCAAGCGCGCAGTACGTACCCTGTGGCACGTGCAGGACGCGATGGATCTGATGTGGATTCCGGTGGTCACCGATTGGCGCCTCAACGAACGCCACTATGGGGGTCTCACCGGCCTCAACAAGGCCGAGACAGCAGCCAGATACGGCGAGGACCAGGTCAAGATCTGGCGGCGTAGCTACGACATTCCACCGCCGCCGCTGGAACGCGACAAGAACGAATCGGTGCACGATCCCCGTTATGCGGGACTCGATCCGAAGGACATCCCGGACACTGAATGCTTGAAGGACACGGTTGCCCGCGTTTTGCCGTACTGGCATGAAGTGCTGGCGCCTGCCATCCGCGCGGGTCAGCGCGTCGTTGTGGCTGCACACGGCAACTCGTTGCGTGCGTTGGTCAAATACCTGGATAACATTTCCGACGACGAGATCGTCGAGCTCAATATTCCCAACGGCGTGCCGCTGGTCTATGAATTCGACGCCGACCTCAAACCGGTAAAGCACTACTACCTGGGCGACGCCGCCGCGATCGAGGCGAAGATGGCCGCGGTGGCCAATCAGGGCAAGGCGAAAGCCTGAGGGGCCAGGTGAGTGCAGAGGAGTGAGGAGTCAAAGAAGGCTTGCTCCGCACTCGCTCCTCGTCACTCACCTCTACCAATGACACTCGTCACTGGCGGCGTGACCGCGCCGCCACTAGTCTTCGCTGGATTCCCACGGCGAGTACTCCCATGACCCCGCAAATGCTGACTCCCATGATCATGGCGGCGGTAATGGGGTTCTTGGTTTATCGGCGGATTCGCCGGACATTCGGACCGCAGCCGATTCAGCGCAATCGGATGATCTTGCGGATGGTTGTCCTTGGCGCGCTCGGCTTGTTGATTGCAGCCACCGGCTGGCATAACCCGAGCGTGCTGGAAGGCATGTTGGGCGGAGTCCTGATCGGCGTAGTGCTGGCGACCGTTGGCCTCAAGCTCACCCGGTTCGACCGCAACGCCAAGGGAGAGGATATCTACATCCCCAGCCCCTGGATCGGAGGCCTGTTAACGGCCTTGCTGGTAGGCCGACTGGTCTGGCGCTTCATGGCGGTGGAAACGCAGATGGGCGCTGCGGCCGCACCTAATGCGCCGCAGTGGGGCAATAGTCCGCTGACCCTGCTGATCTTCGGTCTGACCATCGGCTACTACGTCGGC
>NZ_DATCRY010000203.1:0-63333 GCF_036568765.1 Dyella sp. | reverse complement strand
CCCGCCGTTGCAAGACATCGAAGACGACGGCACGGTCTTCCCGACCCCTGGCGATGCCTGGGTCATACATAACGAAGCATCGCTGGCGCACGCTGGCTCTCAGCTGCTGGACGCTATCCGCTTGCGACAGACCGGGTGAATACCGCGGGGCAGCGCCATACTGCCCCGCGATGGAGCGTTACTTACGTTCGGTCGCGCTCGCGTCGCGCGCGGCACGGAACTCCGAATCCTTGCTCCAGTCAGGCCAGGTGGTGGAGTTGGCCAGTTCGTTGCCCAACGCGTAGAGAATGCCCAGGTCGCGTGCCATGCCCGTGAACGGCCAGCTTGCCTGCCATTCGTCGGAAGGCTGGTGGTAGTGATCGGCGGTGTATTCGTCATCCGCCTTCTTTCCGGCTTCGATGCCGCCGTCGACCCAGTCGTTGCCGGAGCCGAACGACAACGCCGGCACACCGCGCTTGGCGAAGGAGAAGTGATCGGAGCGGAAGAAGCCACCCGCCTCCGGTCGCGGATCGGGCGAGTACGTCAAGTTCCAGCGCTTGGCTGTAGCGATCAATTCGTCGAGCAGGTCGAACTTGGCGTTACCGGAAATGGTGAAGTTGCGCGCCGGGCCATGCGGATCGAGGGCATCCATATTGATCACGGCAACGGTCTTGGCAAGCGGGTAGAGCGGCTTGGAGGCGTAGTATTCCGAGCCGAGCAGGCCTTTTTCCTCGGCGGTGACGTTGAGGAACACCACCGAGCGTTCCGGACGCGGTCCCTTGGCAAAGGCACGTGCGATCTCGATCAGTGAAGCGGTGCCGGTAGCGTTGTCCACCGCCCCGTTATATATCCGGTCACCCTTTGCGTCCGGCGCGCCCACCCCCAGGTGATCCCAGTGCGCGCTATAAATAATGGTCTGGTCCGGATGCTTGCTGCCTTCGATGCGGCCCACGATGTTGTGCGAAGTGATCACTTTCGAATCGACCTTGAAAGCGGCCGAGAAGCTCGCGCCCTTGAGCGTCACCGGCTTGAAGTCGCGGGTCTGCGCCTGCTTCTTCAGTGCCTCGAAATCCAGGCCGGCGCGCTTGAACAGATCCACGGCGAAATCGCGCTGGATCCACGCTTCGATCTGCGGATGGGTGCTGGACGGTTTATCGCGCACGATGTCGAACATCGCATTGGTATTGGAATTCTTTACCGTGGCCCAGCCATAAGACGCCGGTGCGGTCTCGTGCACCACCAGCACGCCGGCGGCACCGCGACGGGCAGCCTCTTCGTACTTGTAGGTCCAGCGGCCGTAGTAGGTCATGGCCTTTCCACCGAAATCGCCCTGGCCGGTCTCGAAGTCCGGATCGTTGATCAGCACTATGGCGATCTTGCCGTGCAGGTCTACGCCCTTGAAATCGTCCCAGTGCCGCTCGGGCGCGCTGACGCCGTAACCGACGAAAACGAGCGGAGCATTCTTCAAGTCCACGCTCTTGGAGCCGTCCAGCGGTGCGCGCACCGAGATCTGTTCGCCCTGGGTCAGCGTTTGCGTCTTGCCCGCGACGGTCAGTTCGAGCTTGGGCGTGCCGACGATCTCGGTGCGCAGCAGGGGCACGGCTTGAGTCCAGGCGCGCTTGCCTTCCTTCAGGTCCCCACCGGGCTGCACGCCGGCAGCTTTCAATTGCCCAACGACATAGTCGATGGTCTTGGTCTCGCCGGGCGTATCCGGACCGCGGCCTTCGAAGGCATCCGAAGACAGCGTTTTGACCTCATCGGACAGACGATGCGGATCGATGGTCGGCGCATCGGCGGAGCAGACGGCGGTGGCGATCGACAGGGCGAGCAGGGAGAGAGCAAGTCGTTGCACAGGAGCTTCCTCGGTAGAGTTACCCACCGATAGTAGAACACCGCAGGAAGCTGCGGCCATGCCAGAAGGCATGTGGAAAATCCCGGCGATTGCCTGCTTCAGGGGTATCGAAGGTCCTTGACATGCACAGGCTGAAGCTGCCTGGTGCGTGTGTCAAGTAGCCTTGACATCAAGGGCTGGCCCGAACGTGGGTAACTCAATCCGTGCCGACGACACGCCCGGTTTCGGCATCGATCTGCAGCCTTACATCCTTGCCGGCACTGTTTTCCGCTTTGGCGCGCCACATACCGTCGCGATAATCCACATCGTGCACATGTGTGTAGCCTTCGGTCGACAGCGCAGCCCTCACATCGCGTTCACTCAAGCGAGAAACCTGCTCGTCGGGAAAAGCCTGGCCGGTCTTCGGATCGACACGCACAGTTACCTTGGTGCCATCGCCGCTTCGGGCATAAGCGCGCCACATGCCGTCGCGAAACTTGACGTCGTGGACCTTGGTGTAGCCCTGCTGCTCCAGTTGAATGCGAACCTGGCGCTCCGTCAACGCATCCTGCGCTACGGCGATTCCGGCAACCCCTAGTGCCAGCGCAAAGGTCAAGGGAGCGATCTTTTTCATGGCCTGCCTCGTCTATAGCTTGCGTGGAGCTGAAAGTCTTGGAGGGCAGGGATCAACCTCGGGTGAAATCCAGCTGTCGGTTTGCTTAACCGTTCATGCTGCCATAACGCTTTCGCCAAGCTTGCGTTGAAATAAAATTTTAGTAATCGAATGTAATGGATTTGGATGGAGGATCGTTCTTCCAATAAAACGTCTAAATCTCTATGGGCGTATAGCCGTCTATTCGGTTGCGAGTGGAATCGTTTGTGTCTATCGATTCGATTGCTTTGCTCTATCGATACGTCCGGCGAAGTACCAACTGCATCGCAGTATTCAAATGTCGCAATATTAAGAAGCGACATACATTCGTTTTTCGCATTGCTATGGTTATGCGCAATCTGGATGATCCGCGCACCCAATCCCTGGGCATTAGGGGCTTTTCCATGAAACACGACCCTGTCGTAGTCGCAGAGCGGCTACGCGGCAAGCGTTGGCGCCTTCCAGGCGCTTTCGTCGTTGCCGCGTTATGCCTGGCGAGCGTCATGCCTGCTTCGGCAGTCACATTGGCGCCTTCGCAACGCGTCGAGGTCAATCTCGGTGCGCAACCCTGGAGTTACCTCGCGGAGAATAACGAGACCGATCCGGTCGACAAGAACGCCGCGGCGGCGGCAGTGAACTTCGACGATTCGGGCTGGCAGAAAGTCGGCCTCCCGTATTCGACCACCCAGTTCAACACCTTCATCAACGAGCAATCCGGTGGTGGCGATGGCGAACTGGGCGGCAATATCGGTTGGTACCGCACCACGCTGACCCATTCGGCCGACTACGTCGGCAAGAAGGTGATGGTGGAGTTCGAAGGCGCCCACATGGGGGCGCAGGTCTATATCAACGGCCAGTTCATCAAGACCACCAGCGCGGTGCAGGCCGATGCAACCGCCACTCACGTCGACGGCTTCCTGCCGTTTATTGTCGACTTGACTCCCTACCTGCACTTCGACGGTACGGACGTGGTGGCGGTGAAGGTCGCACGCGGCGACAACTTCTTCGAAGATCCGAGCATCTCGGGCTCGTTCCGTTTCGGTCAGTCCGACACCGGCATCTTTCGTCCGGTGCGCCTGCATGTGACCGACAAGGTGTATATCCCGGAGAACGTCTATTCGGGCCAGAACACTTGGGGTACCTACGTCGGCACGGTTTCGGCCAGCGACGCCAGCGCCACGGTACGTGTCCAGACCAATGTCGCCAACGAACGCGACGTGCCGGTGACTGCAACGCTGACCACGCAGATCGTCGATAGCGACGGTACGGTCGTAGCTACTGCGCAGGATCAGAAGACGCTTGCCGCTCATTCGGTTCCCGGTGCCGATCCGATACCGGTGTTCGACCAGACGCTGACGGTCGACAAGCCCACCTTGTGGTACCCGAACAATAGCACCTGGGGCGGTCCCCACATGTACAAGGTGCTGCACACGGTCAGCATCGACGGTCAGGTGATCGATGCGAAGGAAAGCCCGCTGGGCATTCGTGTCATTACTTGGGACAAGGATTTTCCATACATCAACGGCCACAAGCATTATCTGTGGGGCGCAGCGGGTCGTTACGACTATCCGGCGCTCGGCTCGTCAGTGCCGGAAGAGCAGCAGTGGCGCGATCTGGCGCAGCTGGCCGCCGCCGGTGGCAACTTGTGGCGCCCGGGTCATTCATCGTCCAGTCCCGAGTTTGTCGCAGCAGCCGACGCTTACGGTGTTTTCATCGTGCAGCCGTCGGGCGATGGCGAGAACGGCTTCGCGACCCCCTGCAGTCCAACCGCGGACAACTTCCAGCAGTGCCAGGACAAGGAAACGCTGAAGAAGGAACTGCATCGCGACATGATCGTTCGCGACCGCAGCCATCCGTCGATCCTGGCGTGGGAAGCCAACAACGGTACCATGCACGAGGATTACGCGCAGGCATTGCGGCAGATCGTGCAGCAGTGGGATCCGATCAACCCGCGTGCGCAGACCGACCGTACTCCCGACGTCAATAACGGCGATGTGATCTCCTGCGACGGCGCCGGCTGCGAGGTGTATCTGCACCAACACGATGCCGCGAGCAAGCCGGTCTACGGCGCCGAATACTGGGCCAACTGGGGCACGCAGCGCACTGCGTACGACTACGAGCTCGCGTTCGCATTGCAGTACCTCAACCCGTGGACGCAGGGCCGGAAGGCCAACACCTTCGGCATGACGCAGTGGTACTTCGCCGACAGTCCCGGCGAGATCTTCCACTTCGTGGACGGTACCGATTCCCACCTGGTGCGCTCGATGGGGCAATCCATGGTGGATATGAATCGTTTCCCGCGCTTGCTCTACTACATCTACCAAGCCAACTGGGTTCCGTTCTCGATCAAGCCGGTAGTGAAGCTGGCGCATCACTGGAATCGTTCCGGTAATGTGCGAGTCAATGCCTTCAGCAACTGCCCCACGGTGCGCTTGCTCATCAATGGCCAGATCGCGGGTCTCGATCAGACTCCCGTAAGCTGGGATAGCGATACGTCCACCGATGCGGGTCTCGTCGAAAAAGGCGATCAGGTCGGCGACGATACCGTGCCGGATGCTGCGAGCACCCAGCAAGCCCAGATGACCACCAAGCTGCCTGGGCAGGTGCATTGGGATGTCACCTGGCAGGCCGGTACGGTCACCGCGCAGTGTCTGGGGCCGGCTGGCGACGTCGTCGCGCATGACGACATCACCACGGCCGGTGCGCCTGACCATATCGTGCTGCAGAAAGTCGATGAACTGCAGCGCCCGGACGGCACGTCGTTCCAGCTGACGGCGAACGGTTCGGACGCCGCTTTTGTGGTGGCCAAGGTGGTCGATGCCGCCGGCAACCTCGTGCCGGTCGGCGCGGACGTCAATGTCACCTTCAACGTCACCGGTCCGGTGGAATACCACGGCGGTTCGCAGCAGTTGGTCACGCCCACGCAAGGCCTGCATTACCACGCGCCGGGCGATCACGAACTGCAATTCGAAGGCGGCATGACCAAGATCGCATTGCGCACGCTGTTCACGACAGGCACGGTCAATGTCACCGCCACTGCCGCCGGCCTCGGCCCAGGGCAGGTGAGCTTCGACATCGATCCTGTGCCCAACCCGGTGACGCAGCTGGGCAAGCCCTCGATCATCGCCCAGCCCGTGGCGCAGAACGTCACTGCCGGCCAGCCGGGTCAGTTCACGGTAACCGCCTCCGGTGCGCCGCCGTTGAAGTTCCAATGGTTCAAGAACAATGTGCCGGTAGGCACCAACAGTGCCGTGCTCGATACCGGTGCGACCGCGCAATCCGATGACGGCGCCGTCTATACCGTGGATGTCAGCAACGCACAGGGCGATCAGCTTTCCGCCCAGGCGGTGCTGCACGTCTTCGCCCCCGCCCCTGTGACGATCCAGCAGGCACCGCAGACGGCCAACGTCGATGCCGGCCAGACTGCGCATTTTGCGGTAACCGCCACCGGCTCGCCGACGGTCAGCTATCAGTGGCTGAAGAACAACAACCCGATCCCGGGCGCAAGCGGTCCCAGCTACGATACGCCGGTGCTGAGCACGGCCGATAACGGCGAGACCTATGCCGTCACCGTGTCCAATCCGGTCAATACGATCAGCACGACGCCGGTCACCTTGACCGTCAACGCGGCGCGTCCGCCTGAAGTGATCCAGGACCCGACCAGCGTGGTGACCAATCCCGGTCAGCCCGCCACGTTTACCGTCGGTGTGAACGGTTCTTCGCCGTTCCATTACCAGTGGACCAAGGATAATGTGGTCGTTGGCGACGATTCGCCGACGCTCACCATTAACGCGGTGCACCCGAGCGATGTGGGCAGCTACCAGGTGACGGTCAAGAACCTGGTCGGCCAAGCCACCAGCAATCCGGCCACGTTGAAGCTGGCACCGCCCGGTGCGAACCTGGCTCTGAACAAGAAGACGTTCGACTCAAGCGAAGAAAACCCGAACGGCACGCAAGGTCCGAACGCGGTGGATGGGGACACCACCACGCGCTGGGGCTCGAACTTCGCCAACGTGGCCGATCCGGACGCTCAATGGCTGGATGTCGATCTTGGCTCGGTGCGTACGTTCAACCGCTCGGTATTGCGTTGGGAGAACGCTTATGGACAGGCTTATAAGATCCAGTACTCCAACGACCGGCAGACCTGGAAGGATGCCTACAGCGAAGACACCGGCACCGGTGGCACCGAAGACGTGAGTTTCCCGAGCGTCAGCGGCCGCTACGTCCGCATGCAGGGTGTCAAACGCGGTACGCAGTATGGCTATTCGTTGTTCGAGCTCGAAGTCTACGACGGCGCCGCTTGCGGCCAGCCGGGCACGACCAACGAGCGCTATACCGTCAACGATACCCAGACCGTCACCGATAACCTGAGCCAGCTGATCTGGACCCGTTCGCCGCATGTGCTGGGCGACGAGTCGGCACAGCTGACCCAGCAAAAGGCGATGCAGTACTGCCAGGGTATCGGCGCGCGTCTGCCGACCCGCGACGAAGCGGTAGCCGTCAGTGCCGCCAATGCGGCTACGTGTGCCTTCCCGGCGCAGTGGAATACCTGGACGTCCGACGTCGATCCGACCGATTCGAGCTTCGGCATTGTCGTATCGTCCGCCGGTGATGTGAGCCGCCAGGTGGCGAACAACTATCCGGGGCAGGCGATGTGCGTGGTGGGCAACACTGCGCTGGCTCCGGTGATTACCGCCGAGCCGGTGACGCAGACCGCCGGTGTCGGTCGTAGCGCGCATTTCACCGTCACGGCCACGGGCGCGGCGCCGCTCAGCTATGAGTGGTTCCGCAACGGCAAGTCGGTCTACGTGACCAGCGATCCGTTCTACGACACGCCGGCTGCGGCCGCCACCAACAATAACGACAGCTACATCGTTCAGGTCACCAGTGCTCAGGGGCTGATGGTCGCCAGCGATCCGGCCACCCTGATTGTCGACAATTCCACCAGCGGCAATCTGCCGCCGGATGGCGGCAATACGGGCGGTGGCGACAATGGCGGTGGGAATACCGGAGGCAACACTGGCGGTAACACCGGCGGTGGCAATAACACCGACAACACTCCCGGCGATGGCAAGGGCGGCGTGAACCTCGCCCTGGGCAAGCAGTCGTTCGAAAGCGGCAGCGAAAACGACGGTTATCTGTCGTCCTCGCAGGCGTTCGACGGCGATATCACCAATACCCGTTGGTCGTCGGCCTTCGAAGATACCCAGTGGATCTACGTCGACCTCGGTGCGCCGCATACGTTCGATCACATTGTGCTGCGTTGGGAGCGTGCCTACTCGACCAACTACCAGTTGCAGGTATCCGACGATGGTCAGAACTGGAAGCAGCCGTTCTACACCGAGAATCCGGGGCAGGGCGGTACGGAGCGCATTTCCTTCCAGCCGCAGACGGCGCAGTTCGTTCGCTTGTATAGCACCGCACGCTCGTCGCAGTACGGCATTTCGTTGTACGAGTTCGAGGTGTATGCCGCCGGTGCGCCGGTTATTGCCGCCCAGCCAGCACCGCAATCGGTAATCGCCGGTCAGACCGCACAGTTCAGCGTGTCGGTCAGCGGCGGCGGCCCGGTGACCTACCAGTGGCGTCGCAACAGTACGCCGATCGATGGGGCAACCCAGGCGGTCTATAGCTTCGTGGCTGCGCAAGGCGATACCGGTACGTCGTTCGACGTTGTCATAACCGATATCAACGGCAACAGCACCACCAGCCAGGCAGCGGCCCTGACCGTTACGGCGGCAAGCAATACAGGCACGAACAACACGGGTACAAACAATACGGGCAGCAACGACAGCAGCGGTTCGGGGAACACCGGCAACACGGGCACGGGCGGTACCGCTGGCAGTCAGCAACCGGCGGCCGGCACCAATCTGGCGCTCAATAAGACGGTGAAGGTGTCCGGCACCGAAAACGATGTCGCCTTCAAGGGCGCCAACGTCAACGATGGCGATACCGGTACGCGTTGGTCCTCGGCATTCGCCGATCCGCAGTGGGTCGAGATCGACCTGGGTTCGGTGCAGGCAGTCAACCGCGTCGTGCTGAATTGGGAGAACGCACACGCCACCCAGTACCAGGTCCAGGTTTCCACGGATGAGCAGAACTGGAGCGTCGCCTTCGACCAGCCCAACGGACAGGGCGGCATCGAGAACGACACCTTCAACACCGTGTCGGCCCGCTATGTGCGCATGTACGGTACCCAGCGCAATACGCAGTACGGCTACTCGCTGTGGGAAATGGAAATCTACGGTGACGGCAGCACGCCGACCCAGCCTACGCAGCCAACCCAGCCGGGCGGCAGCGATCCGGGGACGGGTACGGGCGGAAGCAACAACGGTTCCACCGGCACGCCCGACTATACGGTGTATCCGGGCTTCATCGGCACCGACCTGGTCAACAACACCCATGGTGCGTACACCGACGATCAGATCTACGTCGAAGTCATCGCCCAGGATCCGGCCACGCATGTGTTCTCGTGGCTGAAGCCTGACGGTACCTTCGCGCACATGTCGATCGCCGACAACGATGCCTCCGGTCACCTGACCAAGAACGGCCAGAACTATCCGAACTACGCCTTTACCCTTGCGCAAGCCAAGCTGATGAAGCTGCCGGAAATGGATTCGGGCCGCATCTTCGTCTCGCTGGGCGAACCGCTCTACATCAAGGTGTTGACGGATGCCAACGGCAATATCGGTTTCGCCGGTCCCAACCCGCTCAACGGCACGGACCCGAATATCGGTGTGCGCTACGACTGGTATGAGTTCACGTACAACGACAATGGTGTGTGGATCAACACGACCCAGGTGGACGACTTCGGCCTGCCGCTCCTGCTCGATGTCTGGGGCGACAGCAAGAACTTCCACCAGCAGACGGGTTTGACCGAAGCACACGACGCGTTGCTGACCGAATACACGAACGAAGTGCCTGCCGAGTTCCAGGTGCCGCTGGCCAACCAGCTACGCATCATGGCGCCGGGCAAGTCGACGTTCGACGTCGGTCAGGTCAACGAGCATTACTTCGATGACTACGTGAACCAGATCTGGCAGCAGTACAGCAACGCCACGCTGAACATCACGGTGGGCGGGCGCAACTTCGTCGGCCAGGTTGTCAATGGCAACCTGAGCTTCAACGAAGTCGACGGCTCGGGCAACGTGGTCGCCGGTAGCCCGTACATCGTGCAGAAGCCGACCACCCAGGACATCCTGGAAGGCAAGGGCACGCTGGCCACGGGCAATTCCACCGAGTTGGCGATCGAAGCGCAGATCTGCGCGGCCTTCAACCGCCACGTCATGGAAGACGCTTCGTTGTGGGAAGTGCCGCAAGCCTTCTACCTGGGCTCGCCGGCGAACTTCTACGCCAAGTTCTGGCATACCCATGGCGTCAACGGCTTGGCCTATGGCTTCGCCTATGACGACGTGTCCAACCAGAGCTCGACGATCCACACCGATAAGCCGGAGCATATGCAGCTCAATATCGGCTGGTAATTGCGGTAGATGTGAAACGGGAACCGGCCTTCCTTCGGGAAGGCCGGTTTTTTTGTGTCTTGGCTTAAGAAGAGATGCGTCGTTGGGCCAGGAAGAGCGCCCCCTCATCCCAGGCCTCCCACGGCAAAGCCAGAGGAGAGGAAGCGCATCGAGGCAGGCATCAGTACATCGTGCTTGCGTGGGCGGCTGTTTTCCTTGAGGTGCCTGTCGCGACTGAAGTCGCTCCCACAACACTAGGTGGTGTTCTGCCTACCTCTGTGGGAGCGACTTCAGGGAACCTCTAAAAACCTCTCAATCGCCCGAATATAGCGAAAGCGGATCCTATCGTTGTGGGAGCGACTTCAGTCGCGACAAGGACTTGCGGTGAGGCACGATTGTCGCGACGAAAGTCGCTCCCACAGAAAGCAAGTTTTTCGAGATTCCCTTCAGTCGCGACAGTTCGGAGCGCTATCGGACAAGGCTCGATGATCGCTAACTATGGGATACAACTCTCTCCCCGGATCTGTCGGAGGAGAGGGCCAGCCTGTAGTCGTCAAAAGGGCACAACAGGCCCGCCCTTCAAGGCACCTCGGCTCGCCGCTGCAGCGAAGCAATCAACTCCGGCAATGGAATGGCCAGCGACTGCTGCGCGCGCTCCAGATGTTCGCAGGCCGATTCGGCGGCATAGCGCATCAGGTAAGTGAGGTGCGTGGTGTAGTGCGAGCCGATGCCATGCAGGCGAATCATTCCAGCCGCGTCTACCAGACATTCGAAATCGGCATAGGCCTTGTCGAGTTCCGCGCTCGCCTCGGTATGTGCAAACGCCAAAGCGTTATGCGTTCGCTGTGCTTGCATGGCGATGAACTCTTCCAGCAAGACGATCGCCTGCCGAGCGGCAAAGGCTATCAGGTCAGCTGCCGCGAGCGAAATCTCGCTGTCGGACATGGCCCGGTGTGTCAGCTCCGCAAAGCTGCGCGCCAGGGTCTGCAATTGCGCGACCACATCGTTCCGAGGTTCAAGCTGGTTCATTGCTCCGGCTCCCCTGCCGCCTGCACGAACCGTCTATTCTGCTCCGGTCGAGCCCGTTTTGCGCGCCTTTTGGGGGCGAACCTCGGAAAAAATCCTAGGCTCAGCCGGCTCGCAAGGAAATGCGCCTAAGTCCTTGAGTTTGGGCCAAAGCTGCGCGTCGGGCTCGGCTGTCTTCGTTGCGGTGCAGCGTAAGAGCATGAAGAAAATCACAAAAAAGTGTGTGTTTGGCCTTTTCATCTGCGTTCATGGCGTTATAGTCGGCCCGTCGACAGGGGGCTGTGACAATGACTATTCCTCAAATCCTTTCCGCGTTGCTCGATGTGACCCGCAGTCCTGCGATGGCCACGCCGCGCCGCCGGCTGCAAGAGCCGCACCGACCTCTGGTGAGCTGGCAGGGCAAGGCCCGAACTCGTCGCGAGGACGAGCTGGCTCGTTTCCACCAGACCGCGGTAGCCGCTTCCGAAAACTGATTCGCGGCTCGCCGCTGGACCACGCCTGGCGCCGGCGAGTTTCCGGTACCTGCATGCGTGCGTCGAAGATTCTTAAATCTCTCGCTTAAGCCGATTTATTTGCGGTGTACAGCCCTCCGCCGGATACCTAGGATGACCAGGCGTTTCGTCGTCTGATCGATCGGGCCATTGCTGTGTTTTTGCCGGGTTCCGCAGTGCGTCGAACGATGTACGAATCTCAGGAGCGGGGAACTTTTAAGGAGAGAGAGCATGCCCATCCATAGCGCTCAGCATCGAGCCGGCACCGGACAGTTCGATGCTGTCAGTAACGCCAGGCGGCAGCAGCAACCCTGGTTGCAACCGCGGCACCCGTCATCGTCCCGGCAGCGAGCCGTGATACCCCCTGAGAATTTCCTGGACGCATACAACCTGGCGCCAGCGCATGTGCGCGAATCGCAATCGATGCCTGTACTAAGCGGTAAATCGATCGTCGGACTCGCGTTACTGAGTTTGTATTGTTCGCAAGCGAGTGCATTGCCGATGTCGGGCAATATGGATGTGCATCCAGCGGTGGGCGCACTGAGTGGCCCGATATGCGGTCGCCCCGTAGGTCGCGTTTTAAACGGGGCCGCTCCTCTTGAGCGGATACCGAACCACTCGCGAGTCAGCAGGATGAACGGTATTCCCGGACGGGTAGCAGCGATGACACCGAATTATCGACCGCTGCCGAATTCGCCACTGAATGAAGCCGCCCAGCCATCGCTGGTGACGAAAGTTGCCGAATATGCGCAGGATATTGGCGACAGCCTCATCAACAGCGGATTAGTGAATCTTGTGACCAGACATCCGACGCGAGCAGCGCTGACGATATGTGGAGGATTGGCACTTGTTGGCGCGGGCACGGCCGCGCTGACATATTGGCAACCCTGGGCGCCTTCCGCCGATGAAGCCTTGAGCGTTCGCGACAGATTCGCATCGATCTGCGCGCCCGATGGCCGGACGCTCGACACCAAGATAGGCGATGCGATCCATCGATGTGGGGGCGACCCTCAGTGCGCGCGCGATGCGGTGTCAGAGATTCTGGAGCCGTACGGCTTGAACTATTCTCCACCGCAAGATCGACCTGTGGCCCGGGGTGTCCAAGCCGCGTCGATGGATCCTGTCGCGGGCTGGATCGACTACGTCGACATGGTGGTTCGGGCCTACGAGCATTGGGACGAGCAGAGCCTGCTATCCGACGTGGAGCAGATCGCGAGGTCGCCGAGCAATGAGGTGCGCCGTGACACAATCAAGAGCATGCTTGAGGACCGTGGCTTCACCGTGCAAGCGCGGCGGTTCGAACACCCGCTACCCTCATGGCTCAACCCCGCGGAAGAGAACATCTTCCGGGGTGAGAACTTGCTGGTCGATGTCTGTGGCGAGCCAGGTGTCGACCCGGACAAGCCTGTCGTCATGTTGGTCGCGCACACGGATGCGATTGGCGAAGATTCACAAGGTGCGGCCGACAACGCCTCGGGTTGTGCGGTGGCTTTGGCTTTGAGCGAACGGTTCCGCGACAATCCACCCGATCGCATCGCGGTGCGCCTGCTGTTGGTCGATGGAGAAGAGCAGGGACGGCTGGGTTCCAAGAAGGCCGTTGAACAATGTCATGAAGCTGGCGATTGCGCTTACCTGACGATCAATATCGATCTGGCGGCCAACGGCGATCATATCTATGTCAGCCCTTCCAATGCATCGCACCTCATGGCTATGGAGGCTGACGATATCGATGCGGCGCGAGTTCCGAAGTCCGAACCAGTGAGTGAAAGACAGTTTATCGAGGCGATGCAGCCCGTTAGTCAGAAGGCAGGTCTGAAAATGGCCGCGAAGACCTCGCTTAGCGATCACCTGTCCTATCAGTTTGCCGGCAAGCCCGCGGTGGGCCTGAGTCTGTTTAGAAAAGACCAGGTCGATGCGCTCGAGCAGATAGCCAATTTGTCGGGTGCCACCGCAGACGCTCATAGCAAGATCGATTGGGCCACGTTGAGGCCGCTAAGAGACGAACTCGATAGCGCGTTCGCTTCAGGAGATAGTGCGCGTAAGCAAACCGCTATGGCGGCCTATACATCAGCGATAAAAGCCCAGCCGAATTACGGTGCCTATGTCGCGGCGCTCAATGCGCAGCAAAAAGCTGTCGGTGAAAGCTGGGTTGCTCAGGAGCTGCACAATGCCAACGATACCTTGGCAGCGATTCGACCAGCTTTCATGGTGAAGTTCACCGATGCGGTGGAGCGGAGTATCCGGGATTTTGCGGTCAGGCTTGCTTGATCTTCGTGGCTCGACCGGCGAGCGCCATCGCAAAGGCGCTCGCCGTATGGCGGACTCGGTGGCTCAACCCTTACCGATCCGAACGTAGCCGTTCTATCGTGACGGTGAGCCATGCGCCGTCATCGGCCAGTTCTTCATATTCGGCCTCAGCGCCCTCGATAGTCAGGCAATAGCCGGCGTCCTTGCCAGTCTCATCCTTCCATTGAATCCAGAACATCTGCTGCTGCCAATCGTACGACCGGGATATATCCAGATGGGCAAGGACGAGCGCGTCTTCGGCAAGAAATGCCGCCGAGTCGTCGGGCGTCTCGATCAGCGATCGGCCAGCATGTCGAGGCATATCTTCAGGAATCGTGGCCGAGCTCAGCATCACGGAGAGTTCCGAGAACTGGGCGCGCCAGTCGAGCGGCTCGATCGCCGCGCCGGCACGTCGAGCCATGTCCATTATCGTGCGAGTCAATGTCCAGTTTCGCCGGCTCGTACTGAAGCTGTCTTCCAAAGTCCCCATGCGATGTCGATATGCATCCTCGCTGATGCATGTATCCCGCTCCGCATTCAGCAGATCGATCCTGGCTCTCACATGTTCTTCCAGCGCGCTATCCAATGCCGAGTCAGAAGGCCGGAAAGCAGGAGCACTCTCCGCTCGGCTTGGATTTGTAGCACCTGATTTATCGATAGAGCTCACCACCGCGTCGTTCCCTCTATTCGGGAGGCCAAGTAAATGCCTCGAGATTTTATCTTGCCCCAAATGCATGGGGCTATCCGTAGGCCAAAATTTTAGGCGTTATTGAAACGCTCCGATAGTGAATTCTTCTGTCGAGTCGGCTTCGAAGAATTTCACGTCTGTCGTGAGAACACCCTTCCTCCTATTGCCGATAGCCTGTCCGGGATCGTCGAATGCGTAACCCACAGTAACGTCGACGTTAGGCATCTCGCGCATCATTTCCCTTATTCTTCGCGAACAAACTTCAGGGCACGGTTTGGATTCCGTGAAAAGGGTAATGGCACCAGTCAGTCCCGAGAAGTCTTTCGGCGCGGTTCCTCGTGCGAATTTCTGCGGATCCGCTTTTGCCAGAAGGTTCCAGAGGTGATTGAGGAAGCTGCTTTCAGAGCACGCACGTATCGTTGCCTCATAGAAATAATCGCCGTCTTTGATCTGCGCAAGCGAGTGGGAATCGTAGAACCTGTTTTTCAAGTACTGCCGTACCTTAGAAGTCATCTGGCGCGGCTCAGTGAAGTCAGGCGTATCGCCCTGCCACTGTCCCTTCAACTGCCAGGCGTCAGTGCCAAATAGATAGGTATCCGTCATCAAGCGTTCGCGATCCGCGTCGTCAACGTAGAATTGCGAGGAATCCAGAGCGCCGGGCTGAGATGGCTTAGGGCTGGGCGAAGGCACGTCGACGCCCGTTTTTTTGGTTGCCTTCACGATGATTTTCAAGGGTTTGTCTGCCGGCTGAAAGTCGAGTCCCAGGTCGTCCGACATGGCGCTGCTGGAATAGTGCCCTGAGAAGCTGATGTCGTGCCCTTTGTACTGAAGATTGACCTGGGCGGTTACGAAGTTTGCCTTGATAAGTCTGTCCTTCTTGCCGAAAGCGGCATCGAGCGCCGCGAGATCCTTGTTCTTCTTCCAGAAATCTCTGTCCTTTCCCAGCTTCAGGTCGTTCGCCAATTGCTCGAAGTCCCGGTATCCGAGCCGGGCGACATCCTGATTTTTACCGGGATACTTGTTCAAGAAGGCCTGGGTAAATTTTTGTCTGCATTCACGCAAATGATGCTCGGCCTTCTTGTTGACTGAGCCACGCAATGTGGTCGCCATGGGATGAAGCTCATCGCTGATAATCTGCTCCTGCGGCGACAGAGATACACGTGAGAGACCCGCGCTTACTCCTTGTAGCTCGCAGTCGGACCTTTTGGCGCGTGAGAGGAGAGGGCAGATTTCGCCCAACGGTCGACGTGTCATGGCCTTCTCGACCGCGCCCCGCGCGCCGCGATCGCCCAAGGCTAAACGTTCCGAGTCGGACAAGACGCTGTCGACCGCCTCGTTCCAATGTTTCGCGCCGATCCATATTCCGTCTTTCAGATATTTGACTTCTCCTTGTCCACTAAAGCGGATGGTGCTTACAGACAGGGCCTTGCCGGAGATATCTACACGCTCGATATTAAGGTCGATATGCGATGCATGCCCGGTAGTGACGGTGCGAAAGCCCGGGAAAGCATCCTGCAACAGTACACTGAGGGCATTGACTTCATCGAGATTGGAAACCTTGCCTTCGAGGATCTGAGTGCGAGCGGTACGTTGGTGTCGCCGGCCGCCGATATTGGCCATGGTGCGGCCCAACGGATCGCCTCTTTGTGCTTTGACGGAAAAACTCCGGTCGGCGATTAGAAGCTCGCTGGCTTCATCGATGGTGAGTCCGGGATAGTGCTTTCGGACCACCTTGATGTTGCTATCCACCCGGGTCAGGGCCTTTTCGATACCCTCCCAATGGTCCAGCATGTCGCCTTTTCGGCTCGAAATCGTTTTCTGCAGGCGCTGAATGACAGCGGCTTTAAGATCCGCGTGAGATACATCGCTGCCCAATTTCAGCCCGGTAGCAAGCGTCTCGCGCCCCGCATGTTCGATCATGGTGTCGATGGAAAGCTCAGGAATACTTTTGGGAGGGACGCTGATTAGTGCGCCTGAACCTCTGCCTAGTTTGATATGCGGCGTTCCCGTAGAGCTTTGCGGAAGGATATCCACGCGCATGCCGCCGTTGACTTCCGGCGTTGCCGCCCAGGTTGCGAGCAGCGCGGACGTACCTTCCAACTTTTCCACCTGACCGCTCGTGGCGACTTGCTCAATCAAAGCTTTTCGTCCCGCATGGACAATGGCCTTTTGCCCCGTTGCGCCCAGTTGCCTTGCAAAAAGGACGCCTTCGACCGCTCGTATAAGTTTGAGGTCTGTGTTATCGGCCCACTTCGATTCAGGAATTTTTTCATGCACCTGGTCAACGAAGCGAGCGCCGAGGTCTGGCTCTTTGTCCAGGCGTTGCCATTTACCACCCTGAAAATCGATCGGGGCACCCAACGTCGCGGTATTCGACGAATCCTGGGCGCTGGGAGCTCCGTTTTTATTCAGCGGGTCCTTGGCGCGGCGGATACCATGTTCGTCGAGAGGCGCTTCGACATATTGGCCTTCTTTCGGACTTACATAGGTTTTTCCATCGAGCAGCCATTCCGGATTGCCGTCGGCACCTGTTTGTGCCTGGGGAGTACCGTGCAGCGGTTGAGCAAATTCCGATCCGAGCACTCCTTGTTCGTCGAAAGCCGACGCTTGCCTGGTGAGTTGCCGCATTCCTTCTGTCGCTTCGCCTATGGACTTGAACGAGCGCATGCCTAGTTTGAATAGCTTTGCCGCAATCTTGGTCAGATCGAACACATCGGCGACGTCGGTGCCAGCGCCAAGAAACTCCGCGATGGCTTCGTTGCGATCGCCACGGTCCAATGAATCCAATCCGTTGGTGATCGATTGGACGACGAAGAGCAGGGTTCCCAGCGCGCAACCGCCCGTTGCTAAACCGCCGGTTCCTACAATGCAAAGTCCGGTCAATAACAATCCTCCCATAAACTGGAGGCTTTCCGAGTTTGAAACACTGAATTCGTCAGTGTTGTCCATTAGTTTTTCGATGAACACCCGGGCAGCACTGCTGGGCCCCAGCGTCGGCTTGAGAGTTACCTTTATCCCATTCGATAACTGTGTTTTGCCGAACGCGTCGGCGAGCACGGCATGATAGCGATAGGCCGCTCGGCTATTAATGAAGCTCTCCGCGCGGTGCCTGTCCTCCCTCAGGAATTTCTCGAAGACGGCGATCTCCACCATGCCATCGCCCTCGGGACCATCTAGCATGAAAATATAATCGCGCCCACCGGCAGACATCGCCCATAGACCTTCAATGGGGAAACCATTCAGGAATACGTGCAGCAATGTCGACGGCTTATTATTGGCCGCTGCGATAAGTGCCGGTAAAACTCGATAGTTATCGCTGATCAACAAGGCATCCGGCGAAGTGCCGGCAGGCGTGCCAGAAGGCTTGGGTGGGGCGTTGCCGATCTTCGCATGCTCCGCCAGCAGATCTTGATGAGCCTTCGCGTCCAATATGCCTTCAGGCCCGGCTTCGGCATCGATAAGGCCGCGTGTCCGCCACCGTATGGCTTCAGCCATAGCATGAGCAAGAAGAGCGCCTTCTGGTGAGTTCTTGAAGGTCTGGAGATAGCTCATGTAGGCCTGACCTAGCCGGTTGCTGTTGACCAGATCCCTTATCGAGTAACAGAGGTTGCGCAGGAAGTCGACATTGTTTAGCCATCGCGTCCGCTTGATGTCCACGACCTCGTTGCCATCCTTGTCTTTACGGTAGACAGTGATTTCCATTGAGTCGACGACGTCCTGGCTGGGGAAAACAAACCCGGTAGTGTCCTTAGGGCCATGCTGCTGCCACCCTTCAGTAGCCCAGCGCGTCAGATCGCTCTTGCGGTTTCCTATCTGAAGATCAATGCGGTGCCGTTCGGAGAGCATGTCCGGAAGATCGTTGTTCTTTCCTTCCGGCACCCACAAGCGGCGGGCCAGCTCATTGAGCATGGCGGTGACTTCGGGCTGCGCATGGACTGGCCAGGTTTTTAAGTTTGCCAGTGCTTTTCTCAGGTCGGCGTCGGCTTGCTGGGCACGCACTCCTACGGGGTTCCAACGAATCCGTTCGCTATCGAATTGTTGGCGTGCCTGCTTTTGTAAGGAATCGAGGTGGTCTCTGGCCCAACTATCGAGCAATGTGTTCGAGTTGGTGGATGTCTTGAAGTTCAAGACAATATGGGGCTGCTGCAGCCAGCCCGCTGGACTGCCAAGATAGCGCTGGTCAAAAAGGCACTTTCGGAGCGTGCCACGATACTCAGGTGGCGCGGCGCGAATGACGTCGTTCTTGAATGTCCATTCGCCGGCAAGGTCCTGTGTCAGGCTTCTGTCGCCGATGAATTGCCTGAAGCTGTCTTCGTTGGTAAATGTCGTAAAGGATTGCAAATCGCTTCGATACAAAACGACCTGGCCGCGAAGATTTTCATTCGGTTCGCTCTGCTTGCTACGCAATACGAGGTAGTTCGGTACCGTGAATGTCTTGGCGGCTTGGCTGTTCGAGGCCGAGAGTTCGATGTCTTCCAGCCCATTAAAATCTATGCCGGACGCCTCAATGTGTGCGCTGTTGTTGATAAAGCCCAGGACAATATCGGCTCCACCCAATCGCGAATTGCCGCTGGAGGTCAACATACCTTCGGCTTTTTCCTTCAAGGCGATTTGGGTGAACTTGGCGACCAGGCCGGCTCTGAGGTGTTTGTCCTCGGGAAGGGGCGAATGGATGGTGCTTGCCATGTCCTTGCAAAATCTGTCGCTCAATACATCGTTAAGCGTGCGCGATGCATCGGGCGTCAGTTCCAGCCCGTCACGAAGGTAGCGAATCGGGTGCGTTGCCGGTTTTCGATAGAGGCAGTATTGAAGCAGCGGGAGCCTGTCGTCGACCGATATTCCATCGACGGTGCTGCCTATGACCTGTACCTGGATGTCTTGCCATGGGCCAAGCCATTTTGCTTGGCGCAGTGCCTGGTCCAGTAGCGCGTCGGGTGCGATTTGTCGGTCTTTGAGTGCTTTTTCGGCTTGCGCGGCAACGATTCCTTCGGCGAGCCATAGCCGTTGTTCGGCCGGAGTGAGTTGCTTGAGCCATGCATAGTCCTCGGTCTCGGACACCTCGCCGATCAGCGCCATCTCCATCTGCCGCCTGGCTTGTATTTCCTCCGGCGTGTGCCGACGCATGATGGCGTCCAGGTCCGAGTCCTGGATGCCTCGCTGCTCAAGGAGGGCAGCGGCCGCGCTCCTGGTAGCAGAGCTGGGCGACGCGGGAGGCGGCGTGGCCGTACCACCGATGGATCGCTTGCTTCTGGACGGTACGGTCCGATTGGAGTGGGACGTTGTAGTCGCATCCAAAATGCGGGCGGGTGGTGTGCTTCGGCCCGAACCGGTATCCGACAAGACATCGAACGCGCTGGCCCAGCTGCCATCGGGTAGGGCCACGATCGTACTCTCCGCCAGTTCGATGACTTCCTTGTCCGATCGTTCCGCAGGTTCCGGTTGCGTGGATGAGGTCGGGCCGCTGGAGCGCGTATCCTGATGGGGTGGCGTCTGCCCCGGCTCTTTCGCCGGCGTATCGAAGAGATAGTTTCCTAGGGCGCTTCCTCCAAGGACAAAGGCGCCATGTGCGGCTAGCTTGGCGGCGGAATCGAAAATGGCGTGCGCAATATTGCGTGGTTGAACGCCGCTGCGCCGCACGCCTCCGATTAAACCGGCCGGTGCAGTGGCTGCGGCGATTTTCTCCGCAGAAGATCCGAGCAACTGTGCACCTGTAGTGGCGACTTCCACGGTGTCCGAGCAGGCGGCGGCATTGTCCATCCCGCGGAACGCCAAAGCGATAGGCAGGAGGCAACTCAGCCAGCTCGGAAAAGAGTTCGATGGCGCCTGCGATGCCGTGGATGCCTCGGCGATGCGAGTATCGGCGGGTTTGCCATCCTGTTGCTGCGCGGCCTGCGCGTTTTCCGCCATGGCGCCGGCAATGTCGCCAGCATGAACCTTTGCGGCGTAACCGGTGTGATTGAGCAATTTGTCCAAGCGCTCGCGCGCTTCTTTCACATCGTCGTTGCGCTGTGCGGAAGCGGCAGAAAACTGTGCTTGACGAAGCTGCAGACGACTTTTTTCAACCTTGTTGCGATACCTGTTGCGGGCTCTTTGCTCTGCCGATTCGCCGGGGGTTCGTTCGGGCAGTTGGTCTATTTGTATCTGCAATCGTTCCTGATTGGCTTGCCGCTCATGCCTTTCGACGAGTTGTCCCAGTGCCAGTTTGGCCGATACTAACGGCGCTGCCGGCTGCATCGGCAATTGATGCGTTACGGAGCCAGCAACGGTGGCGTAGTCGCCCTGCATACCGGCCTTTCGAGCCATGCCCATAACGCCGTCGGCAAACTTAGAGGGGCTGTCCGAAAAGAACCAACTGAGAAACAGGTGGAGCGTTTCGGCGGCGCTGACGGTGGGCAATCGTTGTGCGTCGTGAAATGCCTTGCGCTCTTCTGCTACTTTGATCAACGCATCTTTTGCGCAGTGACTTGTTGTGTCGAGATGCTTGTTCACTTCGTTCACAACGTCCAGAAGTGTCCAGCCATCCGGATCGTTCCACCACAGTTCGACTAGTGACGCGCGCAGGTCGGGGCCCCACGTGGGCAGCAGGACAGACATGAACGATGCAGTTCGCCGGGCGAGCATGCTGGGCATACCTGGAAACGTAGAGTATTGAAGGTCTTCGCCAACAGTCTTTGCCTGCATATGCAAGGCCTTGGCCCAACCGGCAAGCAGTGCCGTCGCTCCCACGGCCGCGACGGGCACGGAAACCGATGGGGCTACGGTTGCAAGCAGTGCGGTTGCACCCAGCCGGGCCATGCCCTTGGCGATGGCAGGCATGCTCGTCTCATCTTGCGCCTCTGTCTGGGGCAGGGCAGCGCGTAGATCCTCCGCTAGTGACTGCCAATCCGATTCCTCTCGCAGCTCCCGCAGTTTGATGCTGCCGTGGTGCTCATGGCGTGGCAGGGAGAGAGCGGTGACCCATTGCGCCAGGCTAAGGTCGTTCGCATACTCCTTGATCAATGGTGCCAACCGCACACCTTGTGCATTGTCGAGAGCAGGAAACAATGTCTGAAGGAGTATGGCCACCGTCCATGGTGCGAGTGCGGAGGCGCGCTCACCACCGATGCGGTTAAGTATTTCTCCCCACGGATTCAGTACGGCAAACAGTCCTGCTCGATGAAGATCGGCATTGAAGCGCTCTCCGCTGAAAGTGCTCAATATGAGCTCTTTCCGGGATAGATGGTCCTGGCCATAAGCGGGCGACGACAGCCATTCAGTGGCGGCCTGGTACCGATCGAATGTCAGCAATAGTTGTTCGACGCGCTCGAATACACGTGGCGCGCTTGCCGATTTGGCGGCGGGAACATGGTTGTAGATGTTTGTCGGTGCAGCGCCGCTTGAAGACCCGTTCGCGGGTTCCGTTTGCGGTTCTGCCATCGGCTCGTGAAGGACTTGGGCGGGTGCGCTGGTGGAATGATTCGATGACGTGCCAAGCATTGGATTATCTTTCCTTTCGTTTGGATCGGCGCACGTACGCGAACATCCTTGGATTCGCGCCAAGCAGCTGTGCGCTTCGATGGCCGTAGCGCCATAAGATCGAGGAGGTATGGACGGCTTCAGGAAGCCATCGGGGGTTGTAATGAGTGCGGACTATCGTTCGCGTGGAACTGCCCGTGCTGCTTCAGGCGGGATGCGTCGATTGCACGGCATGGCTGGGCATGGTTCGGCCCGGGATGCTTAGGGAAACGTGCATGTAAATACCTGTGATTCAGCAGATTCGTCGAGGGATGCCCTTGCCGGACATATCGCTATGAGGAGAAGGTTAGCCCTGAAAATGACAACCGGCTAGCAGAATTCGCTCAAGATGAGTCTTTTGTTGTTGACAAGTATTTGATGCATTTCCCTACAGACTTGAGCGCGTTTATGTGGCGTGGCACGATCTTGCACATGACCAGCAAGCCAGCCGCTACGCAGCATCTGCACGACCTGGCGCGATTGCGCCGCGTTCGCGATCGTATCGATCGTGAGTATGCTCAGCCCCTGGACGTCGAGGCGCTTGCACGTGGGGCAGATATGTCGGCGGGGCATCTTAGTCGTCAGTTCCGGCTTGCGTATGGCGAATCGCCCTATGCTTACTTGATGACGCGCCGTATCGAACGTGCGATGGCGCTGCTGCGCCGTGGCGATCTGAGCGTCACTGAAGTGTGCTTCGAGGTCGGCTGTGCCTCGCTGGGCACCTTTACCACGCGTTTTACCGAGCTGGTCGGCATGTCGCCCGGCACCTATCGGCGCGAGCAGGCCCAAGCAACTGCGGGAATCCCCTCCTGCGTGGCCCGGCAGGTGACCCGGCCGATCAGGAATCGAGAAGCGGGGACTTCCGGGTCGGAACTAGACTGATGCCCTCGGGTTTCATCGCCCACACAACGAGAGGTCGCCATGGACATCACTATTCACGCCAGCTTTCTTCCCCAGAACGATCCTGAGGCTGCAATCGCCTTTTATCGCGATACCCTCGGTTTCGAAGTCCGCAACGATGTCGGTTATGGCGGCAAGCGCTGGATTACTGTCGGCCCCGTGGGTCAGTCCGGTACGTCCATTGTGTTGTATCCACCCGAAGCCAGCCCTGGCATGACCGATGACGAGCGCCGCACCATCGCCGAAATGATGGCCAAGGGCACGTTCGGCATTCTGCTGCTGGCGACCAGGGACCTTGCCGCTACGTTCGAGAGGCTGCAGGCCAGCGAGGTCGAGATTGTGCAGGAGCCGACCGATCAGCCGTATGGCGTGCGCGACTGTGCGGTACGCGATCCCGCGGGCAATATGATCCGCATCCAGCAATTGGCCTGAGTTCCTGAGTCAGCTAAGGAGGCGTCATGACCAAGGCCACGAAGAAGGGCCAGCAGCCACTTGTGCCACGCGATGCCGATAGCCATGGAGTGATCCGTGTGCACGGTGCGCGCGAGAACAACCTCAAAGATATCAGCGTCCAGATCCCCAAGCGCCGGCTGACCGTGTTCACCGGCGTCTCGGGCTCGGGCAAGAGCTCGCTGGTGTTCGATACCATTGCCGCCGAATCGCAGCGGCTGATCAACGAGACCTATAGCGCGTTCGTGCAAGGCTTCATGCCGACGCTGGCCCGGCCCGATGTCGATGTGCTTCAAGGCTTGACCACGGCGATCATCGTCGACCAACAACGGCTGGGTGGTGACCCACGCTCTACCGTCGGCACGGTCACCGATGCCAACGCGATGCTGCGGATCCTGTTCAGCCGGTTGGGCAAGCCGCATATCGGTTCGCCGAGTGCCTATGCGTTCAATGTTCCATCGGTACGCGCGGTCGGTGCGATCACGGTCGAGCGGGGCAGTAGCAAGACTATACGCGCAACGTTCAATCGTACGGGCGGCATGTGCCCGCGCTGCGAGGGCAGGGGTGCGGTCGCCGATGTCGATCTGTCGCAGCTTTACGACGCCAGCAAGTCGCTCAATCAAGGCGCGCTTACCGTTCCTGGCTACAGCATGGATGGCTGGTATGGCCGTATCTTCACTGGTTGTGGCTTCTTCGACCCGGACAAGCCGATCGGCAAGTACACCAAGAAAGAGTTGAATGACTTGCTTTACAAGGAGCCGACCAAGATCAAGGTCGACGGTATCAACCTCACCTATGAAGGCCTGCTGCCGAAGATCCAGAAGTCGATGCTCTCCAAGGACATCGATGCGATGCAGCCGCATGTGCGCGCCTTCGTCGAGCGCGCAATGACCTTCGCGGCGTGTCCCGATTGCGGTGGTACGCGATTGAGCGAGGGAGCGCGATCGTCGAAGATCAAAAAGATCAGCATCGCCGATGCCTGCGCTATGCAGATCAGCGATCTGGCCGAATGGGTAGGCGGCCTAAATGAACCCTCGGTAGCGCCGCTATTGGCTTCGCTGCTGCACACGCTCGAATCGTTCGTGGAGATCGGCCTGGGTTATCTCTCGCTCGAGCGGCCGTCCAGTACGTTATCGGGCGGCGAGGCGCAGCGCGTGAAGATGATCCGACATCTCGGTTCCTCGCTCACCGATGTCACTTATGTCTTCGATGAGCCGACCATGGGTTTGCATCCGCACGATATCCAGCGCATGAACGCATTGCTGCTGCAATTACGCGATAAGGGCAATACCGTGCTGGTGGTGGAGCACAAGCCGGAGGTCATTGCGATTGCCGACCATATCGTCGATCTGGGGCCCTATGCCGGCGCCGAGGGTGGCAAGGTGGTATTCGAAGGCTCGGTCGACGATTTGCGCGCCAGCGGCACGCTTACCGGGCGGCATCTGGACGATCGCGCCACCTTGAAGACCACGGTGCGCAAGTCTTCCGGCACATTGAAAGTCCGCGGTGCAAAAACCCACAACCTTAAGAACGTCAACGTCGATATTCCGCTGGGCATATTGGTTGTCGTTACAGGCGTGGCAGGCTCCGGGAAGAGTTCGTTGATCCATGGCTCGGTATCCGGGCGCGATGGCGTGGTCGCCGTGGACCAGGCGCCTATTGGTGGTTCGCGGCGCAGCAATCCGGCTACGTACTCCGGTTTACTCGATCCGATCCGCAAGGCCTTCGCCAAGGCCAATAACGTCAAGCCGGCGCTATTCAGTGCCAACTCCGAAGGCGCTTGTCCTTCTTGTCATGGCGCGGGTGTCGTCTATACCGATCTGGCGATGATGGCCGGCGTGGCTAGCGTATGCGAGGAATGCGAGGGCAAACGCTTCCAGGCCGAGGTACTCAAATACAAGTTCGGCGGCAAGGACATCAGCGAAGTGCTTGCCATGTCGGTGACCGAAGCCCAGGCTTTTTTTGGGAGCGGCAAGGCCAGCACACCGGCGGCGCAAGCCATTCTGCTGCGCCTGGCCGATGTCGGCCTTGGCTATCTCAGTCTTGGCCAACCATTGACTACTCTGTCCGGGGGCGAGCGTCAGCGCCTCAAGCTCGCTGCATCGATGGCGGAACAGGGCAGTATCTATGTGCTCGATGAGCCGACGGCCGGCCTGCATCTGGCAGATGTCGAGCAATTGCTTGGCTTGCTCGATCGTCTCGTCGAAGCCGGTAAATCCGTTATTGCGATCGAGCACCATCAGGCGGTCATGGCGCAAGCAGATTGGATCATCGACCTTGGGCCCGGTGCAGGGCATGAAGGCGGCCAGGTGGTCTTCGAAGGCAGGCCCGCCGACCTTGTTGCCACCCGGGCGACGCTCACCGGTGAGCATCTTGCGGACTATGTCGGCCCGCATGCGGGGCGCGGCTCGAAAGGGAAAGGTCCGGCGTTTTCACGAAAATAGATATCTTCTTGCCGGCGATTACACCGCTCAGCCGACGGGAGCGGCTTTAGATAACCTCGGTTTCCATCGCTGTCTCCGCGGGCGCCGGCCGTCCGGGTGCCTTTTTGAGCGTGGCAGTGGCGCGACAACCATCGCCATGGTTAAGCTTCTATCGACAGGGGACAAGGGAATGCGGGACCGATGGGGATGTCACTGACACGGGAGCAGGTGCTGGCGCTGGCGCCCGATGCATCTTCCGCCAAGGCCGCCACCGGCCTGGTCAACGACAGCAAATGGCCGATGCTCGGCACCGACAGCGATGCGGTGTGGGGCGAGTGTCAGGGTAGTGGCTCCAAACCGTACCAGGTGCAGGTGGATCTGGGCGAGATGATCAGCCGTTGCTCGTGCCCAAGTCGTAAGTTTCCCTGCAAGCACGGTCTTGCCTTATTGCTGATGTATGCACAGTCGCATCCGCGCTTTGCCGGTGTTACGCGGCCGGTCTGGGTGGACGAATGGCTGGCCTCGCGGCGCGATCGCGCCGAGAAAAAAGAAAAAGCCGCGCAAGCCGTTGTCATCAAGGCCGCAATCGATCCTGCAACTGCGGCCGCCGCGGTCGCCAAACGCGAAGCCACGCGCTGGTCGCGTATCGAAGCAGGTACTGCGGAGCTTGAGCGATGGATCGCCGATCAATTCCGCCGTGGACTCGCCCGTTTCGGGCAGGAGCAGCGCAAGGAAGGTATCGGCATGGCCGCGCGCATGGTCGACGCACAAGCCCCGGGGCTTGCTTCGCGCGTACAGGAAGCACTCGCGCTGCTTGCAGCGGGTGCGACGCGGCATGGCGATACGATGATGCGGCTTGGTCTGCTGCAATTGATCATAGAAGGCGTGCGCCGCCGCGAGCGGCTTTCATCCGAGCGGCTAGCCGATCTGCGCATAGCGCTTGGCTGGTCGCCGGATAAGGACGAGGTCGTTGCCGAAAGCGAACCCGTTGTCGATCGTTGGTGTGCCTGTGGTGTGGCGATCGGCGAAATCGATGCCAAGCTGACCGAGCGTCGCGTGTGGCTGCATGGCGCCGTCAGCGGGCGTTGGGCGCTGCTGCAAGATTTTTCTTATGGTGGCCGTGGTTGGGAGCGGTTATGGCGTGCTGGCGATTCGTACGCTGCAACGCTACGTTTCTATCCGGGCTCGTTGCCTTTGCGTGCTATCGCTCTCGATGTGTCGGCCGACGATGCAACAGTGGCATGGCCAACCAGCGATGCAGAAATGGCTCTGGATAAGGCATCGCACATGCTGGCTGTCAATCCGTGGCTGGAGCTATTGCCGATGTGGCTGCCCGAGGCCACGCTCGTGCGGAGCAATGAGGCATGGTTGCTACACACTTCGGCCGGTACGCTACCGTTGACGATCGATGACGCGGCCGGCTGGGGGTTGCTCGCCTTCAGCGGTGGACAGCGGATCGACGCGATGGGCGAATGGGATGGCGCGTCGCTGCGTATCCTCGGTGCCCGGCACGGCACGTTGTATTGGGCGGCCGGAGCCGAAATATGAAGGACACGCTGTTGAAGATCGCTTTGCTCGGTGTGGATCGTGCAGCCATGCAGCCGATCGATGGCGAGATCGGTGTTTTGATTGCGCAGCTGTCCGATGGTGGCGATCCCGCGCGCGATTTCAGCCGCGCGACCGGTGTGTTCGCGGCATGCGAACGCGCGGCTGCACGATTGTCAGCCAGCCATGCCACACCGCCGCCAGCTGCGGCGCCCGATGCACGGGCGATGGCCGCGGATCATCCCTGGGTGCCGGTACTGACCTGGGCATTCGCACAGGCATCGCTCGCCTCATCGCACGAGGCGCAACTGCGCTATGAAGCCTGCTCGCGCATGGCGGCCATCGACGCGCGTCTGCCTGCGTTGCTTTTGCCCGCCGCGCTCGATGCCGGTCGCCGCGACGTGGCGTTGCGCCCGGCATTGTTGCCCGTGCTTGGCACCCGCGGGCGCTGGCTAGCCGCTTTCAATCCCGATTGGTCCTATGCCGAGGCGACGGCAGCCGGCGATATTTCCGCCACGGTCTGGCAAGACGGCGGCGCGGTGGATCGCCAAACATATTTCGCCACGTTGCGACGCACCGATGCTGCCGCTGCACGCGCACTGTTGCAGGCCGATCTGGGGCAGATGGCGGCCAAGGAGCGCGCTGAATTTGTCGCGCTGCTGACGCCAGAACTATCCGATGACGATCGACCGCTGCTCGAGCCCCTGTTGCGCGATCGCAGTCGCGAGGTGCGTCAACTCGCCGCGAGCATGTTGGCGCGGTTGCCCGATTCGGCACATGCGCGACAGCTCATTGCGTGGCTCGCGCCGCTGCTGACACAGAAGCGTGGCTTGCTCGCACGAGGGTGGTCGATCGAGGCGCCCGAGCAGGCCGATTCCGCCTGGACATCGGCGGCGATCGAGGCCACTCGCCCGCAACATGACGTTTTGGGCGAGCGAGCCTGGTGGCTTTATCAACTTGTCCGGCAAGTCCCGCTGGCATGGTGGAGCACTCATACCGGGATGAATGCCGCCGCGCTCGTCGCATGGGCCGCCAAGACCGATTGGAAGGATGCGCTCTATCGCGGCTGGCGCGAGCGTGTCAGTGCTGCCGAGCCGGACTGGGTTGAGGCCCTGCTCGCTGTGCGCGAGCAGGAGATGCGGCAGCATGCGGCCGAACTGTTATCCCTGCTGCCAGCGACTCGGCGCGAGGCTTTCTGGCCTACCGATCTTGCCGAGTTGTCGCGTCTGGGCATCGTCGGCGATGTCATCGGAGCCTATAACCGCGGCGAGACATTCTCGCTGGCGTATTCGCGTCCCTTGATAGCCGGTCTGCTGCGCTGTTTCGAAGACGATCGCCTGCGCCATGACCACGTCTTGCGCAATCAACTGCTGGATCTTGCCATATTGCTGCATCCGCAGAGCCTGACCGCGATGCGGTCGATCGAGCGCCGCGCCGACGAGACGCCGGCGATGGCCGAGTGCGCGGAAACCTTCCAACGCATCGTGCAGGCACGCATCGTCCTGCATGCCACACCTTGACGCCTCTCTTACGCCGGAGTTCCGATGACTGCTTCTGTCTTGCGCCAACATGCCGAACACCAGTTCGCCGAGGAGCTCGAGGAGCTCCAAAAGGTAGATAACCGCAAGCGCCCCACCAACTGGCAGCTTTCGCCCTGGGCGGTCGTGACCTATCTGGTGGGCGGAACGCTGGAGAACGGCTTCAAGGTCACGCCTAAATACATCGGCAGCCGTCGCTTGATGGAGGTGGCGGTCGCCACCGTCGCCACCGATCGGGCATTGTTGCTGTTCGGCGTGCCTGGCACGGCCAAGTCGTGGGTATCCGAGCACATGACCGCGGCGATCAGCGGCGAATCGACCTTGCTGGTGCAAGGCACGGCCGGTACCAGCGAAGAGCAAATCCGCTACGGCTGGAACTACGCGCAACTCCTCACACATGGTCCGAGCGAGAACGCCCTGGTACCCAGCCCGATGATGCAGGCGATGCGGCGCGGCAAGATCGCGCGCATTGAAGAGCTCACCCGCATTCCCGCCGACGTGCAGGATTCCTTGATCACCGTGCTCTCCGAAAAGACATTACCCATTCCCGAGCTCGGTTCGGAAGTGCAGGCTGTGCGCGGTTTCAGCGTCATCGCGACGGCCAACAATCGCGACAAGGGGGTCAACGAGCTTTCCAGCGCACTCAAGCGCCGCTTCAACACCGTGATTCTGCCCGTGCCGGCCAGCGAAGAAGAGGAGGTGTCCATCGTGGTCAAGCGTGTCGGTGAGTTGGGCCGCGCGCTGGAGCTGCCCGCCGAGCCGCCGGCTGCCAAGGAGGTCGCGCGCGTCGTGCGCATCTTCCGCGAGTTGCGCAACGGCCAGACCGAAGACGGTTCGGCCAAGCTCAAGTCGCCGACTTCCACACTGTCTACCGCCGAGGCGATCTCGGTGATCAACAATGGCATGGCGCTTGCCGGTCACTTCGGCGACGGCGTGCTGAGCGCGGCGGACCTCGCGGCCGGCATGCTCGGCGCGGTGGTAAAGGATCCTGTGCAGGACCAGGTCGTCTGGGCCGAATATCTCGAAACCGTCGTCAAGGAGCGTAGCGACTGGAAAGACCTGTACCGCGCCTTCCGTGAACAGCTGTAACGGCAAGCTATGGGCGATAACGTTTCCCTATTCGGCATTCGTCATCACGGCCCTGGCTGCGCGCGCAGTCTGCGCACGGCGCTGGAGAGCCTGCGTCCGGATTGCGTGTTGATCGAAGGGCCGGCCGGTGCCGAGCCGCTGCTTACGTATGTGGCCGATGTCGGTCTCGATCCCCCGGTCGCCTTGCTTTCGCACGCGGTGGACGATCCTGCGCTGGCCGTATTCCATCCCTACGCTCTCTATTCACCCGAATGGCAGGCGTTGCGCTGGGCGAGCGCCGCTGGCATACCCGTGCAGTTCATGGATGTGCCGCCTTCGCTGACACTGTCGTGGCAGAAGGCCAGACGGGACGCCGCGGCGACAATGCCTGAAATCGATGCCGAACAGGCGCAAGCAGACACGATGCAAGTTTCGGCCGACGCGTCGGCCGAAACGGCCGATATCGCCATCGGCGACACCCCGCGCGACCCTTTGGACTGGCTGGCGCGTGCTGCCGGCTACGGCGATGGCGAAACTTGGTGGAACCTGATGGTGGAGGAGCGCGGCGACGGCGAGGGCCTGTTCGAGGCGATCGCCGAAGCGATGACCGTGCTCCGTAGCCAGGCGCCGCAACGTCCTCGTGCGGACCAGGAGCAGGAAGATATTCGCGAAGCACACATGCGCAGCACGATCCGTTCTGCACGCAAGCAAGGCTATGCGCGCATTGCCGTGATCTGCGGAGCATGGCATGTGCCAGCACTGGCCGATGCGGGCGCTGCCGCCGCGGATGCGCGTCTGCTCAAGGGGCTGCCCAAGCTGAAGACCCAGACCACCTGGGTACCATGGACCTATCGCCACCTGAGCGCTGGCAGTGGCTATGGGGCAGGTGTTTCCGCGCCGGGCTGGTACGACTACCTGTGGCGTAACGAGGGCAACCATGCCACGCGCGCGGTGGGTTGGTATGCGCGCGTTGCCCGCCTGCTGCGCGACAACGAGATCGATTGCTCCTCGGCGCATCTCATCGAGGCCACCCGCCTGGCCGACACGTTGGCGGCGATGCGCGACCGTCCCGCGCCAGGCCTGGACGAGATCGGCGAGGCCACGCGCAGTGTGATCTGTAATGGCGACGATGTGCCGATGCGACTGATTGCCGATGTGTTGCTGGTGGGCGAGAGCATGGGTGCCGTGCCGCCGAATGTCCCGACCGTGCCATTGCAGCGCGACGTCGAGGCCGAACAGAAGCGCCTGCGCCTAAGGCCCGAAGCGTTGAGCAAGACGCTCGACCTCGACCTGCGCAACGACAACGATCTGCAGCGCAGTCACTTGCTGCATAGGCTGGCGCTGATCGGTATCGAATGGGGGCATATCGCATCGGTGGGAGCGTCTTCGCGGGGTACGTTCCACGAGATTTGGACGCTCGCTTGGCAGCCGACCTTTCCGGTCGAGCTCATCGTTGCCAGTCGCCATGGCCAGACGCTGATCGCCGCTGCCAGCCAATGCGCCAGTGAGCAAGCGCGCACTGCGCCGTACCTGGCCGACCTGGCGAAACTGATCGATCGTGTCTTGTTGGCCAATCTTCCGCAGGCGGTCGCCTCCGTGGTTGCCGCGCTTGAAGCGAGGGCGGCAACCGACGCGGATCCGCTAGCCTTGCTTGCGGCATTGCCTGCGCTGGCCAATGTCTACCGCTATGGTAACGTGCGTCAGACCGATAGCGCCCAGGTCAGCCATCTGTTCGACAGCATGTTGCTGCGTGCGTGCATTGGTCTGCCGTTGGCGCTATGCGATCTCGATAACGGCCCCGTCGAAAATGCCCGAACTGTGCTACTCGGCGCGGATCGTGCACTCTCTCTGCGTCAAGGCGAGGAGCAGACCCGGACATGGCAGGCCGCGCTGCGTAAAGCTGCGTGCTCCGATATGACCGCTCCGCTCCTAAGCGGGTTATGCACGCGCCTGTTGCTGGATGTCGCCGTGTTGTCGCCCGAACAGGCGCAAGAGCGCTTGCAGCGCAGTCTTTCTGCCGGTGCCGAACCGCGGGAGGCGGCCCAATGGCTGGATGGTTTCCTCAATCGCAACGCCGCGATACTGCTTCATGGCGACACGGTATGGCCATTGATCGATCGCTGGCTTGCGACCCTGAGCGACGAGCATTTCTTGCGCGTCGTGCCGCTGGTGCGCCGCACGTTTGCCGCCTTCGAGGCCGGCGACCGGCGCGATTTGGGCCAACGCGTGCGCCAACCGCAAGCCGCGGCACCGATCGTAGCTAACGAATGGAACGAGGAGCGCGCCTTGCGTGCGTTGCCGATGCTGCGCGAACTGTTTGGAATCGCCGATGCAAAAGTTACCGATGAAACCTGACACGACCGTCGAAGATGCGGTCGTTTCCACGACACGCGAGCAGCGTTGGCGCATGGTGCTCGGCAGCGATGCCGAGGTGAGCTGCGGTGCGCTCGGTGGCACCCTCCGGGATATGGATGCCGCACTCTCGGTCCTCTACGAGCCCGATGGCCCCGGCGGTCTGAAGCGTCGGGGTGGGCGGGGTGGCTCCGCGCCGAACATAGCGCGCTGGCTTGGCGATATCCGCAAGTACTTTCCGTCGTCCGTGGTGCAGGTCATGCAGCGTGATGCGCTGCAACGGCTCGATCTGAAGCAGATGCTGCTTGAGAAGGAAATGCTCGAAGGCGTGCAGCCAGATGTGCATATGGTCGCCAATCTGATTGCGTTGTCCAGCGTTATTCCCGCAGGCACCAAAGAAACCGCGCGCATGGTCGTGCGGCAGGTCGTCGACGGACTGATGCGCAAGCTGGAGGAGCCATTGCGCGCGGCCATCAGCGGGGCGCTCGATCGCGCTCGCCGTAATCGCCGTCCTCGCCATGCCGAAATCGATTGGCAACGCACCATTCGCGCCAACCTGCGTCATTGGCAGCCTGAATATCGCACGATTGTTCCGCAGGAACTCATCGGTTATGGGCGCAAATCGCGCAAGCCGCAGCGCGAGGTGGTTCTGTGCATCGACCAGAGCGGCTCGATGGCCGCCTCGGTGGTGTATTCGAGCATCTTCGGCGCCGTCATGGCTTCGTTGCCGGCGGTATCCACCAAATTAGTGGTGTTCGACACCACCGTAGTGGACATGAGCGATCAATTGGACGATCCCGTGGACCTGCTGTTCGGCGTGCAGCTCGGCGGCGGTACGGATATCCATCGCGCCGTGAGCTATTGCCAGGGGCTGATCCGCGAACCTCACAATGCCATCCTGGTGTTAATCTCCGATCTCTACGAGGGCGGCGTGGAAACCAAGTTGCTGGCACGCGCGCGGGAACTGGTCGATGCAGGCGTACAGTTCATCGCCTTGCTGGCGCTCAGCGATGAAGGGCGGTCTTCTTATGATGCCGGGCTAGCTGCGAAGCTCGCAGCATTAGGCGTACCTTCGTTCGCATGTACGCCCGATGCGTTTCCGGCGTTGATGGCAGCAGCCATTCGCCGTGACGATGTCAATCAATGGGCGGCGCAACAGGGGTTGATGACGACACGCGCTTCGGCCTAAGTGCTGGCTCGAATACTTCCACTTGACGGATTTTTGCGTCGTCGTTCCTTCATGCCCATCCTCTCCCCGGCGAAGCCAGGGAGAGGGTGCGAGTTGCCCGAGTGCGAAGCATTGAAGTTTTCCTCTGCCATTCATTGAGGTGGCGAATTACGCGTATGAATGCGGAGGCTTTGTGGGGGCGGCATGGTTTGCATCGTAATTTATTACGTTTCGAGCGCCTAAGCGGCTCCGCGTCGAGCGCTTTTGAATGAATAAGCCAGAACATAATTGCGCGTTCTAATAAAAGATATGCGCATTTGTTCTTTCTCGATAATGTTTTTTGACGCGAGATGATTTGGCGATCCGGTCAACGAATATAAAAGCGTTAGATTTTTAAAATAGATCGTGGCAATTTGTGATGTGGGTCGTATTTATTTTGTTTTTCACTACTCACAAATTTTTCTTTTAGCTGCCATCCTTCAGGCGCGACAGCCTTGTTTCGGTTTTAAGCAACTAGAGATATTTCAAATCAGTTGTGGAAATAGGGTGGACCGAACATAAGGATGTTGCACAAACAGAACGAAGCGAATCAGGCTTGTTTTCCTGGTCACGCCGTTTCGTTCAGTCCTTCGACACAAAACAGGGGTGCAGGGTTCCCGGCCGCCGAGCGCATCGACTCGATTCCTGAATTTTCCAGAAAAACGTTCATGCCATAGCGTGAGCGCCGGATGTTTTTCATCCTGTGCGAGGGTTTGACGCATGTGCGTAGGGTTTTCTGCGCCCGTTATTTTTGGCTTCGCCCGTGCTCCTGATGCCAAATCAGTCATTAAGGGAGTCTGGCATGAACAAGATTCATAGCAAGGTCTGGAACAACGCCTTGGCGCAAGTCGTGGTGGCCTCGGAGTTCGCTACGGGTCGTTGTGGCCGTATCGCCGATCGGCGTGATGGACGCCATCGGCCGGCCTTGAGTCGTCTCAGCCTGGGGGTGCTGAGCGTATTGATCGCGATAGGTGGGACGGGCTGGATTCAACAGGTCCATGCGCAGTCGGTAGACTGCAATCCATCGCCGTTCAACGCCTATAACGGCACGGCATCTTGCATGGGCCTTGGGGCTACCGCCAATGGCCTTGGAGCGACTGCATTGGGCGCCATCTCCAATGCTTCCGTGCTGGGTGCGCTCGCGGTGGGATATGCCGCACAGAGCACAGGACAGAACGGTGTAGCTGTTGGCTTTCAAGCCAACGCCGCCTTCATTAACTCTATCTATATCGGAGCGCGTACCGCGGCCGGCACGGGAGCGTTAGCTAGCAGCGCTATCGCCATGGGTACCGATGTCACGGCTTCCGGTAACTCTTCGATGGCATTGGGAACCCAGACGGTCTCCACGGGAAGCAACGCGATTGCCATCGGCATCATCGCTAGCGCCACGGGTCCCTCGTCGATCGCTCAGGGCGATGGAGCCTCGTCAGCCTCTACCAGCAGCGTAGCCATCGGAACACATGCTTCGGCCGATGTGAACTCCGCCAATAGCGTAGTCATCGGTAGCGCATCCAAGGCCGTCGGTGCTTTGAATGCTGTCGCCCTGGGCACGTCCGCTCAGGCGAATACGGGTCAAGCCACCGCGTTGGGCGCCTTTACGAACGCCACCGGCGACGGCGCGACAGCCGTCGGACTTTCGACCCAGAGCCTTGCGACCCATTCGACGGCAATGGGTTGGCAGGCCTATGCAACCGCACTCAATGCACTGTATCTGGGGTCGCGTACGGTCGGCACGGGCGCATCGGCCGAGTCGGCCATTGCCATTGGCACGGATGTGAGCTCATCGGGCACCTATGCCATCGGTATGGGCCTGCAGGCTCAGGCGACTCAGGGCGACGCCATCGCCATCGGCAGACAGGCCACTGCCACTGGTCTGAACTCCATGTACATAGGCTCGCTCCCTAGCGGCATCGCCGGTAGCGGTGCGACGGCGAATAACGCCATTGCCGTAGGTATCGACAATACTGCCAGTGGGGTAGGGGCCGTAGCTATAGGCAACTTTACGGTTGCTTCGGGGGTGAACAGTGTTGCGATGGGCAGTAGTACCGCGACGGCCGAGAATGCCGTCGCGGTGGGACGCGCCAATAATGCGTCTGCCGTCGATGCCACGGCGATCGGTTTTTCATCGTTGGCGCAAGCCGCATCCACGGTCGCGATCGGCGATACCAACACTATTGCTGCCGCGGCTGGTATGGGTTCTATCGCTGGCGGTCACAATTCGCAGGTGAACGGCGGTACCGGCGCGGTGGCTCTGGGCGAAGGGCAGGTTGCCAACGGTAACGGTGCGGTCGCGATCGGCGATCCGAATTCCGCCAACGGCAATGGTGCCGTAGCGACGGGTGCCAACGACACCGCCAATGGCGATGGCGCGGTGGCTATCGGTAACAGTAATAACGCGCAGGGCGTCGGCTCGGTGGCGCTCGGTAACGGTAGCAGCGCATTGGCCGCCGGCGCGGTGGCTTTCGGCAATGCGGCCATTGCTAACAATGCCAACGATGTGGCTCTGGGTTCCGGCTCGACCACGGCCGTAGCCGTGCCCACCGCGAACACCACTATCAACGGCACCACCTATGGGTTTGCCGGTACCACGCCGGCCAGCACGGTGAGCGTGGGCGCGTTGAACACGGAACGCACCATCACCAACGTTGCCGCTGGTCGCATCAGTGGCTCCAGCACCGATGCAATCAATGGTTCGCAGTTGTTCGCGACCAACTTGGCGGTGAACGCAGTGGGTAGCACAGTGACCAATTTGGGCAACACCATCGCGACCAGCATCGGCGGCGGTACGACCTACGATCCGGCGACAGGTGCGGTGACTACCAGTATCACCTATGGCGGCAATACCTATAGCTCGCTGCAGAATGTGTTCAACCAGATCGACGGCGCGGTGGACGGTACGGGCATCAAGTATTTCCATGCCAATTCCACGCTCGCCGATTCGCAGGCGCTTGGCACGGATAGCGTAGCGATCGGCCCGGCATCCACGGCTAGCACCGCCAATGCCGTATCGATCGGCAACGGAGCCACGGCCGGCGCGAACGTGGGCGATGTGGCGTTGGGTGCCGGCTCCAGTACGGCGGTAGCGGTAGGCACCGCGAACACGACCATCAATGGCACCACGTACAACTTTGTCGGTACGACGCCGACCAGTACGGTGAGTGTGGGAGCGGTCGGTGCCGAGCGCACAGTTACCAACGTCGCCGCAGGTCGTATCAGTGGATCGAGCACGGACGCGATCAATGGCTCGCAGTTGTTTGCTACCAATCAAGCAGTGACCGCGGTAGGTGCGACGGTGACCAATCTCGGCAACACCATGGCTGCGAGCATCGGCGGCGGCACGACCTACGACCCGACGACCGGCGCGGTAACGACCAACGTCACCTACGGTGGCAATACCTATAACTCGCTGCAGCAGGTGTTCGATCAGATCGGCGGTGCGGTGGATGGCAGCGGCATCAAGTATTTCCACGCCAACTCTACGCTGGCTGACTCCCAAGCGACGGGTGCGGACAGCGTTGCGATCGGTCCGGTGTCCACGGCCAGCACAACCAATGCCGTGTCGATCGGCAATGGCGCTAACGCGGGGAGCAATCCGGGCGATGTGGCGCTGGGCGCGGGTTCGGCGACCGGGGCCGTGGTGCAGACGGGGAGTGGCACGATAGCCGGTAATACCTACACCTATGCCGGCGCGACACCGACGAGCACGGTGAGTGTGGGTGCAGTCGGCACCGAACGCACCATCACTAACGTAGCCGCGGGCCAGGTCAACGCCAACAGCACGGATGCGATCAACGGTTCGCAGCTTTTCGCAACCGACCAGGCGCTGGAAAACCTCAACAACACTGTCGTCGCCAGCGCCACGCACTACTACAGTGTGAACGACAACGGCGTGCAGGGCGGCAACTACGCCAACAACGGTGCTACCGGCCTCAACGCGCTGGCAGCGGGTGTCGGCGCGACGGCAACGGCAGATGGCGGAACCGCGCTGGGCCAGAACACAGGTGTTTCGGTGCTCGGCGGTGTGGGATTGGGTTCGGGCGCCGTCTCCGACCGAGCCATCGCTCCCACATCGGGCACCATTACCGTGGGCACGAACGTGATCCCGTACAACACCACCGACCGTAACTTGCTCGGCGCGGTCTCGGTCGGCAATGCCGCCGATTTCCGCCAGATCACCAACGTGGCGGACGGTACGCAAGATCAGGATGCGGTGACGCTGCGTCAGCTCAAAGGTGCGATGAGCTCGTTCTCGGTCACGCCGATCAAGTATTTCCATGCCAACTCCACCGCGAGCGATTCGCTCGCGGCAGGGGCGGAGTCGGTGGCCATCGGTCCGCAGACAACGGTCAATGGAGATAATGGCATCGGCATGGGCAACGGGGCGATCGTGCAGCAGACCGCGCCGGGCGGCACGGCGATTGGCCAGAACGCCACCGTGAATCTCGCTGACGGTGTGGCGCTTGGTACCCATGCCACTTCCAACGGTATCCAGGCCATGGCGCTGGGTGCAGGGTCGCAAGCGGCGTTTGCCGGCAGTGTGGCACTGGGTGCGGGATCGCAGACCGATGCGGCAGTGGGTACCGCCAATACCACCCTCGGCGGCGTCATGTATAACTTCGCGGGTACGACGCCAGGGTCGACGGTGAGCATAGGCAGTGTGGGCGCGGAGCGCACGCTCACCAACGTGGCGGCCGGTCGCATCAGCGGAACCAGTACGGATGCGATCAACGGCTCGCAGCTCTATGCCACCAACCAGTCGCTGGACTCGCTGTATACGCAGTTCAACAATCTGGCCAATGTCGTCAACAACCTGCCGCCGGGTGGCGGCAATAGCTCAGCGGTAAACAACACGTACCAGACCAGTCCGGATAACCCATCGCCAGCGTCAGCTTCGGGTGACAACTCGACCGCGGCCGGTGCGGGCTCCACTGCATCGGGCAACAACAGCACCGCGGTGGGGGCCGGAGCCACGGCCAGCGGCGATAACAGCGTGGCTATCGGTGCCGGTTCCGTCGCGTCGCAATCCAATACGGTATCGGTGGGCTCGGCAGGTCACGAACGTACGATCACCAATGTCGCCAATGGTGTGAATCCCACCGATGCTGTGAACGTGAGCCAGCTGGACGATGCCATCAGCGAAGCAAAGAACTGGTCGAAGGATTACGTCGATCAGCGTTTCCAGGGTGTAGACCAGGAGCTCAACCGGATCGGCAACCGAGCCAACGCAGGCATCGCGTCGGCAATGGCGATGGCAAGCCTGCCGCAGGCCTACCAGCCCAATCAAAGTTCCGCGGGCGTGGCGCTGGGCAGCTTCCATGGCGAATCGGGCATTGCCATCGGTGTGTCCACCATTACCGAAAGCGGCCGCTACGTGTTCAAGCTCAACGCTACCACCAACACGCGAGGCGACGCCGGCGTGGGTGCCGGTGCGGGCGTGGTCTGGTAATGCGCGCTTACAGCGCCTCCCAAAAGCATCGAGGAGTTATCGATATGCATAAGTCTTGGAAACAACCGGCCATGGCCGTCGTCGCCGCGTTTGTACTCACCGCCTGTGGCAATGTCAGTCGCGACGTGGCAAAGGACGGCCAGTCGGCCCATGAACTGGTATGGCCGGCACCCGACAGTGTCACGCCCATGCACAAAGGGGGCACCTTCCCGAATCTGGCCAATCTGCGCCAGGTTCGCGCGGGCCTCAATAAACAGCAGCTGGCCGACTTGATCGGTTATCCGCACTTTAGCGAAGGTGTCTGGGGCGTGCGCGAATGGAACTACGTGTTCAACTTCCGCAGGCCCCATACAGACGAAGTGACAGTGTGTCAGTACAAGGTCCTGTTCGACGAGGGCAAGCTTGCACGCAGCTTCTATTGGAAGCCCGAGTCTTGCGCGGCCCTGCTTGAAGAGCCAAAGTCAGTGCCGGTCCAGCAAGTTGTCAGGCAGGAGGCGCAGCGTCGATTCACGCTCTCGGCCGATGCGCTATTTGCTTTCGGCAAAGCCGATGTTTCGCCGGAAGGGAGGAGGGCGTTGGCAAACCTCGCGGCGCAACTGCGCGAGCATGCGGATCAGGTGCACAGCGTGCATGTCGCCGGATATACCGACCGCTTGGGCAGTTCGGCCAGCAACCGGCAATTGTCCGAACGTCGGGCCGGTGCTGTGAGGGATGTGCTTGTCGAGGAGGGAATGGTCGCCACAACGATCGACGTCGAAGGACACGGTGAGAGCGATCCGGTGAAAGATTGCCCCGATGGCCCACGCCCGCAGCTGGTGGCTTGCCTGGCTCCTAATCGTCGTGTCGAAGTAAGAATCGATCGATAAAGCCTTGCTCCGGCAGCGGCCGAACTCGGCTGCTGCCGGACTTTACCGCTTGAATGCAGCTTCACTACACTGCGCGAACGGAGATGGCATGCCTCCGCGAACCGCCTTCGGGCTGATGATGCCTACGTATCCCGGGTCCCTGGGCGTAGGTGTGCGCGCTTTTCGCATTGGGATTCCGGGTGTTCAACAACCCTCTTTGGAATCCGCATGCGGCATATTCGTTCGTTGGAGCAGTGGGAACTGCTCTCTTACATCGGCAAATGGCTTCTTATTGCCTGCGCGGCTGCTGTCCTGGCTGGCACAGCCTCCGCCTTTTTCCTGATCGCCCTGGAATGGGCAACCTCGACGCGTGAAATCCATGCCTGGTTGATAGGCTTGCTTCCGTTGGCAGGGTTTGCGGTGGGTTGGGCATACGATCGGCTGGGCAAGCCGGTCGAAGCCGGGAACAACCTCATCATTGACGAAATACACGATCCCCGAAAGATTATTCCTCGCCGCATGGTGCCCTTGGTTTTTCTGGGCACTGTTGCATCGCACCTGTTCGGTGCTTCGGTGGGGCGCGAAGGAACAGCCGTCCAGATGGGCGGTGCGCTTGCGGACCGGTTGACACATGTTTTTCGCTTACGACCGGAAGATCGCCGTGTACTTCTCATGGTGGGCATGAGCAGTGGGTTTGCCGCAGTGTTCGGTACACCGCTGGCAGGCGCCCTGTTTGGCCTGGAAGTGCTCGCCATCGGCCGGATGAGGTACGACGCCTTGTTCCCTTGCGTGATGGCTGCGATTGTCGCCGACAGGGTATGTCTTGCCTGGGGAGTGCATCACACAGTCTACATAGTCGATCAGGTGCCGACATTGAACTGGATTGCCGGGGCGAGCGTGATTGTGGCCGGAATGATTTTCGGAGGGGCCGGCCTGCTTTTTGCCTCGGTGACTCACAAAGTGGGCGGATGGATGAAGCAGTGGATCCGGTACGCGCCGCTTCGTCCTTTCCTGGGCGGCGCGGTTATCGCGATATCGGTGTTTTTGCTGCATACCCAGCGCTATATCGGCCTGGGTATTCCGACGATCGTCGAGGCGTTCCAGCATCCGTTGGCGCACTGGGATTTCGCCGGCAAATTTGCCTATACGGTCGCCTCGCTGGCATCCGGCTTCAAAGGCGGCGAAGTCACCCCGCTGTTCTACATCGGCGCAACGCTCGGCAATGCGCTTGCTCCCTGGTTGCACTTACCTGTCGCCATGCTGGCGGGGCTGGGTTTTGCTGCAGTCTTTGCGGGTGCGGCAAACGTACCTCTGGCCTGCACGGTGATGGCCATCGAACTCTTCGGTCCATCCATTGCGCCCTTTGCGGTTATCGCTTGCGTGGTGAGCTATATGTTCTCCGGGCATGCTGGGATCTATCGGGCGCAGCGACTCGGACACGCTAAACATGTCCGTCATCTCCCCGAAGATATGCGTCTCGCCGAAGTAAAGGCTTATCGGAGGCGCCTGCGCAGGTCTTCCATCGCTGACGGTGCAGACCAGTGAGGTCGGAGTGTTGTATGTACGGCCCTGGCTTCTATGACGATGACATCGTAGGAAAGGCTATCGTATGCCCAGCTTTTCATGAGTGGCTACGCAGCCGGTCGAGATGGATGACCATGCGGCGCCATGGTGCTGCAGGCGGTTATCGGCGAGGTTCCGTACAGAGCTTCATAAAATCCTCTGCAGCTTGTTTGGCCTTATGTTCGATCTCCCGGGTGCTTGGTGCCTCTCGCATGCACAGCAGCATACTCATCATAAGATCGCCCCAGAGCAGTGCCAGGTAGCGAGCACTCAAGTCATCCAGGTTGTCGGCAGCGATCAACCTGGATGATTGCGCCTGTGCGAGGATGTCGCGTACAGCCGAGCGTGTCGCCTGGCGAGCCGAATCGAGCGTCGCGGCTACCTCCGGCGCGCGTTGTGCCTCTGTGATGGCAAGCCGAAAGACGGCAATGACTGTAGGGTGGCTTACCTCGCGCAGGATGGTTGCGCCGAGCTTGGCAAGCACGTTCGCGAGCTCTTCGCGATGGTTTGGCTGCGGTAATTGGGCCGCTAGTTGCATGCGTCCGGCGCGATCGGCAATACATGCGGTAAGCATCGCTTGCTTGCTGCCGAACAAAGCATACAGCTCTCGCTTCGAAACTTGGGCTCGTGTCGCGATCTTCAAGGTGCTTGCTTCGGTGTAACCGAGCTCTACGAAGGTCGCCATAGCCGCGTGCAGGATTCGCTCACGCGCTTGCTGCGGGCCGGATTCGCTGGTATTCCCTTGCTTCTTCACAACTGACCTCTTGCATTGGTACTTCTTGGTACCGTAGCATGATCTCCATGGTACTCACCGGTACCGTGGCACTGGAAACCGCTATGCAGACGGCCAACATTTTTACGATGCAACTTATCCTGGGTTATATCGCCTGGGCGCTTTGCTTTCGCAAGTATGCCTGGCCCCGGCTCCGGGCCATGGATCGTGTCGAGGCTCATCGGGCTATTGCGACGTTACACAGCTTCCGATTTGTCGGGCTTGTTTTTATCGTTCCTGGCGTCGTCGGCTCTCAATTGCCGAATAGTTTTGCGGTCTTCGCCGCCTATGCCGATTTGGCGACTGCCGTGCTTGCTCTACTTGCTCTGCTTACCGTGCGGGTCAAGTCGGTATTCTGGTTTTTCGTTGTCGCTTTCAATGTCGTAGGGGCGGCCGACTTTTTGCTCGACTATTACCACGCCGTGCGAGCCAACCTTCCGATGGTGGCAGGGCAGTTGGGCGCTGCGTACGTGATTCCGACGTTGGTTGTTCCCATGTTGATGATCACGCATATCGCAGCGTTTCATATGCTGCGGCGTCCTTCGGTGACTTCAGAAGACAGTGCGGGTGTGGTTCCGACGCACTGAGAAATATGCGTGTCGTGAGGGCGCTTGGAGCGAGGGGGGCTCCGCGACCCGAATCACCGCGACTGGTGGACATCCAACATGGCGTGCTCAAGCTCGGGATGAGCGTCGTCGACCTTGCGCTGGCGGTCCGCAATTTTATTCGGGCTCTTGCTCTGATCCCTTCGGATGGCGGGGTATCTTCTCGTCCATATGTGGCAACCGGGGGCGGAAACATGTCCGTCTTATGCTGGAGGCAGTTATCCCAACATTTGTTCAAAGGGAATACATCGCGTCGGGTTGGGTGCCACGGGATTTATGTGATAAAGAAATTGCCTTTACTTGCGCCCAGAAGGAAAGTGACGGATGGCGGACGATAGCCGCACCCTATGGATTCGTCGCGGGACGCCGGAGTCGGCAGCCATGCAGGCGAAGCTCAGGCGAGCCATGGCTATCACTGCCATCATCAATCGTTTGACGTTCGAGGATGTGGACGAAGTCCGCTCGCTGTTCGGCGAGCTCATTGGTAAGACATTGGATAAAAGTTTTCTGTTGATTCCGCCGTTCTACACCACCGGTGGCGTCGACATCAGCGTTGGCCGCAATGTCTTCATCAATCAGAACTGCACTTTCTATGACCTGGGCGGGCTCGATATCGGCGACGATGTGATGATCGGGCCAAACGTGAGCCTTATTACCTCAGGCCATCCGATCGAACCGTCCCGGCGGCGCGATGGTGTGACTGCCCGCCCGATAGCCATCGAGCGGAACGTCTGGATCGGTGCCGGCGTAACGGTAGTTGGTGGGGTAACCGTGGGCGAAAACTCGGTTATCGCGGCGGGGGCAGTAGTCACCAAGAATGTTGCACCGAACACCCTGGTTGGGGGGAACCCGGCAAAAGTCATTCGCTCGATTGACGGCTAATGGCTGCAATCGTTTTGGAAGGCACTCTAGAGGTAGCCCGCGGGCCTTCAATCCGATCCGCTATGCCCATGCCTGAAACCTCCGGCATACGAATCGCAAGTTGTTGCGTTCATCTTGTTCGTTCCCGATTGCGTGAAACCATACGATTGAAGATCGGTCCGGCCGGATTTGCCACCATCTAAATGACTGTTTTATTTAAAGCTTGCGTCAAGCTTACGAAAAAGCGTTGACATTTATGAACGGCCGCAATTAAGTTCGACGAAGGGCGGCGGGGGAATCCGCTATTTCCTGCGAAATACACGAGATTAACGGGACTGCCGCAACGGCAGTGCCGAGGGGACTCGTGCGCCTGAAGAAGCCAGAACGACGCCTGGCTCTTGCTTCCTTTAGCCGATTGCGTCGTCAGGGGAATTAAACGCGTGAAATATTTTGAAAACAGCAAGTTGGCTGTTGCCGTTCGTCTCGGTCTTGCGATGGGTGCATTGGCCTTCTCGGCCTCGGTTTTCGCACAGGATGCCAGCGGCGCACAGGCCAGCCAGGAGTCGGGCAAGAAGACCGAAGCGGCTACCAACGACAGCCCGAAGGATGTCAAGAAACTGGATCAGGTCGTCGTCACCGGCTCGCTGATCCCGATTTCGCAGATTGAAACCGCAACGCCGACGTTCACCATCACGTCGGACGACATGAAGGCCCGCGGCTTCTCGACGGTCGCCGAAGCGCTGCAGCAGTCTTCGTTCGCTACAGGCTCGGTGCAGGGCGCGCAGTTCTCGCAGGGCTTTACTCCCGGCGCCCAGACCTTGAGCTTATTCGGTCTGCCTATCGGCTTCACAAAATACCTGATCGATGGTCGTCCGATGGGCAACTTCCCAGCCCTCTACAACGGCAGCGACAGCTTCAACAGCATCAGCGGCATTCCCGCAGATCTGGTCGATCACATCGACATCCTCCCTGGCGGTCAGTCGAGCCTGTACGGTTCCGACGCCATCGCAGGTGTTATCAACATCGTGCTGAAGAAGAACGTCGATCGTCCGTCTATCGACTACCGCTATGGCTGGACTTCCGACGGCGGCGGTCAATCGAATCGCTTGAGCTTCGCCGACAGTTTCCACTGGAACAAGCTGAACGTGGTTTACGGCGTGCAGCTCGAAAAGCAAGACGCGATCTGGGCTTCGCAGCGCAGCCTGTCGTCGCACTACTTCAACGGCAATCCCAAGTCCCCGGCCATCGCCGGTCGCGATTACCTCGTCAACTCGGCCACGGGCGCCGGTTACCTGTTCGAAGATCCCAATAATTGCGCCAACGTCGCGGGCCAGTTCAACGGTGGCGAGGGCCTGCGTCATCGCGCAGGGTCCGGCGACTATTGCGGCTCGTTCAACAGTCCGGGCTACCGCACTATGCAGGATCCGAGCAAGACCGGAAACGTCTATGCTCACGGCACCTTCGATGTTACGCCCGATACCCAGCTCTACGGTGACGTGCTGTTCAACTACAGCAAGACCAAATGGAATTCGGGTGCGGGTTACATGTGGTGGGGATCGGCTGCCGACTTCGGGCACATTTACGACCCCAACCTCGATGACTTCGTCGACCTCCAGCACGCGTTCTCGCCGGAAGAAGTGGGCGGCTACGATCGCATCGCTACCCAGCAGACCGAAAAGAGCCTGATGTACACCTTGGGCGCCAACGGCGTGTGGGATCAGAACTGGAACTGGGACCTGGGATTCACCCACTCGCAAGATCATCTCGACGTCTCGGACTATGTGCGTTACGCCGACAAGATCGATGCCTACTTCGAGAAGAACGTCCTTGGCGATTATCTCGGTGAGGACCCGTATGGCTTCGGCTATTCGAGCTACGCCATCAACTACGATGCGTTCTATCGCCCGGTGAGCCGCGCCGATTTCGATTCCTTCACTGGACGCGAAGTCACGCATGCCAAGACCTACGACAACATGCTGCGGTTCCAGCTGACCAACGGTTCGCTGTTTGCACTGCCCGGTGGCGATGCGGGTATCGCGATAGTGGCTGAGGGCGGCAATCAGGGTTGGGATTACCAGCCGAGCGCCCAGGCCGAAGCGGGTAACCTGTGGGGAACGGGCGGTGTGAGCGGTTCGGGTCATCGCAGCCGTTACGCCTTGACCACCGAATTCCGCGCACCTCTGACCACATGGCTGACCATCGACGCGTCGGGCCGCTACGACGGCTACAACGTGCTCGGTACCACCATTGCTCACGGTACATACAACCTGGGCTTCGAGATTCGGCCGTTCGATACCTTGTTGCTGCGCGGCAAGTACGGCACCGCGTTCAAGGCGCCGAATATCTCCGATCAGTTCCAGGGCCCATCGGCAGGGTATCTGACCGGCTTCCCGGACTATCTGAACTGCGGTCGCCTCGGCTTCACGCCGGACACGATCGACCAGTGTAAGCCGCTGCAGTACGGTCAGGCGCAGATCATCGCCAGCCAGAGCGGTAACAAGGATCTCCAGCCGATCACGGCCAAGGTCTGGTCGTACGGTTTCGTGTGGTCGCCGATCGAACGCATGAAGATCAGCGTCGATTACCTGCACTGGGATATCTCGAACGAAGTCAACACGGAAAGTGCCAGCGGCCTGTCGTTGGACGAGTACCGCTGCGACATCGGCATGTACGCGATGGATTCGGGTACGTGTACGAACGCCTTCGCCAAGATCGTTCGTAATCCCGTGACACCTGATGAGAAGGCAAAGGGCCTGTTGGGTACAATCGACACGATCAACACTCCGAAGGTCAACGTCTCGAACGAAAAGGTGAACGCGCTGTCGGCCGAGTTTGCCTACCAGCTTCCGACCGCGCGCTTCGGTACCTTCGGTTTCAACCTGTCGTACAGCGATGTCCTGAAGCACGAGTATCAGGACTACCCGGGCGACGACTACGTGAACTATCTGACGAGCCCGGATTGGTCGCAGGATTTCAAGACCAAGGTGAACGGCTCGGTATCGTGGATCACCCCGGACGACAACTGGGCAACCACGGTGTACTTCAACCGCCTCGGGGCCACGCCGAACTACGAGGCCCAACTGCTGGGCGAGTACGACGCATCGAGGGGCGCCAGGAAGTACGGTGCGTGGATCACCTATAACGCCAGCATTGCCTATAAGGGCTTCAAGAACATCGAGTTGAGCTTCCTGGTCAACAACGTGTTCAACAAGATGCCGCCGCATGACAACACGTACCTCGGCACCGAAGTCACGCCGTGGAACCAGTTCAACTACAACATCTACGGCCGCACCATGTACATCGAGGCCAACTACAAGTTCTAGTCCCCTAGAAGCAAGGACGATCCCCCAAGGGCCACGGACGGCCCGCCCAATGGCAACCCCTCCGAATACAGCGAAAGCGAATCCTATCGCTGTGGGAGCGACTTCAGGGAACGTCTAAAAACCTCTCAATCGCCCGAATATAGCGAAAGCGGATCCTATCGTTGTGGGAGCGACTTCAGTCGCGACAAGGACTTGCGGTGAGGCACGATTGTCGCGACTGAAGTCGCTCCCACAGAAAGCAAGTTTTTGGAGGTTCCCTTTAGTCGCGACAGAGCCGAACGATGGGACTCGATTCCGATCAGCACGACCTGGAGTTGACGGATCGGCCATCCAGCAAGCTGTTACGGCACCGCCTGGACTCGGCGAAACGGCAGGTTATCCCCTCCGATGTCGATATGTCCCGATACGAAATCACCCGTGGCGTCGTCGAATACGAACGTCGCGTCTTGCGACAAGGTAGCTCGTCATCCCCGTGAAATACGGGGCAAAGCTCCCATTCTTCGAGTTCATTGGGGCGACGATGAAAACCGAAGCTACAAGGCCTGCTGAAGTCCACATGGGTTCCCGATCAATCGCTTTCGTTCGAGTTAGCAAGCAGAATGGATCGAACGGCTTTGTATTCCTCAAGCCTCGCGTAATCTCGCTCTGTGGGTTCAATTATTCGCGACAAATCCATGTTTTCGGCGTTATCGGCCAGCTTGACGACAACGGCAACGGGATCCTGCCTCGCCCTCCTGGCCGCATCCAAGCGAGATTCGCCCTTGCGCTTGGTCAATGCGTCAACGGCGGCGATAACCTCCAGCGGAAATCCTTCCTCTCTGAGCTTGTCGAGCGTGACGGGCGAGTCTTCGACGACATCATGAAGTACTGCCGCCATGCGTTCCCAGGTTGAATTGACTCGCAGCATCACCCTGAGCGGATGGAGGATGTACGGTTGCCCGCCTTTATCGATCTGGCCTGCATGGGCCTCTGCGGCGATGGCTATTGCGCGTTCGAGTGTTGCCATGAGTTCGTCACCGAGTCAGTTGTCTTGCGTCCGCTCGCGATGGCTTCCGTATGAATCAGAGGACCTGGGCCCTGCAGAGGAGCTTTTCCTGCAGTTCGTCGAGTATATCTTTACCTCGCAATCGCTCGCGCCACGTCTGGGGGATACCGGACAATCCGAACCGGATACCGGCTATGCCCCCGGTGACCGCGGCCGTTGTGTCCGTGTCGTTACCCAGTGCGATGGCGCTACGAACAGCTCCGGCATAATCGCCCGCATTGTCTAGCGCGTGGCGCGCCGACCAGAGCGTATCCACTACGTATCCCGTTCCCGCCACCCTTTGAAGGTGTGCCGAGTCCAGCACGAGCTCGACTTCCTCGCTCGGCAGGCCGGCAGCGGGCCCATGGATCCGAAGCGACGCGGCGGCGGCATCCCAGCTGGAAGAAACCGAAGAAAGTTCGGCGCGAGCCCATAGGCAGAGCATGGCGCTTGCTACCGCGGAGCGGGGATGTCCATGCGTGGGCAGACACTGCTGCGCTGCCAAGGCCATAAGAGACTCGTCATCGCCCTGATGCCACAGTGCCAGGGGCAGCACGCGCATCAGCGCGCCATTTCCGTTGTCGTGCTCGCTGGCGGGGCCGGCATGCTCCGGTCGCGCACCAGCTTGAAGGGCTTCCAGGGCGCGCCATGTCTGTACGCCAATGTCGAAGACGTGACCGTCCACCGCCATATAGCCCCAGGCTTTCCAATTGATCAGGCGACCGGCAAAGTTGCTGAGGTCCAACCCATCGCAATCCAGCAGGGATGCCAATAAAGATCCGGCTGTCGTGAATGGCCTGTCAGTCAGTCGTCATGTCATTGCATTCGACAATCGTGGCGTGGGCCGGTCGGGCGGCACGACGCCGGCCTCGGTCGAAGCAATGGCGCAAGATGCAATCTCCTTCATCCGTGCGCTCGGATTGGACAAGGTCGATCTGCTGGGATTCTCGCTGGGCGGCTTCGTCGCTCAGGTAATAGCCCAGGACCAGCCCGATCTCGTCCGCAAGATTATCATCGCCGGCTCCGGTCCCAAAGGTGGCGAAGGCATCTCGAGCATGGGCGCAGTCCTGCAAGACGGCGTGGCCAAGGCCGCTGCCTCGGGCAAGCATCCGAAGCACTTCCTGTTCTTCTCGCAAACCGATAACGGCCAGGCCGCGGCCAATGCGTTCCTCGCTCGTTTGGGCGCGCGCACGGAAGACCGGGATGCTCCGATAAGCAACGAGACCATTCATGCCCAATTGACGGCCATCTATGCCTGGAGGCAGGGCGAGGCATCCAAGCCGATCGGGATTCAACACCCTGTGCTGGTTGCCAATGGCGACGACGATGTCATGGCACCGACCATCAATTCGTTCGAGCTGGCATGCCGGCTGCCCAATGCGCAGCTCAGCATTTTCCCGGATGCCAGCCATGGCGGAATTTTCCAGTACCACGCCGCCTTTGTTCAGCAGGCTCTCGATTTCCTTCGTTGATGAACTGGCCGAGACGGCAAGTTACCTGCTGTCTCGGCCGATCGTACGCTTTGCGAGTGCTGCCGAAGCATCGGTGCTAGCTGGTAGCGATAACGGGAGTTGGATCCCTTGCGTAGGATATTTCTGACAAGACCGCAGGAAGTCGCTGACTGCGCAAATTTATGCGAAACTGTTATTAATAAGCGATCTGCTTAGGTGTTAAAGGGTGCATCTTCTCTAGCGCTTAGGCATACGACACAGTACAGGGGCTGGGGAAATATGCGTATTACTTTAGGCCGCGCGGTGCGTGCGGTGATCGTGTTTGCGTGCTGCGCGTTTTGGGCAGCTCAGGTCCTGGCGCAATCTGCCTCGGTATCTCCCGAAGACGAATACAAGAAAAAGATCAAGGTTACCGAGGATATACAGCCGCTGGGTGAGAACCCATTCGGAGAAAACATCAGCCTTTACAACGGCAGCCTTTCTTTTACGCAAACCGATGTAAAGCTCAGTGGCCAAGGGCCAGATTTGCTGCTGTCGCGCACGTATAAGATTCCCGATCTTCCGTTCAATCAGTATTACCAAGATGTGCTGAACAGCCAACTGGTCGATTGGACGCTCAATATTCCCCATATAGAGACCTTATCCGGGCCTAGCAACTGGCAAGGAACGACGTACGGCCAATGGACCTTCATTGACGATTCTAACCGCTGTTCAAACTTCGCCAGTCCGCCAGACATTGTGGTACCGGCCAAGCAGGGTCAGGAACCGATCGACTGGGAGCCCAGAAAGTGGTGGCATGGCTATCAGATGGTCACGGCCGATGGTGCCAGCCAGGATTTGCTGAGCCGTGCTACAGCGAACAATCAGGTGCCGCAGGATGGTGCCAGCTACCCGATCGTCACCTTGCAGCATTGGGCTATCAGTTGCCTGTCCCAAACATCGAACGGGCAACCTGGGCAAGGTTTTCTGGCGGTGGCGCCCGATGGAACCAGATACTGGTTCGATCATCTGATCTATAAGACGGCACCGACGATGGCGCATGCGAGCCTCGGCGCGCTTTATCGCCGCATCGGCTTGATGATGGTGTCGGTCGTTCGCGATCGCTTTGGCAACTCACTGACCTATTCATATGACGCGAATGGCAACGCTACGCAGATCGAAGCGAGCGATGGCCGAAAGCTTATTTTGAGCTATGAGACATGGCAGCGTCCGGCGAGCAGTGGATTTACGGATCCGCCTGCCTATCGCTTGCACTCGGTGACGCTGCAGCCCGATGCGGGCCTGCCACGGACGTGGTTTTACGCCTATTCGAGCGATCCCAACGTTCCCGCGCTTAGCCAGGTGCTTCAGCCCGATGGCAGTGCATGGGCTTTTCATTTGGATACGTTTCGCTCACCCAAGTTCGATACGTTGGTCACGTATACGACCGGCTGTGCGACTTTGCAGGCGAACACGGGGCCAACTTCTTCGGCATGGATGACCCATCCTTCCGGGCTGACGGGCACATTTACCGTACAGAGCACAGTCCGAGGTCGCTCATATACGCCAAATACCTGCGTAGACATGGGTACGGGTGTCCATGAGGCATTGACACCCGATCTCTATGTTGTCGCGGCCGTTACCCAAAAACATTTTACGGGCGCGGGCATCGATCTGACCTGGAACTACAGCTATTCGCCAGCAAATCAGAGTGCAATCGAGGACTGCTCCACGGGGTGCGTAAGCAATGTTTGGACGGTAGTGACCGATCCGAAAGGTGCTGCGATACGTTACAACTTCAGTAACCGTTTTGACGCCTCGGAAAGCTTGCTGACGAAGACGGAGTTTTTCAGTGGAGCTTTGGGCACGAATGTCCTTCGCACCGAAGACGATCAGTATGCGCTCGGCGGAAGTTGGCCCTGGCCTTCATCCCTAGGTTCCACGACCCAGGTTTACCTTAATGAAGAACAGCAGAGCAAGTTGCATCCGTTGCAGAAGCGCACAATTACGCAGGACGGCGAAGACACTTACACTTCCGAAGTTACCGCATTCAATGAGTTTGCCCAAGAAGCAAGGGTGAGGCGCTATAGCAGCATCATTGGACAGGCGGCCATTGAGGAGCAAACGACCTATCTCAACGATCTGCCGCACTGGATGCTCGGCTTGCCGCAACAGGTTGATAACCTGACGACAGGCGAGACCGAAAGCATCAACACCTACAACCTGAGCAACGTCACGCTGCAATCGCGCTCGCGATTCGGTCAGTTACTGATGAGCTATGGCTACGATGCGCAGGGTAATCTGGCCAGCTTTACCGATCCTAATAATCACACCACCTCGCTCAGCAACTACAAGCGAGGTATCCCGCAAACCATCGGCTATCCCGATGGTCATGGGCAGAGCCTGGTCATCGATGACTTCGGCCAGATCAGCTCCATTACCGACCAGGCCGGTAACACGACGAGCTATAGCTACGACAGCATCGGTCGTATCACGGGGATTACGTATCCGACCGGCGACGAAGCGGCCTGGGCGTCGAAGACCTTCAGCTATGCCTTGGTCCCCAGTGCCGAGCGCGGTGTTGGCGCGAACCACTGGCGCCGCATCAGCTCGCAAGGCAACGCGCAGAGCGTCACCTACTTCGACGCCATGCTGCGCCCGGTCCTGTCCGATACCGCGATCAGCGGCAACGCCTCGGTCAGCACGACTCGCACCGACTACGACTGGAAGGGGCAGAAGACCTTCGTCTCCTATCCGGGTGCGGGCAACCCAGACCTGACGGCGCTCACGGCCGGCACGCACAGCGTCTATGACGCCCTGGAACGCTTGACCGACACCCAGCAGGATTCCGAGCTGGGCACGCTAACCACACACACCGCCTATCTGTCCGGTGCGCGGGAGCAGGTCACCGATCCGAAGGGCAATCTCACCACGACGAGCTACCAGGTCTTCGATCAGCCGGCCTACCAGTCGGTGATCCAGGTCCAGGCGCCCGGTGGCATCACCCAGACGATCAGTCGCGACATCTACGGCAACCCGCTGGCGATCACCCAATCGGGTCTTTATGGCACCGAAAGCGACAGCGTCACCAAGACGCTGACCTATGACAGCTTCCACCGCCTGTGCCGCACCACCGAGCCCGAAAGCGGCAGTGAAGTGACGGCCTACGATCTGGCGAACAATATCGCCTGGACGGCGTCAGGCTTGGCGATTACCGGTACGGCCTGCGGCCAGGAACAGGTGGCCGACACGGCCAAGACGAATCGCAGCTACGACGCGATGAACCGCCTGCTGACCCTGGCTCCACCGACAGGCACCCAGAGCACGGCGTACACCTACGATCCGCTCGGTAACGTGCAAACCACCACGTCGGGTATCACCACCTGGACGGCCACCCGCAACAAGCTGGCCCAGCTGACCGCCGAGACGATGAGCGTCACGGGCAACGGCAGCAATGTCATCCGCTACAGCCACGATGCCAACGCGCACCTGGCCAGTATCAGCTACCCGGACGGCCTGGTAGTCAACTATGCCCCGGATGCGCTGGGTCGCCCCACGGTGGCCGGTAGCTTCGCCAGCAACGTCAGTTACTTCCCGGACGGCGATGTCGAGCATTTCACCTTCGGCAACGGCACCGACTACCTGGTGCAGAAGAACGCCCGAAACCTGCTCAGCAACTTCAGCTATGCCCAGGGCAGTACGCTGAACCTGAGCGAGGATTACCTCTACGACGCCAACGGCAACATCACCAACATCAACGACCTGGCTGGCGGCCCGCGCACCAAGAGCTTCGGCTACGACGCGCTCAACCGCCTGACCAGCGCCCAGGCGGCTGGCTTGTGGGGCACGGAAACCTATAACTACGACCCGCTCAACAACATCCGCAGCCGGGTCAGCGACGGTCAGACCTTCACCTATAACTACGACGCCACCAACCGGCTGGCGAGCATCACCAACGGTGCAAGTACGGCCTTCAGCTTCGGCTACGACAATCGCGGCAACGTGACGAGCAAGAACACCACCTCCCTGGTGTTCGACGAGAAGAACCAGCTCTTGCAGATCCCGGGGCTGGATAGCTACGCCTACGACGCGTCCGGCCGTCGCGTCCTGAAAACTCCGGTCAGCGGCAACCCGACTTATTACTTCTATACCCAGGATGGGCAGCTGCTGTACCAGTACGAGGCCAACACCACCAAGAGTACGGATTATGTGTTCCTCGGCAAGAAGCTGATCGCTCGCAATGAAGGTTATGCCACGACCGTCACGGGCAACATCGACGGCATCAACATCGATGGCAGTGGCAATGCCACGCTAAGTGGCTGGGCTTGCTCCACGGGGCTGGCGCAGTCGATCACGGTGGAAGTGTTCGCGGGCGGCGCTTCGGGCGTCGGCGGGGTGCGGGTGGCGACCGGGACGGCGAATGTGACCAGCGAGCCGGCGGTGCAGGCCGCTTGCCAGGTCACTACGGGCAGCTATCGCTTCAGCATTCCACTGACCACGGCGGTGCGTCAGCAATATGGCGGCTTGCCGATATACATGTACGGCGACTCGCCGGTGGGGAATGGCAACCTCGTGCTGGGAGGTTCGGGGACGTTCCAAGTGCCGGCCGCGCTCACAGCACCCGCCGCACCGGCGACCGCGACGGCTACGGTGGCGGGCGACCTGAGTAGCCTTACTGTCACCTGGAGCAGTGTGACGGGGGCGACCGGCTATAAATTGCAGCAGAAACAGAACAGCAATCCGTGGAACCAGGTGCAGAACAGTAGTGCTACCAGTTACACGCTAAGCAATCCGGTGGATGCCATCTACAGCTATCAGGTCCAGGCCTGCAATGCGAGCGGCTGTAGCGCGCTCACGCCATCCAACACGGTCACTGTGGCGCATGTTCCGCCGACACCAGCCAGCATCAGCACGCCGACTAGCAGCAACGGCCCGGTAAGCGTGATCTGGGCGAGCGCAGCATACGCGACGAGCTACACGTTAGAGCAGAGTATTAACGGCGGTGCGTTCGCAGAGATCTACAGCGGTGCGGCCACCAGCGACAGCTTCAGTGTGGGGGCAACGGCCAGCTATACGTATCGGGTCAAAGCCTGCAATGCGAACGGTTGCGGCGGTTATGCCACGAGCGGCGCGGTGGCGGTCACGATTCCGCCAGCGAGCGCACCAAGCCTGAATGTGCCGGCAAGCAGCAATACAGGCAGCTATACGGTGAGCTGGAGTGGTGTAAGTGGCGCGACAACATATCTGTTGCAGGAGCAAACCAACGGCGGCGCATGGGGCACGGTACAGAACACCAGTGCGCTGAGTTGGCCAACGAGCGGTCGCGGTAATGGCACGTATGGGTATCGCGTGCAGGCTTGCAACACCGGTGGCTGCGGCCCGTTTAGCGGAGCGGGGTCGATCGTGGTATCCCTGGTTCCAGTGGCGCCTACAGGGGCGCACGTAGAAGACTATTTCCCAAGCTCGAAGCTAGAGGGAAATAAGGCGGTCTGGAACGCTGTTAGCGGCGCGACGTATTACGAGGCCAAGCGTAACGACACTGGCGCGAGTGTATATAGCGGAGCTGCGACTACATTTGTTATTGGCACGGCAACAATTCCTAATGTGCCTCTGTACTACCAGTTTTCTGTGAGGGCTTGTAATGCCGTTGGTTGTTCGGCATGGGCGATCGGGTTCTAAAGGGTTGTGCTATGAGGAAAAAGCAAAAATCGTTAGGTTTCATTGTTCGATACTTGAGCATTCTTTGTGCGATAGTTCCTGTTGTTGCGTGTGCAGAAAATGTCACGTACATCTATGAGGGTCCTAGGGGAGATGTGCTGGCGGAGGCAGATAAGTTTGGGGAAATAACAGCGAGCTTCGAATATAGACCTTTCGGTCAAGTGGTTACAGGTAGTGCTGGCGATGGTGTTCGTTACGCGGGTAATTTCTACGATGCTGATGTGAAGCTTGTCTATATGTCTGCACGATATTACGACCCTGATGCTGCAAGGTTCGTTAGCGCTGATTTAGTAGCGGTGTTGCCAGGGGGCGTAAGTCTGTTTAACAGATTTGCATATGCATTTAACAATCCAGTAGGTCTTATTGATAGATCCGGGATGTTGCCGACCAATGGTGATTACTACGGTTATCCATATGAGATATATATATCACCGCATGGCGATTCCGAAGGTGGTGGGGGTGGCGAAGTAAAAAACAAGGCGACTGTTCCATTGAATACGCCTGACAAGCTCAAGCCATACTTTGAAAACATTAGTGCGGCCGATAGAATAAAGGCTGCGATGGTGGTAATGGACTACTTTAATATAGACTATAAAAACCTTACATTTGCCTATAAGTTTGACAGTGGGGCCAATGCTAGCATGTCGTTCGATGGGCAGTTGGATGTGGCGGAGCCGCTCTTCAGAAATTCATTTGGTATGATTGGAGCGATGCTTTTTCATGAGGTTGGTGTGCATTGGCATGTGCAGTTTTCGAAAATGAGGGAGCTAAAGGATGGTCTTCAGTCGAATAGCCCGGCTTTTCTTATGCGAGAAGTTCAGGCGTATGATCTTGAGCTAACGGAGGCAAATATACGCCGTTTTGGACTCACTCCAGCGGAAGTGTCTAGTGAGAGGCATAAACGGGATGGGTATTTCAATTCCCTTAGTCCTGCTAACAAATCCATGATCGAGAAATATCATGTTTATACGCCATTATAAATTAGTTTTGATTTTTGTTTTTGTGTGTTTGTCGTTGTTTCCGAAGTTATCGCTTGCGGACAACGTTTTTAACTTTCGAGCCGATGTTATTGGTGGGAGCCTTAGGCTTTCTATCAAAAATATGTCGGGTATAAATTATAAGATAAGCAGATTATTTACACAAAATCCAGCGTTTGGCGTTCTTCAAGTGGATGTTAGGAGTCATGGTAAAGCTTACAGTATGGTCATTCCTCCTAATGAGGATATACAGTCAAAGGAAAACTATATAGTTTTATATCCTGGTGATTTTTTTGGTCGTGATATGGATATAGAGTGGATGCTTGGTTTGTATGGAATTAAAGATGGGTGTTACGACCTTACTATCATCTACCACGATAAGATGGCCAAGGAGTTTTCTGCCTATGCGGGGTCTATTAAATCAAATACTGTAAATGTTTGCCTTTAGCGCGGGGTGCGAAACGTCGGCAATCGGCAAGCGCCTGCGAAAGCCGGTGCTACGCAAAATTACGTCAATCGTCGACGATTAGCTGAGCCCGAAACTGCTCGCGAAGACCCTGGATAACAAGCAACTCAAGGTTCGCACTTGCTAGTGGGAAACTACCGGTACTGAATCGTGGGCTTTAGATTGATGCCAAAGCGTCTGGCGCCCCATGAGGAGGTTAGGCTTCACACGGCGATGGTGGTGTGATTGGGGCCGCCCAAGATTTGTATCTCTCTGCAATTGGGGCCGTCCAGAGTTTTAGCGTTCACAGATGAGTGGCTTGGGCGAGAGCAGCAATTAGTGGATGGCTCCGAATCACCAGTTCCGATTTAAGCGGTCCTTGATTTGACACTGACTCCACTTAGATCTTACGCCCTCCCAATTTGCTTCCAACCTTAAGCGCGCGCTCAACCTCGGTTGCCCAAGTCACTAGGTCCGTGCCACAAGCGATGCACCAGTCCCTGATCTGTAGGGTATCCATTTTGGCCCCGCGTTCCGCAGCGCTCACATAGCTCTGAGTCCGGCCAAGCACCTCTGCAAACTGCACTTGGTTCAGGCCGGTGCGATCTCGGAATACCCGTAGCAGTTCGATGATGACTTGGTTTTCCGGACGGTAGATCGACTTTGCCTGGCGGCGAACAGCTTTCTTGGCCGTAGCCATGACCCTCTCCGATTCAGCTGGAAGGCCATAAAACTATACGCATCAAAGCGTTATGCATTTATTGCATACGCGTTTATCCACTATTATGTTTTTAGCTTCTGGCGTTGACTACACTCGGGATCGTCGCAGCGTAGGCGAAGTGGCACGCTACGACCACGATGGAACGCCCTTCCCAAGACGGATCCCCTTAACCCATGACCCAGATCGATCAAAGAGCCAAGCAGATCCTATTCGACACCTTCTGGCGGAACGGTTGGATAGACAGCGACTACAGAAACACGCCGCCGGAGGACTTCGAATACGCCAAAGCTCAGGGCCTGATGTTCGATCCGCTTGTCATAACGCATGACGCTCTGATTGAGCGCATCGTCGACCTAGTCGAGGGGATGCCGCCAGGCAAACCGGCCAAGGCTTTCCTATGCAGCCTATCTACCCGGCGGGTCGATTGGCGCTCGGGCCTTGCGTCATGGTATGTGGCAAAGCGAGTTTCCACGCACATCTACCAGAACCTAAGGCGCTTGGGCGGGCACAGCTTCAAAAATGGAGTATCGATACCGTATTGGAGATATGAGTGTGGTGTATGCGCAGGGCAGGATACTTATTGGCAGGAGGATCTCAATGTCCTCAACTTTGAACGCGTCCGCTGGGGAGGGGTGCGTCATGGTGACTTGATCTACACATTGCTAGATCTGGAGCAATTGGAGAAGGCCGAGATTCCTGAGCCGACATCCGAGGATGTTGAGATCTTAAAGGGGATATTGGAAGTGGCGACGTCGCTACGCCCGAATGATGCTCCAGGTGCTCTACGCGAAAGATTGAAGGATGTTGTGCCTTCCTCGAAAGAGGAGCGAAGCAGGCTGCTGGAGATAATGGCGTGTGCTGGGATTCTTGAGGCTCTCGCCCCGAATCGACCTCGGCTTGGCGGGACACCTGATTGGAAGTTCATTGCCAACTGGCGTGGGCAGGATGGGTTTAATGCGATGGTTGTCGAGGCGTTGTTTGGTGCCTGGTTATGAGGCAGGGATCAGTGGGGCGTCCAGTAACGGACAAGATTTACGGGCTGCAGGGATCTCATTCAGGTGATTGCTTTCGAAGAGAATTCGGATGCGGGAAGGGTTCGCTAGTGGAGACTCGATTAGTGGATGGCCCCATCTGCGGCAAAGATTCGCTCTGTGATTGATCGGGTAAGCACTGGTAATCTTAGAGACGTAGAAGATATTACGAATGCGCTTGGAAAATGAGGTATGGAAATGAATGATCTCGCTTTGATTGGGCAGCTACTTGCGAAAGGGCATGTTACAGATGAGCTTGTCCGCAAGTGGAGTCGTGCGGCAGCTTTACTGGCTGGTTTGGATGCGATAGGCCGTGACGGGTCTGTCGTGCTGATTAAGGTCGATGGGGCTCGCTCTGAAATGCCGTACTCCGTCGTTATATCAGGGCAGCGCCTGGGGGATTCCTTTTTCAGGAAAGACGGGGGTGACGTTTTATCTTTAATGCAAGAAGCAATTGAGTTCTATGATTTGGAGGTTTGGTCTAAGTAGTTAGTGGATGGCTCCGATTTGCGTCCCGGTGTAGGCCAAGCAAGATCCTAATGCCTATCGAACGCCCCGACGTCCCCCCGCTTTTGAGTAGCACGGCGATTTGGAGTCCAATCCCACCATCGACGGAGATTGGACGTGAAGAAGCGATTTACCGAAGAGCAGATCATCGGCTTCCTGCGTGAGGCGGACGCCGGCCTACCGATCAAGGAGCTGTGCCGCCAGCATGGTTTCAGCGAAGCCTCCTACTACCTGTGGCGCAGCAAGTTCGGCGGCATGAGCGTGCCTGACGCCAAGCGCCTGAAGGAACTTGAGACTGAGAACACGCGGCTGAAGAAGCTGTTGGCCGAGCAGATGCTTGAAAACGAGGTGATCAAGGACGTCCTGCGAAAAAAACCGTAGGCGCACCTGCCCGACGCGCGTTGGTGCGCCAGATGATCGACAAGGGACTGAGCGAGCGGCGCTCGTTGCGCATCGCGGGCATGAGCGCCAGCGCCTACCGCTACATACCACGCCCGGACCGTAACGTGGGCCTCCGGCAACGCACCATGGCGCTGGCGCAGCGGCACAAGCGCTACGGCGTGGGGATGATCCATCTGAAGCTCCGGCAGGAAGGCGTACCGGTGAATTACAAGCGCGTGGAGCGGCTGTATCAGGAACAGCGGCTGCAGGTGCGTCGACGCAAGCGCAAGAAGGTGCCAGTAAGCGAGCGGCAACCGTTGTTTCGCCCGTCGGCGGCCAACGAAGTGTGGTCGAAGGATTTCGTGTTCGACCGCACCGCTGACGCCCGCGTGCTCAAGTGCCTGACCATCGTCGACGATGCCACGCATGAATCGGTGGGCATCGAAGTCGAGCGAGCGATCTCCGGCAAGGGCGTGACGCGCGTGCTGGACCGCCTGGCGCACAGTCGCGGCCTGCCCAAGACGATCCGCACCGACAACGGCAAGGAGTTTTGCGGCAAGGCAATGGTCGCCTGGGCGCACGAACGCGGCGTGCAGTTACGCCTGATCGAACCGGGCAAGCCGAACCAGAACGCTTACATCGAATCGTTCAACGGGCGTCTGCGCGACGAGTGCCTCAACGAACATTGGTTCCCGAGCTTGCTGCACGCCCGCACCGAGATCGAACGCTGGCGACGCGAATACAACGAGGAGCGACCGAAGAAAGCGCTGGGCAGACTGACACCCGCCGCCTACGCCAAGCAGTTAAAGTAACTCCGGACTCCAAACAGACCCGCTACTCAAAGCGGGGGGACGTCGGGTAATAGACAGATCGTCCTAGGCGCTGTGCTCAGCATTGAAGAGGCGTCAGAAGCCAACGTCATATCCGAATGATCGCAAGTAATGGCCGAACGCGTAGCAACAAACTACCGCCAAAACGCCAGATACAACGTAGAAGATCGCTCCCGAACGAGTAGGCGCGTAAGCCGGGCCCAAGTACTTAGGCCCCTTTTCTCCGAGGATCATCCACATCAGCCCTATCAGAAGGACCAAGGGAGAGCCAAAGGCAATCTTCCATGAGTATGTAATTTCAGGCGCGTGATGCGCTGCTTCGTCAATCGTCATCCAGCAATAGCCGGCCCCCACCAAGCCACCCACGAAAAGAATTGCTCCAACTGATCTGCTAGTTGGGTCTGGCGGATTGGCTTTGGCCATCTTGCTCGGGTCAGCCTTCCTTTCGTTCATTGCCTGGGCAAATTCGTCCGGCGTCTTCATGTCCCCTCCCATTTCATTGTTTTGGATTTCCTCACCCCTAGAGCCGGCCGCAATGGGTCGCAAGCCGACATTCCGCGATTATTGAATCATATAGTTCAGGCTGGTTCTTGCAGCACGCGGTAGACCGTAGCAACGCCGACGTTGAAGCGTTCGGCCAACTGGGCAACCGAGAACTTTTCTTCCTGCCTAAGGGTGCGGATTCGCTTGCACTGGTCATCCGTTAACGCACGCTTTCGGCCAAATGTCACACCCTTCTGCTTGGCCTTGGCGATCCCATCGGCCTGCCGCTCGGCACGAATATCATTCTCAAAAGCGGCAAAAGCCCCCCCGGCAAGCTAAACATCAGGCGTCCTTCCGATGTCGCCGTATCGCCGCAATCGGGGCCACCCAGAATTTGAGCGTTCACGGACGAGTGGCTTGGGCGAGAGCAGCAATTAATGGATGGCCCGAATAGCCCCCTGCCGACGGCCGATGCGATCATCGCCCAGCTTCCGCAGCCGGTGGCCTTCGGTTGGGTGCAGCACACGCCCGGGTCATCGAGTGCGGCGCAGGGGGAAGGGCAGGCGGCGCTCTAACTGCTATGCCGTGGGAAGCCTCTGCGAAAGTCTCTCCATAGGGAAAGTATCGCTCTGAGAACGCCTATCAGCTCATGGATATCTTCATAGTCTTGGTTATTCATGGATTCTGCCCGCTGGTTGTCATTGGGCCGATTGTCGTGTCACGACTTCCCGGAATTCCTCGTGCTGGATTTCCGTTGCGGTGTCGACCAAGCGTCACGACCGCCCTGTGTCAAGCCCTGACGACCTCTCTGCCGCTGAGACTGGTGCAGCGTAGCCTCTCGGTGCATGTCCGAGACCTCCATCATTAGCTGGCACCAGCCCTTCGACCAAGCGCCATGGTTCGCCAGGGTAGCCCGCGCTATGCGGAGATCTTCGCCACAGTCGGCTACTGCGTCGGAGGGTCCGTGCTGCTCGCGCTGCAACCCAAGGGCGCCAAGGAATGGCGCGCCTCGACCAACCATAGCTATAAGACAATTGAGAACGCGAAGGCGCACTGGTTGAACGTTCCTGATGTTCGCGGCCCCTCATTGCGGCATGATATTGAGGGCGTCAAGCCGCGAGGTTACACAGGGCATTAAACGCGAAGCGCACTATGCGAATCGAAATAGTTTTTAGCAACGAGGTAAGTTTTTAGCGGAGAGTTTTTCGAGACTTCGAAAACCGCTTAAAAATGGTGGCCGGGGACGGAATCGAACCGCCGACACGGGGATTTTCAATCCCCTGCTCTACCAACTGAGCTACCCGGCCAGGGTGGATGGTCCTGAGTGGATCATCGCGTGGAGCCGCGTATTAAACCGACTATGCGCGGCTTCGTCAAGCTTGCCGCTCAACCTTCCGGTGCGACATAGCCCTCGGGCTGCTTTACGTCGCCGCCGAACAGGAATTTCTCCATCTCCGCGCCCAGGAACTGGCGTGCCTTGGGATCCAGCGGGTTGAGGCGGTATTCGTTGATCAGCATGGTCTGGTGGGCTAGCCATTCTTGCCATGCGGACTTTGAGATTTCGGCATAGATACGCTGGCCGAGCGGGCCGGGCCAGGGGGCGAAGTCGAGGCCTTCGGCGTCGATGCCGAGCTTGGCGCAGTGGATGGTGCGACTCATACGGTTTTCCTTGCGGGCAGGGCTTGCAGCAGGCTGCGCACGGGGGCGGGCAGGCCGAGCGTGGGAAGTTCTTCCGGCGCGTACCAGCGCTGCGCAGAAGTGTCGGCTACCGCATTCGGTGCGGTGGCATCGTCGAACAGCCAGGGTTCGACGTTGAGGCGGTAATGGCTGAAGACGTGGACGAATGGCGTCAGGGTGATGGCGTCGTCGACGCGCGCGAGTTTCTGTGCGGTGCGCCAGGCGTCGTCGTGGTCGCTGGCTTCGGGCAGACTCCACAGGCCCGACCACACGCCTTGCGGGCCGCGTCGTTCGAGCAGTACGCGGCCGTCTTCGTCGCGCAGGATCAACATCATCGTCGCGCGCGTGGGTATCGCCTTGCCAGCCTTGGGCGTGGGCAGTTGCGCGGTGAGGCCGCCGCGGCGGGCGACGCAGTGTTCGGCGACGGGGCAGCCCAGGCACAGCGGGCGCGAACGCACGCAGACGGTGGCGCCGAGATCCATGATGGCTTGCGTGTAGTCGGCAACGCGTTCGGCCGGCGTGTGCCGATCGGCGTATTGCCACAGTGTTTTTTCGACCGCGCTTTCGCTGGGGTGGCCATGTACGCCGTGGTAGCGCGTCAGTACGCGCTTGACGTTGCCGTCGAGGATCGGGAAGCGTAAACCGTAAGCCTGCGCGAGAATCGCGCCAGCGGTGGAGCGGCCGATGCCGGGCAGGGCGGCCAATGCGTCGAAATCGGCGGGCATGATGCCGCCGTGTTTTTCCACACAGAGTTGCGCGGCGCGATGCAGGAAGCGTGCGCGACGGTAGTAGCCCAGGCCCGACCACAGTGCCAGCACGCGATCTTCGTCGGCTTGGGCCAGATCGCGCAGGGTGGGCAGCGCGGCGACGAAGCGTTCGAAGTAGGGAATGACGGTAGCGACCTGGGTCTGCTGCAGCATCACTTCCGAAAGCCACACGCGGTAAGCATCGCGCTTACCGTTGGCGTCGGCGCGCTGCCAGGGCAGGTCTTTGCGGCCGTGGCGGTCGAACCAGGCCAGTAGTGGAGTAGCGAAGGCGTTCATGGGCCGATGTTCAAGGACGTTTCGGTGCGGCAGCGGATGCAGCGGATGCGGGTGCGACACCGGTTTCCAGGTGCAGGCCTTCGATGCTGATGCCGGCGGCGTTGATCTTGCCGATATCGATTTTCCCGGTGCCCGGCGGCAGCGCGAGTGGCGGCTGCTGTGCGTGCGCGGTTTTCTCCCACCAATCGGCGAGCGCCACCGGCGGTAGTTGTAGATCGGCGTGGCTGTCGGGGCCGTCGAGCTTGAGGGTGAGCATCAGCGGGG
>NZ_DATCRY010000202.1:0-3629 GCF_036568765.1 Dyella sp. | reverse complement strand
GGAACCTCTAAGAACTGGCTCTTCTGTGGGAGCGACTTTCGTCGCGACGATCGTGCCTTATCGCAAGTCCTTGTCGCGACTGAAGTCGCTCCCACAACGATAGGATCCGTTTTCGCTGTGTCCAAGTCATTGACAGGTTTTTAGAGGTTTCCTTTACTTCCCGGTGGCCTTCGGCTGTCGGGGAGCGCTTACCTTTGTGCCGCGCATCTGCTCCAGTACTCCCTGGCATGCGTTTTCCTCATTACCGCGACTGGGAACGACCAAGGGTGCCAGTGCTGCGGCAGGAGCGGCAAAAACTCCCAGGGCCAGGGCGCCGCCACCGCGCAGGATCAGGCCTGTCGTGTGCACCCCGACATCGGGATTCTTCAAGGTGCCCTTGACGTAGAGCGGCGAGCGCAGCGAGAACACCCGCAGGCCCTTGGTATGGGGCGTGACATCCAGGTCCAGGCGTTCGGTAGCGAAATTGACGTTGCCTTCGACATCGATGATCGCGTCCTCGGTATCGAAGACGAACAGCTTCGTCTGGAACACACCGTCCGTAGCAACCATATCCGTGGCGGCGCAATTGATCTTGACGGTCTTGTCGCCGAACAGTTTGCCCATCACCACATTGCCGATATTCAGGCCGGCAGTTTCCAGCAGGGTCTTACTGATCGCGCCATTGTTCATCAGCAGCTTGAGTTCGCCGTCGGCGGTGGCCAGCAGTTCGGCGACCGAGTTGCCGCGCGAGCTCATGGCCATATCCCCATTGATCTCGCCGAAGCTCGTATTCATAGCCTGGAAGGTGGGAAACAGTTGCTTCAGCTGCAGATGCCGCGCCTTCAATTCCATCCGGCCGCGCATCGGTACCTGGCTGCCATCCAGATGGATCGAGCCGGCGACCTTGCCACCGGCCATGCCGAACGATAGCGGGTCCAGCTTCAGTCGTCCCGCATCGAGCACGATGTGCGTGCTGACGTTGTCGATCGGCAGGTTGGCATCGCGGATGATGCGCCCACCCGTAAATTCGACATCCGCATCCATCGCTTTCCATCGATCGGTGCGGAAGGGCTCCACAGGCAACGCCTTGCCCGATGGCTGCGGCGTGGTATCGCCCCGCTGTTCTTTCTGCGCATTGGAATCTGCGCCGACCAGCGAACCCAAGTCGGAGAACTGCAGCAGTTGCGAATGCACTTTGCCCGTCAGCTTGGGCCGTGGCGCCCCCGTGGTGAAATCCAGGTTGCCGCCCAAGTCGCTACCGCCGACTCGGCCACGGAAGTTGCGGTAGCTGAAGTGGCTGTTGTTCTTGTGCAGCTCGGCAACCAGATGGCCTTCGGTCGCATAGGGCGGCGTATCGGGAAGCGTCAGGCCGGTGATCGGATAGAGCTTGGCCATGCTGCTGCCGGAGAACCACAGGCGCAGGTCGAGCGCGGCCAGATGTACAGGGTCGGTAAGCGTGCCGACCAGCGCGATATGCGAATCGCCGACATGCACGTCCGCCTGGACAGGGAACGGCCGGCCGCTATGCTGCAGAGCCAATACACCACCTGTTTTGCCGTCGCCGGACAGCGCCGTGCCCTGGTAGCTGCCTTTGGCCTGCCAGGCGAACGTATACGGCGATGCGGGGCGTGTCTTCGGTTCTTCGTCCTTGCCGTTGGCCAGGGTTTTTCTGGCTTCGCTGCCAGCCGTCTTCTGTGCCTGGTCACGCGCTCGCTCGGCTTGTTGGGCGACGATCTGGTCATAGGGAATGGCTTCTTGCAATGGCTCGATGCTGACCTGCAATTGCACGTTGTTGGCCGCATCGTCCAGCGCGATGCGGCCGCGATCGAAGCCGATCGCGCCGATATCGAGGGTCCAGGCGGATGGCGTCGTGCTTTGCGGCAGGGTGAAGTCCCAGGTCGACCGGCCTTGCTTGTCGCGCTGCAGATCGATCGTCGGTTGTACGAGCTGTACTGTCGGCACGGTAATGCGGTGCGCCAGCAGGGCCAATGGCGAGAGCCGAAAGCGTAAAGCGTCCAGTGTGGCAAACGACTGCTGCTGTGCCCAATCGGGATTGGCCACGCGGATGCGCTGCGCGACAAACTCGGGCCAGGGTACGATGGCGGAAAGTCCGCCCTGATCGGGTTCGCGCTGCCAATGCACGCTCAAATCGCCCTGGATCTCGAACGGACGTCCTATGGCCTGGCTGACCTTGTCATTGATGAACGGCTTGGCGCGGTTCCAGTCGAACGTGGCGATGACAATCACCGCCACGACGATCAACAACGCCAGTACGCCGACGACCCAGCTCAGCAGCTTCCGGCCGCGCTTCATATCCAGCTACTCCCATGCATCGTGCCTGGGTGCCATGCATACCGCGCCGGATGCATACAGAGTGTCGTTACGCGTGAGATCTGCTCACAACGCGTTCACCTTTTAGTCCTCGTCGCCGAATTTCCAGTAGCCTGTGGCCTTGAGGTAGTCCTTGGGTACATGGCGGTGCTCGCTGAGCCATTGGCGCATACGTCGCGCGCGTCGTGACTCGGCGGCGATCCAATAGAAGGTATCGCCTTGCATGGCCGGCAGATGTTCCAATGCCTGTTCCAGCAGTGTGCTTTCTTCGGGCTTGATCCCCTGGCGCTCCAGCCATTGCAGCTCGACCTCTGCCTGCGAGGCCAACATTTGATGGTCACCGGGCTCGGGAATCTCGATTAACGCAATGGCCTTGGCGGTGCGCGGCAATTCCTTCAGCCAACGACCGATGGCGGGCAGGGCGGTTTCATCGCCGACCATGACATAGCGATCGAAATCGTCAGCGACGATATGCGAGCCGCGTGGCCCCCCGATGCCCAGACGCTGTCCGGGCTGAGCTTGCATCGCCCAGCTGGCTGCCGGGCCGTCGCCATGCAGTACGAAGTCGATCGTCAATTCGCCGCGTGCTTCATCGTAGCTGCGCGGCGTGTAGTCACGCATCGGCGAAGGATCGACGTCTGCGGGAAATGCGAGGCCATCCGGGCCGAGCACGGGCTGTACGATGCGGCCGTCCTTGTTGGGGAAAAACAGCTTGACGTGATCGTCCGGCGCGGCGCTGACGAAACCGGCCAGCGCGGCACCGCCGAGCACGATGCGCTGCATATGCGGCGTCAGTCGCTCCGTGCGCAGCACCTTCAGTTCTCGCATCACGACCGCATGACGAAGCATGCGCGATTCATGGATACCCATGAAGTCTCCTTGGGGTTGGAATGCCGGCTACGAGCTCGTGCGAGCGATGGCTTGGCGTGGGAATGTCAGTAGATAAAGTCGCCGCCGTTGCGTATCAATCGATAGCCCATGCGTTCGGCGATCTGACGCAGCACAGTGACTGCGTCGGGTGTATTGGCCGGGGGCGCTGTCATGTCACCCCATTGCCAGTGAATGCGGCCATGCGCCTGGCTGTGAGCTCGCACGAGGCCGCAGCGCTCCAATTCGCGCATGAAGCGGTAGACCGTGCCGATGCTCGCACGCGCATGGTGTCTGCGCGCCAGCATCAGCAAGGCGATGGCATCGGCAGGAAGCGTTTGTGCCGCCAATGCGGCCAGCACTGCACGTCGCGGCGCAGTGACCGGCAAGCCGGCTTGCCTGCAGCGTTCCTCCAGTGCCTCCAGCCCTTCAGTCACGACGAGGTCCCGTAG
>NZ_DATCRY010000201.1:0-6580 GCF_036568765.1 Dyella sp. | reverse complement strand
GTGTCGCCGTGGTCATTCCCGATTACCGCAAGTATCCGCAAGTAAAAATGGATGGCTTCATGGACGATGCCGCTCGCGCCGTCGCATGGACGCGCGATCATGCGACGGATCTGGGCGGCTCACCGGATAACATCTTTATCATGGGCCACTCCGCGGGCGGACAGATCGCCGCCCTGCTTGCCACCGATGCGCACTGGCTCGCACCGTATGCGATGCAACCGAAGCAACTGGCCGGCTTTATCGGACTGGCCGGCTGCTACGACTTCATGCCGATCCCCGCGTATGAAAAAGACATGCTCGGCATGTTCGGTCGCACGCCTGAAGAACAGGCGCGAGCGCAACCGGTACGCTTTGTCGACGGCGACGAGCCGCCGATGCTGTTATTGCACGGCACCACGGATAAAGAAGTCGACCCGGCCAATTCGAAATCGTTGGCCGCCGCGATGCGGCGTGTGCATGGCGATGTGACGCTCAAGCTCTATCCGGGCGTGGGACATTCGGAGCTTTCGTTCGCCTTCAGCAGACCGTTTCGCCACTCGGCCGATACGTTGAAGGATGTGCTGGCCTTTATTCGCGATCACACGCGCCCCAAGACCCTCGAATAATCGGCTTTCTATGGAAGCGACTTTGCCAGCGACGACTATGCCTCATCGCAAGCCCCTGTCGCGACTGAAGTCGCTCCCACAGAGATAGCTGCCTTTTCGCCAGCAATGACACGGCTCAGCCTTGTGTGAGCGACTTCAGGGAACGTCTAAAAACCTCTCATCGCCCGAATATAGCGAAAGCGGATCCTATCGTTGTGGGAGCGACTTCAGTCGCGACAAGGACTTGCGATAAGGCACGATCGTCGCGACGAAAATCGCTCTCACAAAATGCAGGTTTTTAGAGGTTCCCTTCAGTCGCGACAAGGACTTGCGATAAGGCACGATCGTCGCAACGAAAGTCGCTCCCAGAAGAGCCGGTTTTTAGAGGTTCCCTAAAGTCGCGACGGTCGCGCCCCACCGCTCCAGTAACGCTGTGGCCTCAACCTCCATGCACTGGAAAACCATACGCAGCCAGCACCGGCTTTAACTCCGCCACCCAAATCGCATAGCCGGCAGCTGTCATATGCAAACCGTCCTCACGGAGCAGTTCCGGCCGGGGGCGACCCTGCGCATCGAGCATGGCTGCGCTGATATCGACGAAGCGCAGACCCTCGCGACCGTGCATCCAGTGGGCAATCTTCGCATTCGCTTCGCGCATGCTGGGCCACAAGTTTTCACGCGCCACGCTCGGCTTGATCGAGATATAGACGATGGCCGTGTGCGGTAGTGCGCGCCGCACTAGTGCGACAAACGCTTGCACGTCATGCAACACCTGCTCCGGCCCCGCCCCCTCGGCCATATCGTTGTCGCCGGCGTACATCACGATGACGCGCGGCTTGTACGGCACGGCGATGCGATCGGCGTAATACGTGGAGTCGGCGATGGCCGAGCCACCGAAGCCGCGGTTGATGACCGGTACGCCGGGAAAATCCTGGGCAAGCGTCGTCCAGGCATGGATCGAGGAGCTACCGATGAACAGCACCCCTTCTTTCGGTGGCGGCTGCTGGCGGTCCTTGGCCGTAAAGGCGGCAATCTCCGGCCCCCATTGCGACGGTTGCGGCTGATCGGCCCAGGCAGCGCCGGCGAGCAAGGTCAGTAGCATCAGGCAAACGATCCGCACCATGGTCCCGCCTCCGCAAAAGGGCCAATCTACCGCATTTCGGGGCTGCCGCCGGCCGGAAGGCCATGAATCGGCGCCCAATTGTCATTCTTCGGGAGGCATACTGGGCAGTGAAATCGCCGCTCGCACCGTGTATCCTGTGCGCCCCTTTTATCTCTTTATCCGTAAAGAAGGATATTTGCCCCGATGAGCAACTACCTCTTCACCTCTGAATCGGTGTCCGAAGGCCATCCGGACAAGGTCGCCGACCAGATTTCCGACGCCGTACTCGACGCGATCCTGGCCCAGGATCCCCGCGCCCGCGTGGCTTGCGAAACCATGGTGAAGACAGGCGTCGCGATCGTCGCCGGCGAAATCACCACCAGCGCCTGGATCGACCTGGAAGCCTTGACCCGCAAGGTGATCGTGGATATTGGCTACGACTCCTCCGACGTCGGTTTCGACGGCGCCACCTGCGGCGTGCTGAACCTGATCGGCAAGCAGTCGCCGGACATCAACCAGGGCGTGGATCGCAAGAAGCCCGAGGAACAGGGCGCTGGCGACCAGGGCCTGATGTTCGGCTACGCCACCAACGAAACCAAGGATTTCATGCCGGCGGCGATCTACTACTCGCACCGCCTGGTCGAGCAGCAGGCCAAGATCCGCAAGAAGAAGAACTCGCCGCTGCCGTGGCTGCGCCCGGATGCCAAGAGCCAGGTCACGCTGCGCTATGAAAACGGTGTGGCTACCGCGATCGATGCGGTGGTGCTGTCGACCCAGCACGATCCGGACGTCAAGCAGAAGGACCTGGTCGAGGCCGTGCGCGAGCACATCCTGAAGCCGGTGCTGCCGTCCAAGCTGCTGCACAAGAACACCAAGTTCCACATCAATCCGACCGGCAAGTTCGTGATCGGCGGTCCGGTGGGCGACTGCGGCCTGACCGGCCGAAAGATCATCGTCGATCCCTACGGCGGTTGGGCTCGTCACGGTGGCGGCGCGTTCTCCGGGAAGGATCCGTCCAAGGTGGACCGCTCGGCCGCCTACGCCGCACGCTACGTGGCCAAGAACATCGTGGCCGCCGGCATCGCCGATCGCTGCGAAGTGCAGGTGAGCTACGCCATCGGCGTGGCGGAACCGACGTCGATCTCGGTGACCACGTTCGGCACCGGCAAGATCGCCGACGACAAGATCGAAAAGCTGATCCGCAAGCACTTCGACCTGCGTCCGTACGGCATCATCAAGATGCTCGACCTGATCCATCCGATGTACCAGCAGACGGCCAGCTACGGTCACTTCGGCCGCTCGCCGTACGAAGTGAAGGGACCCGATGGCAAGACCTATACCGCTTTCTCCTGGGAGAAGACGGACAAGGCCGAAGCGCTGCGCGCGGATGCCAAGCTGAAGTAAGCGAATCGCAGCACCCTTGCAGCGATCCGGAAAAGGCCGCGCAAGCGGCCTTTTTCATGCCTGACCGTTGGCGCTTGTGCCAGGGCGACGGGTTGGGCCTATGCTTCGCCCATGCATATCACCGCCATCCAGCCACTGATCGCAGCCGCGCACGATCCGCAATGGCACAGTCCCGAGCATTTCGCCAGGCGTATCGATCTGCTCGACCGCCTTGAGGATGCCCTGCTCGAACAACCCGATTCGGCCGAACTGCATACGGCGATAGCTACGCTCGAGCACGCCAACCGCACCCTCTATCGGCGTCTGCGTGAGGCTATCGCGCAGGGCCGCGAGCGTGAGGCCTTGTTGCCTTGGGCCGCACCGGCGACCGACAACACGCCGACCTACGATTACCGCGATGCCCTGCTCAGCGGCGTACTCGATTTACCCGAGCCTGGCGACAACATCGGCGCGCTCGAACCGGAGATGGTCCATTACCAGCCCACCCCGGCGCGACGCATCTTCGATTTGCTCGACCTGTGCCGGCTGCAGGCAAATGATGTATTGGTCGACCTGGGCTCCGGCCTGGGGCACGTGCCTTTACTCACCGCCATCTGCACGGGCGCGCGCAGCGTCGGCATCGAGCGGGAACCGGCCTACGTGCATAGCGCTCATCAAGCGGCCGTCGCTCTGAAGTTGGAGCACGCAAACTTTGTCTGCCAGGATCTACGTGACAGCGATCTGAGCGAAGGCACGGTCTTTTATCTCTATACGCCCGTCATGGGAGGCCTGCTGCGCGAACTGCTCGACCGACTGGAAGCGGAAGCGAAACGGCGGTCTATCCGCATCTGCAGTCTCGGACCATGCACGCACGTACTGGCCCAGGCGCCTTGGCTGCGCGTTGCATACCCTCCCCATGAACATCGAATCGCCCTGTTCAAAGGCGGCTAACGCTTGCCTGCTGTCCTAGATGAGATCGGTCGGAGCGTAGGACCCGTCTAATTTACGCCGCAACGGCTTGACGGCCACTATGCATCTCGATCTTTCTCATTTGCAGGTGTCCTTATGCGCTACTTATTCCGCTACACGCTGTCTATGCTTCTGCTCGCAGCTCCGCTTGCATTGCATGCACAGAAAGTCACGCGCTACGAACTTCCCGATAGCGATCTTCCCATTGCCGCTGCCGTGGAAGTGCCCGCTGGCAAGGCTACGGTGTACGCTTGCCCGCCCCCAAAGGCACTACGCAGGCAGGTCGGACCCTTGCGTTTCAATCACTTCGCAGCGCTTCGGCGAGGCCGCCGGTTCACCGCTACAATGGGAGAATGTCACTGATCCAATTGCAACGCGTCGACTTCAGCATCGGCGGCCCCCTTCTGCTCGAACACGTCGATCTGTCGATCGAGGCGAACGAGCGCGTGTGCATCGTCGGTCGCAACGGCGAAGGCAAATCCACCCTGATGAAGCTCATCGCCGGCGAATTGCGCGCCGACGACGGCGAGGTGCGCGTACAGAATGGGATCGTCGTCGCCCGCATGGCGCAGGAGGTGCCGCAAGGCACTGCCGGCAGCGTGTTCGACGTGGTTGCCGAAGGTCTGGGCGACCTTGGCCAGTTGCTGGCGCGATACCATCACCTGCTCCATGAAGGGCAGCTGGAGGAGCTGGGCGAGGTCCAGGCTCAGATCGAAGCGCGCCACGGTTGGGACCTGGATCGCCGCGTCGCCGATGTGCTGGTGCGTCTGGAGCTGCCCGGCGAAACCGATTTCGCCGCGCTCTCCGGCGGCATGAAGCGTCGCGTGCTGCTGGCGCAGGCGCTGGTGCGCAAGCCGGATGTGCTCCTGCTCGACGAGCCGACCAACCATCTGGATATCGAAGCCATCGGCTGGCTGGAAGGTTTTCTCAAGCAATTCGACGGCAGCATCGTGTTCGTCACCCACGATCGTAGCTTCCTGCGCGCTTTGGCCACCCGCATCGTCGAGATCGATCGCGGCCAGTTGACCAGTTGGCCGGGCGACTACGACAACTACCTGCGTCGGCGCGAAGAGCGCCTGCATGCCGAAGCCCAGGCCAATGCACTGTTCGACAAGAAGCTGGCGCAGGAAGAAGTCTGGATTCGCCAGGGTATCAAGGCCCGGCGTACCCGCAACGAAGGTCGCGTGCGCGCCCTCAAGGCGCTGCGTCGTGAGCGTTCCGAGCGCCGCGAGCTGACCGGTCAGGCGCGCATGACCCTGGCCAATGCGCAGGCTTCCGGCAAGAAAGTCATCGAACTGGATCGCGTGCATCAATCCTACGGCGGTCGCGTGCTGATCGACGACTTGAACACCACGATCATGCGCGGCGACCGCGTGGGCATCATCGGCCCCAACGGGGCGGGCAAGAGCACCCTGCTCAAGATCCTGCTCGGCGAGCTCAAGCCCGAGCGTGGCGAGGTCCAGCTCGGCACCGGCCTGCAGATCGCGTATTTCGACCAGCATCGCGCCCAGCTCAACGACAGCCTCAACGCGCTCGACAACGTGGCCGAGGGACGCGAATACATCGAGCTCAACGGCCAGCGCAAGCACATCATCGGCTATCTGCAGGATTTCCTGTTCTCGCCCGAACGCGCCCGCGCGCCGATCACCCGGCTTTCCGGCGGCGAACGTAATCGCCTGCTGCTCGCCAAGCTGTTCGCGCAGCCGTCCAATGTGCTCGTAATGGACGAACCGACCAACGACCTGGATGTCGAAACGCTGGAGTTGCTCGAAGAGCTGCTGACCGAGTATCAGGGCACGCTGCTGCTGGTCTCGCACGATCGCGAATTCCTCGACAATGTCGTGTCCAGCACGCTGGTGCTGGAAGGCGGTGGGCGTGTCGGCGACTACGTGGGAGGCTATAGCGACTGGTTGCGGCAGAAGCCGGCCGAGCAAGTTGTCGCGGCGGCGGCACCGAAGGCTGAGGTCAAACCCGTGGCGGCGCCTGTTGCCTCAGAACCTGCCAAACGGAAGCTCAGCTACAAGGATGCGCGGGAACTGGAGCAATTGCCCGGGCGCATCGAGAAGCTCGAAGGCGAGGTTGCTTCGCGTGGCGAACAGATGAACGATCCGAAATTCTTTCAGCAGGATGCTGCCGCGATCGTCAAGGCGAACGAAGCGTTGGCGGCGCTGCAGGCTGAGTTGGATGCGGCGTATGCACGGTGGGCAGAACTGGACGGCTAGGGCTGCCCCCTCGCCCCAACCCTCTCCCCCGGTGAAGCCAGAGGAGAGGGAGCAGTCCGCGCAAGTGCGAAGTACTGAAGCTCACCTCAGTCAGGCTCCCTCTCCCCTGGCTTCGTGTATGGACCGGAGACATAGGTAACAGGTGTTCGGGGACATGGGTTACACCTCACGGAGGTCTTTGTGAGGTGTCTCATGCCCTGGAACACAAGGAATCTTATGTCCCTCCGCTCCGAGTTTGTGGCGCTGGCCCGACAGGCTGACGCCAATATCAGTGCCCTGTGTCGCAGCTATGGCATCAGCCGGAAGACCGGCTACAAATG
>NZ_DATCRY010000200.1:0-5000 GCF_036568765.1 Dyella sp. | reverse complement strand
CTGCGAATAGGCAACGACGGAATCGGACCGACCCTGCTCGATGCCGTCGCCGAAAACCACGCCGATTTACTCGTGATGGGCGCATGGGGGCATTCGCGTTTCAATGAATGGGTACTTGGTGGAGCGACGCGCTACGTGCTGCAGCATGCACGGCTTCCCGTGCTTATGGCGCACTGAGCCAGGGTGAAGGGTGCAGACGATGTCCTATGCATTTCATTCTCATGGCGCAATGTCATCGACTACTGCAATGGTGCTTCGCTCCTTGAGAAGGCCGTTGGTGACCGAGGAGCGGCCGCTGCCCGTGCCTGGCCGAAACGAGGTGCGTATCCTTGTGGAAGCTTGTGGTGTATGCCGCACCGATCTCCATCTGTTGGACGGCGAGTTGCCCCAGGCGGCCTTGCCTGTCGTGCCCGGGCATGAAGCGGTGGGCAGGGTGGAGGCGGTAGGCGCGGATGTCACGCTATGGAAAGCGGGTGACCGTATCGGTGTGCCATGGCTGGGCGGCACTTGTGGCGTATGCGACTACTGCGCACGCGGGTGGGAGAATCTCTGCGACGCGCCAGAGTTCACAGGCTGCTCGCGAGATGGCGGATACGCCACGCATATGCTGGCGAACGCGGCGTTCTGTTTGCCGATGCCGGAAAGGGACTATCCCGATGCCGCGCTCGCCGCACCGCTACTTTGCGCCGGGTTGATCGGAGGGCGCGCCCTTCGGCTGGCAGGCGAAGGCGATGCCTTGGGGCTTTATGGCTTCGGGGCGGCAGCGCATATACTCGCTCAGGTAGCGCGTACGGCCGGACGTCGTGTATACGCTTTTACTCGCCAAGGCGATCTGGAGGCGCAATCGTTCGCGCGCTCCCTGGGCGTCACTTGGGTTGGCACGTCCGAGGAATCGCCGCCCGAACTTCTGGACGCAGCGATTATTTTCGCCCCCATCGGCGAGTTGGTGCCGAAGGCGCTGCAGGCCGTAAAAAAGGGCGGCACTGTGGTGTGCGGTGGCATTCACATGAGCGATATACCGCGCTTCCCCTATCGGCTGTTGTGGGAAGAGCGCCGCCTCACCTCGGTAGCCAATCTTACCCGTGAGGACGGTCATGCATTTCTCGCTACCGCCGCGCGTGCCCAAGTGCGAACCCATGTACGTCGCTATTCGCTTGCTGATGCTAATTGCGCGCTGGACGACTTACGGACTGGCCGCGTGCAAGGCGCGGCGGTGCTGATGCCGATGGCATGAACGAAATAGGCGTCGAGGCGATGTGTCATTGGTTGCCGACGACGCAAGGCCACTGCCAAGCGATATACGCGAAGCGTTGTCTCATCGCCAAGTCGCGTACGAACCTTGCCGGTGACTGTATCGTGGCGACTGAGCCGAATTCTCTGCACCTCGCGACAAAGGCCATCGAATTGGCCGGCAGAGTCGATCATGCATTGCAAGTCAGGGGTCATCCGTATCTGGCGCCTGTCTATACCTCTGCGCTCGAACTCTTCGGCGTTCTTGCGCTAAGGGGAGCGGAGGAATTGACTTGCCTCAATATTCGCGGTCTCCGGTCCACTCAATATAAGCCATGGAAGCTTGTGGCAGGACGACCGCACCTCGATAAAGCGAAGCGCCATCCGTGGGATAACTCGAACCCGAGGCCGCCTCTATGAAGATCTTGTTGCCCGTCGATGGCAGCCCCCACAGCACACGCGCGGCTCGCTATCTGGTCAAGCATTGGCCTGTAGATGCTTCGGTCACTTTGCTCAACGTCGATCTGCCGTTGCGCGATTCCATCTCCGGAAGGCTGGATGCTGCAAGCATTGCGCGTTTTCATGCCGATAACGGTCGTTACGCACTGCGTTCGGCTCGCCGGGTATTGACCCATGCGGGCCATTTGCATGACGAGTTGTTACTCGTCGGCGATCCAGGAAGTGAAATTTCGCGCGTGGCCCAGCGGGGGCGCTATGACCTCGTCATCATGGGATCGCACGGGCGTGGTTCGTTCAAGAGCCTGTTCCTTGGGTCGGTGGTGATGAAGGTGTTATCTCAATCGCGCATACCGGTGATGGTGGTTCGATAACCATAGGCGCAAAGCGCTCTCATGTCGCACCCTGCGAGGCCCTTGCTGGCGATTGACTTATGTCAATGGGGCGTTACGACGACATGCCATCCTGAGCTGAAAAGGCCGGTCGCCATAAGGAGGGCCATCATGTATGCCAAAGACATTGCCACACCTCACGTGGTTCAGGCCGACGCGACACAGAGCCTGCGCGATGCGGCGCGAATCTTGTACCGGCATCAGGTGAGCTGCCTGGTCGTAACCAGCAAACATGGACGGGAAAAGGTGCCTGTGGGGATGATAACCGATCGCGATATCGCGACCGCGACCTTGCTGGAGGGCAAAAATGCGGACTCCACAGCTATCGCCAGCACCATGTCGCGACCGCCAGTGATCTGTCGTAGCGATAGCACGCTTACCGAAGTGATTGCCATCATGCGTGGGAGCGGATTGCGCCGGCTACCGGTAGTCGATGGCAACGGAGCGCTCGTCGGTATCGTTGCCGCCGACGATGTGATCGCCGCGATGGCTGAATTGATGGAGAACCTCGCGCGCGCCCTTATTGTCGATCCGCAGCTGGATCGCGCCTACCGCTGACCGTATAGCACCTCATGGACTCTCAGTCGACTGCTGACGAACCGATGCAACAGGATATCCGGCTCGATGTTTCCCGGCCGCTGCTGCCTTTCGATCGACTGCGGCGAATGGGTATCGACTCGGGTGACGAACATGTGATTTATCTGCACGAGGATTCTTCCATCTGTCGTTCCGAGGGTTTTGGTGCCTACAGTCGCGTGCAGATATGTATGGGAGAGCGGCGGATCCTTGCCCGGCTGAACATGGTGCGAGGCGCATTGTTGAAGCCGGATGAGGCGGGGCTGTCGGAATCGGCCTGGCGCGCATTGGCGCCGCGGGCTGGTGAAACCGCGATGTTTTCGCATCCGGCCACAGTGGAATCGCTTTCGCTGGTCCGGGCCAAAATTCACGGTCAGGTTTTGCGGCGTGAGGATTTTGAAGTCATCGTGCGTGACATTGCAGATCGCCGCTATTCGATGCTTGAATTGGCGGCCTTTGTTACTGCCTGTGCCGATAATCATCTAGCACTGGAGGAGGTGGGCGCGCTTACGGGTGCGATGGTTTCCAGTGGTGCGCGAGTGCGCTGGCCTCATGCAATGGTCGTCGACAAGCATTGCATTGGCGGGCTGGCCGGCAATCGCACGACGCCCATCTTGGTAGCTATCGTGACGTCGCTGGGGTTGATCATGCCAAAAACCTCGTCGCGTGCGATCACATCGCCGGCGGGAACGGCAGATACGATGGAAATGCTCGCACCGGTGGATTTATCGTTGCAACACATGCGCGAGACAGTCGAGCGCACTGGCGGCTGTGTGGCCTGGGGTGGGTCGATCGGACTGAGCCCTGTCGACGACATGATGATTAGTATCGAGCGCGCGCTGGACATCGACGGCGAAGGCCAGTTGGTCGCTTCGGTACTGTCCAAGAAAATCGCGGCCGGTTCCACTCATGTGCTGATCGATGTGCCCGTCGGTCCTACGGCCAAAGTACGGGATCACGCGGAAGCGCGGTCGCTCGCCGATTGTCTGACTCGCGTGGCAGGCGATTTCGGCGTGCATGTGCGTTGCCTTTTTACGGATGGTAGCCAACCGGTCGGACGAGGGGTCGGCCCTGGGCTGGAGGCTCACGATGTTCTCGCGGTGTTGCAAGGCTTGTCCAGCGCGCCCATGGACTTGCGTGAGCGCGCCATTTCCCTGGCTGCTGCATTATTGGAGCTCTCCGGTGCGGCTGGCCAGGGCGCGCGCGCGGTCGCGATGGCGACCCAGGCGCTGAACAGCGGAGCGGCATGGCGCCAGTTCCAGGCCATATGCGAGGCCCAGGGAGGCATGCGTGTACCAGGGTGGGCGGCACACCAGTATCCTTTTCGCTCGACGCATGCCGGGTGCGTCCTGTCGATCGACAATCGCAGGTTGTCGCGCGTGGCCAAGCTTGCCGGAGCTCCCAAGTCGCCGTTGGCGGGGCTGATGCTTCATGTGCGCCTCGGTGATCGGGTGGACATGGACCAGCCGATATTTACGGTTCATGCCCAAACGCGTGGCGAGCTTGCCTACGCTATGGAGTACGTACATCGTCATCCTTGCATCGTCACGCTTGCGGATGCTCCATGAAACGCGTGGTGTACGCCATGCCAGGCAATGAGGACATGGCCGACGCGCTGGCGCGCCGCCTGCGCCTGGCGCGTCATACCCTGGATCTGCATCGTTTTCCGGATGGCGAAACGCTGGTGCATCTACAAAAGCCTCCAACTGGGGCGGAAGCCCTCATCGTTTGCACGATGAATGGGCCGAACGAAAAGACCGTTCCGCTCCTGATGGCTGCCGATACCGTGCGCGAACTCGGTGCGAGCCGGGTCGGTCTGATTGCACCGTATTTGGCTTATTTGCGACAAGATATGCGCTTTCGCGCCGGCGACGCCGTGTCGGCGCGTCTTTTCGGGCGACTGCTGCGAGAGCATTTTGAATGGCAGGTCACGGTCGATCCGCATTTACATCGACTTCGCAGCCTGGCGGATGCAGGCATGCCAGACGGTAAAGCAGTGTCGGCGGCGCCGGCGCTCGCCGAATGGTTGCAAGCCCATGTACAGCAACCGTTGTTGATCGGCCCCGACGAGGAGAGCGCGCCATGGGTGGAAAGCGTCGCGAGATTGATCGGGGCGCCGACTGTCGTTGCCGCCAAACGTCGCACCGGCGATCGCGAAGTGTCGATGCGATGGCCCGATCTGACGGCGTGGCGAGAGCATCGGCCGGTTTTGCTCGATGATATTATTTCAAGTGGCCATACTTTGTTGACGGCGGTGGCTCATTTGCGAGCGGCAGGTTTACCCGCGCCTTGGTGCGTGGCGGTGCACGGCCTATTCGCCGACGATGCGCTTGGACGCCTGTATGC
>NZ_DATCRY010000199.1:0-16240 GCF_036568765.1 Dyella sp. | reverse complement strand
CCCACCAGCAGGGCCCCGACCAGCCCCGGCCCGGCGGTGTAGGCCACGCCGTCCAGGTCGGCGGTGTTCAGCCCGGCCTCGGCCAGGGTCTGGCGGACCAGCGGCAGCAGCTTGCGCACGTGGTCGCGGCTGGCCAGTTCGGGCACGACCCCGCCGTACTCGGCGTGGAGGGCGACCTGGCTGTAGACCGCGTGGGCGAGCAGGCCCTCGGCGCCCGGGCGCGCGCCGTCGCCGGCCGCCTTCAAGTCGAAGACGGCCACGCCGGTCTCGTCGCAGGAGGTTTCGATGCCGAGGACTTTCAAGCGGTTGCGCGCTCCATGGGGCACCCGCTATCATACGCGGCTCGCCCGTAGCCCGGGCCGGAAACCCATCCCAGAGAACCCGTATGCCGAGCGTCAAAGTCCGCGAGAACGAGCCTTTCGAGTTTGCCCTGCGCCGCTTCAAGCGCACCTGCGAGAAGGCGGGCGTGCTCGCCGAGACCCGCAAGCGCGAGTTCTACGAGAAGCCGACCCAGGAGCGCAAGCGCAAGCGTGCCGCCGCGGTGAAGCGTCATCTGCGCCGCCTGTCGCGCGATACCTCGCGTCGTACGCGCCTGTACTGAGCGTCACCTGGCCAGGCATCCTTCCGCGATGCCGGTCCTGGCGCTCTGCAGCGCCCCCAGAGGTAGCTTGGCAGCCGGCGCGTTCATCCGCAGCCGCTGCCCTTGAAGCCCTTGCACCAGCCGGCGTTGCCTCGCGCAACGCCGGCTTTCTGCGTTCACTTATCCACACCGGAGCATAAGCATGTCCCTCAAGCAGCAGCTCAATGACGACATGAAGGCCGCCATGCGTGGCGGCGACAAGCACAAGCTCGGCGTGATCCGCCTGATCAACGCCGCGGTCAAGCAGCGTGAAGTCGACGAACGCATCGAGCTGGACGATACCCAGGTTCTCGGCGTGCTTGAAAAAATGCTCAAGCAGCGGCGCGATTCGGTAAACCAGTACGATGCCGCCGGCCGCACCGACTTGGCCGACGTCGAGCGCGCCGAAATGGCGGTGATCGAAACCTATCTGCCGGCCAAGCTGAGCGATGCGGAAGTCGACGCATTGATCGATGCGGCCATTACAGCCACCGGCGCCAGTTCGGCCAAGGACATGGGCAAGGTGGTCGCCCAGGTCAAGGAGAAGGCGGCCGGGCGTGCGGATATGGCGGCGGTTTCCGGGCGGATTAAGGCGAAATTGGCTGGGTGAGATTCGCTTCGTAGGTACGCCCCCTCACCCCGACCCTCTCCCCCGGCAAGCCAGGGGAGAGGGAGCCGGCTGCGACGAATCTCGGTGTTTCGCACTTGCGTAACTTGCTCCCTCCCTGGTTTACAGGGGAGTGCCCCAATTTTTCAAGGCTGACAAAGAGCCTGTAGCCTCCCGCAAGAGCCCCCTGCAAGACAGCTGCCCTCCCCCGGCAAAGCCAAGAGAGGGAGCCGACTGCGGCGAATCTCGGTGTTTCGCACTTGCGTAACTTGCTCCCTCCCTTGTGTACAGGGGAGTGCCTCAGTTTTTCAAGGCTGACAAAGAGCCTGCAGCCTCCCGCAAGAGCTCCCCCTGCAAGACAGTTGCCCTTCCCCGGTAAAGCCAGGGAGAGGGAGCTAGTTGCGCAAATGCGAAGTGTTGAAGCTTGCCTCGGTCAGGCTCCCTCTCCCCTGGCTTTGCCGGGGGAGAGGGCTGGGGTGAGGGGGGCTCTTCCACGCAAGCTCCCTCTTCACACCATCGCAATCCCCTCGTCTCGCACTTAAATCGCCACGCAGTGCGTGCACATCAGTGATGCAGCTCCTTCACGCGGCAGACCCTACAAGTGAGTCCGCGACATCATCGAGGGAGAACCCCATGCTCAAGTGGGCCATTATTTTCGCCATCATTTCGCTGATTTCCGGCTGGCTCGGTTTCGGCACTTTATCCGGTGTGACAGGCACGATCGCCAAGGTCCTGTTCGTGATCTTCGTGATCATCTTCCTGGTGATTCTGCTGGGCCTGGTCGGCATAGTGCACCTTGCGTAGACGACAGGGCCGGCTGCATCAGCGGCCGGCCTCGCCGAGCAAGGCACGCCTGGCGCGTTCCACTGCGATATCGCGTCCGGCACGCACGTCCGCCACGGTTGGCGCTACCGCGATCTGGGGCGCGATGCCGGTACCGACAAATTCGCGACCATCCGGGTAGCTGTCCCATTTGACGCAGATGCGCGCCGACCCGCCACCAGGCAAGCGGAACGACATCGGCATGCCGGTGCTGCCACCAGTCGGGCGACCGACGAGAATGCCGCGCTTGAGCGTATCGAACGACATGACGAAGTCTTCGGCGGCGGAAAAGGTCTGCGGCCCGATCAACACAGCTACCGGACCGCGATAGATCGGTGCCGTCTGGTGCGGATAAGTAGCGCGACTACCGTCGACTTGCAGCCATTCCAGGCTCAGATTGCCATTGGCGCGCGACAGCGGATCCACCGACAATCGTCGCTGCTGCGCTGAAGGAATGGGCGCGTCGGTCAGATGACTGAGAATGCCAAAGCCATAACTATCCGAGCCACCGCCATTGCGGCGAACATCGAGGATCAACCCTTTGGCCTGCATGATTTGCGGCAAATGATTTTCCAGCGCCTTGACCGAGGCTTCGCTTTCGAAATGATCGATAGCCAGGTAAGCGACATTGCCCGGTAGCATCTTGAACTCGAATTCGGGCGGCCCATGGCGGTCGGGATAATTGTTACGCGCAATGGTGACCGTGCGCTTGTGGCCATGACCGTCGTCGAGACTCAACGCCACTGGCGTATCTTTGTCGCCGCTGAGCAAGCCATAGGTATATTTGCGCACATCCATGTCTTGCGGCGTGGAACTGCTCTCGTGCGGCTCCACATGCTCGTGCGCATAGCGTTTGACTTCGACGCCATCGATGGCGGTGATTTCATCGCCGACGCGAATACCCTGCTTCGTCAACATGTCGCTGCCGACGAAGGTCACCAGTACCCTGCCGCCGATCAAGTCGGTCTGCAAGGGCGGGCGCGCGTAGTAATGCCCTTGCAGTTCCTGTGGCGGATAGATATTCGTATGCCCATCGCGCAGCAGCGGCGCGAAGCGCATCATGACATCGTAATAAGCTTGCGTATCCTTGGCTGCGATAACTTGCGGCAAGAAATCCAGATAGGCTTTGTCCCAGTCCAGGTCCGGCACGCTGTTGAAGTGCGCGAAGTTGTACTTGGCTTCCGACCAGAACAACGACAAGCCGGCGATGCGCTCGGCTTCGCTAAGTTCGGGCTTGTACGGTACGGCGATGGCCCTGGCGTGCCAGAGCCGATCCAGCGATTCGGTAACCGCGATCATGGACCGGTAGCGCGGCTCGTCCTTGAGCAAGGCCTGGGCCGGGTCGCTGTGGTAGATCTTCAAGTCCAACTCCGCATCCTGCGCGAAATTCGCCAGCATGGCGTCGAGCGCCCTGGCCTTGTCGCCTTCGGCCACATAGATCGGGAAGAGCCGGTCGCGTGCGGCATAGGCCATATAGCGCAACGACATGCTTCCTTCCGCAAGGTCCCGTGTTGCGGAAGCTGAAGCCTCGTCCACCACTTTCAACAGCACAGCCTTGGCTTGCTGCCTTGCCTCGGGTGAATCCCTGCCGTCCTTACGCAGGGTGTCGGCCTGCTGAATAGCGGTGGACAGGCGCCTTTGCGCTTGTTCTGCGGCACTGTCCTGAGCCCACGACGCGCTGACGGCGCCAGCCCCCACTAACCCGGCAAGTACCGCGGCCAGAATGACTCGTCCCATGTTTGCCTCCCTCATTGTTTATCGAGCTTACCCTGGCAATCGAACCGGGAGAGCGGCCCATCGACTAAACTGATGTCCTATGCGCGGCCGCATCCCCGATAGCTTCATCGACGAACTACTCGCCCGCGTCGACATCGTCGACGTGATCGAGCGACGCGTGCCGTTGAAAAAAGCAGGCCGCGAGTGGACAGCCTGCTGCCCGTTCCACAACGAACGCTCGCCTTCGTTCTACGTCAGCCCGGCCAAACAGTTCTTCCATTGCTTCGGCTGCGGCGCACACGGCACGGCGATCAAGTTTCTGATGGATTACGAGCGCCTGGAGTTCCCCGACGCGATCGAGGAACTGGCCCAGGCGGTCGGCCTGAAGGTGCCGCGCGAAGGCGGCAACGATGCCCCGCGCGAGGACAAGACCGACCTCTATACGCTGCTGGACAGTGCCGCGCGCTGGTATCAGGCCGAATTGCCCAAGAGCGCCGAGGCCAAGGCTTATTGCAAGAAGCGCGGCCTGGATGCGCAGATCGTCGAGCGCTTTCGCATCGGCTGGGCGCCGGCCGGCTACGACGGCATCATGAAGGCGCTCGGCGGCAACGATCGGCGCATGCAGTTGCTCAACGAAGCCGGCATGGTCGCCAGCAACGAGCGTGGCAGCAAATACGACCGTTTCCGCGAACGGTTGATGTTTCCTATCCTCGACCGGCGTGGCCGTGTGATCGCCTTCGGCGGGCGGGTACTGCAATCGGAGCAAGGTCCAAAATACCTCAACTCGCCCGAGACGCCGCTGTTCCACAAGGGCCGCGAGCTGTTCGCGCTGTGGCAGGTCAAACAGGCCAACAGCAGCCTGCAGCGCATCGTGGTGGTCGAAGGCTATATGGATGTCATCGCCATGCACCAGGCCGGCCTGCCCATCGCGGTGGCGACCCTGGGCACGGCCACCACGCCCGAGCACACCGAGGTATTGTTCCGTGCCGCGCCCGATGTGGTGTTCTGCTTCGACGGCGACCGTGCCGGCCGTGCCGCGGCCTGGAAGGCGCTGGAATCGGCCTTGCCGCGCCTGCGCGACGGGCGCCAGGCCTATTTCCTGTTCCTGCCCGACGGTGAGGACCCGGATACGCTGATCCGCAAGGAGGGCAAGGACGGCTTCGAACGTCGACTCAAGCAAGCCACACCGCTATCGGAGTATTTCTTCAGCGAACTGGCCCACGATGTCGATACAGCCAGCCTGGACGGCCGCGCCCGGCTGGCCGAACGTGCTCGCCCGCTGATCGCCCGCCTGCCCGACGGCGCCTTCCGCGACCTGATGGCGCAGGAGCTGGAGAAGCGCAGCGGAGCGCGTGCCGTCTTCGAAGCCGAGCCGACCGTACGGCGGCCGCAGCGGCCGGTGTCCGTGCAGCGAAGCCTGGTTCGTAGTGCTATTTCGCTGCTGTTGGCCCAGCCGGGTGTCGCCGACGAGGTGGAGCGCCCCTATCGCTTCCTGCGCCTGAACAAGCCCGGGGTGGCCCTGCTGGCTGACCTGATCGATACCGCCCGGGCCCGCCCAGGCATCAATCCCGCCATGCTGATCGAGCACTACGCCGAGCGCGAGGAGTACGCCGCGCTGCAAAAGCTGATGGCCGCTACCGTAGTCGGCGAGGCGGAAGCCCAGCGCCGGGAGTTCTTCGATGCGCTTCTGCACATGGAGCAGCAAGCCATTGTGCAGCGACGTGACGAATTGACCGCCAAAAGCCGCCAGGGGCCGCTCGATAGCGCCGAGAAGGCCGAACTGCGGGAATTGATCGGTGTGCGTGTCAGGCTCAGCCAGGCCGAAGACTGACGGCACGGCCGTCCTGCAACGAATCTGTGGGATGATGTGAACTTTCCTGATCGTCCTCGGCCAAATGACGCAAACGCATGAAGGTTTGTACGTAGATGGATCTACTTGAGCGACTGGTGACATTGTTCGCCGAGAACGGCTATGCGGCCGTTTTTATCGCCCTGCTGCTCTGCGGCGCCGGCGCCCCCTTGCCCGAAGACATCACTCTGGTCGCCGGCGGCGTCATCGCCGGCCTGGGCTACGCGAACGTGCACATCATGTTCGCTGTCGCGATGGTCGGCGTATTGGTCGGCGATGCGGGCATGTTCCTGCTCGGCCATCATTACGGCGCACGGATTCTCAAGTGGCGCGTCGTCGCTCGACTGCTGACGCCGGAACGCTACGCGAAAGTGCAGGAAAAGTTCGAGCGGTACGGCAATCGCCTGATGTTCATCGCACGTTTCCTGCCGGGCATGCGCACAGCGGTCTATATCACCGCCGGCACCACCCATCGCGTGTCGTTCATGCGATTCCTGCTGCTGGATGGTTTTGCCGCCTTGATCAGCGTGCCCATCTGGGTTTATCTCGGCTATTTCGGCGCGGATAACCACGAATGGCTGGTGATGTGGATCCGTCGCGGGCAAAGCAGCCTGTGGGTGCTGGGCGGCATTCTGGTTCTGATCGTGCTGGTACTGTGGTGGCGGCATAGGCGTCGCGTGGCCCGCGCTGCCGATACCGCCACCAGCGAGCAAGCCTGACCATCGGCTAGAGGCAGCCGACCAAGCCGTCGTAAATGCTCTCCGACGTCCCGGGCAAGGGCTCCCAGATGGCATGGCGGGCCTCTTCGAGCTTCGTATAGAAGCTTTCCACCGGCGTTGCCGGCAGCAACGGAGCCCGGCACGAGATGGCGCGCGCATCGACCTGGATGTGGCCGCTGACCGGATCGATCCGCTCTTCGCTGCCGGCGAAATTCCACACGCACTGCCCCAGGTAGCCCGTTGCCCGCTCGACCGAGCAGCGAAAACGCAACGACTGAAGATTGCTGTATTGGCCTTCGCAGAACGTATCGCCACAGACATCGTCGAACTCGCGGACGAGCCGTGCGTGCAAGGCATTGTAGCGGCCCCAGCCTTCACCGAGACGCGGATAATCGACGATATCCACATAGCGATCCTGAGCCAGCGCAATCTCGGCCCAAGGCATCGCCAGTACGAAAAGCAAGCCGCTATAAAACGACAAACGCATGAGCTCCCCTCATCGTGTTCATTGATGGAGAGACCAGCATGCGACGGCTGCTTGCCGTGGGTATGTAAGCAGGAGCCTCAGTAGTGAGCCAGTAATCGCCTGGCGCAAGTGCAAGGGAGAAGAACAAATAATGACGAAACCGGATCACCAAAATACAAAAAGAGAATAACTACCGCGGCAGCACGCTCACTTCCTCACGCCTCGCCTTTGATGTCAGCTCCCAGCTCTCCCCGCAACCAGTCGCAGAAAGCCAGCGTCTGAGGCTTGCCGCGTGCCTCGGCGGCAATGCTCAGGTAATAGGCATGGCGCCACGGCGTCGCCAGCGCGAACGGCTCGACCAGACGGCCGGCCGCAACGTCGTAGGCTACGAGCAGACGCTGCGCCAAGGCCACGCCCTGCCCTTCGATTGCCGCCTGCAACATCATGGTGCCGTCGCCCAGGCCCATTTCGCGGGTACTGCCGGCCAGCCTCACGCCCGCCAGCGCCATCCATGCGCTCCAATCCGGCGCACCGCGCCGCGTGTAGCGCTCATGCAGCAGCGTCTGGCCGTTCAAATCCACCGGATCGCTCAAAGCGGCAGCGACCGCCGGGCTGCAGACAGGGGTGTAATCGGTACCGACTAGCAGGTCCTGGCCGGGTTCGTCGCCATGGCGGTCGTCGATCGCGACATCCCAGGCGCCGGCATCGATCTGCGCCTCGGTCAGCACCGCCACATCGATATCCGGGTGCCTGTCGAAAAAACGGAACAGTCTCGGCACCAGCCATTTGGTGCCGAACGTGGCTGGCACCGCCACGCGCAGAGACAGTTTCTGATCGAGCAGCTGATCGGTCGCATGCTGCAACGCACGAAAAGCTTCTCGCACACGCGGGAAATAACGCTCGCCGGCCGGCGTCAGGCTGAGCTTGTTATTGCTTCGCACAAACAGCGTCACGCCAAGGTACTGCTCCAGCAATTTCACTTGCTGGCTCACCGCCGCCGCAGTGAGCGATAGCTCCTCGGAGGCTTTGGTAAAGCTCAAATGTTGCGCCGCAACCTGGAAGACGCGGAGCGCATTGAGGGGTAGCGAGCGCTTCATTGCGAGCTCATTTAGAAAAACTTAGGGGAACCCTGGTGAATTTCTAGTTTGCCTGGGTCGCGCGCTGCCGCCAACAATCGAGTGGAATCCATCGCCCCATCGCGCATGAACATCCTTACGATCGATACCGGCACGACCAATACCCGCGTCTGTTTATGGCGCGATGGTGTCGCCGTCGCCCATGCCGCCCGCCAGGTCGGCGTCCGCGATACCGCCATTACCGGCAATCGCGCCCGGCTCGAGGCAGCCGTGCGGGAGACGCTGGAGGAAACGCTGCAACTGGGCGAGCTGGGTGCCGACGACGTGGACCATGTACTCGCCTCGGGCATGATCACCTCGAACATGGGGCTGTGTGAGATCCCGCATGTGACGGCGCCGGTCGGCCTGACCGCGCTAGCCGGTGCGATGCGCTCGGCGACGATCGAGCAAGTCTGGTCGCGGCCGATCTGGTTCGTGCCCGGCGTGCGCAACGCGGTCGATCATATCGGCCTGCATAACAGCGAAGCGATGGACATGATGCGCGGCGAAGAGACCGAGACCTTCGCCCTGATCGAAGGCCTGCAATTGAAAGAACCGGCGGTCATCGTGCTGCCGGGTTCGCATTCGAAATTCGTCAGCCTCGACGACAAGCAGCAGATCACCGGCTGTGTCACTACACTGGCCGGCGAATTGCTGCATGTAATCTCTCACGACACGATTCTTGCCAGCTCGCTCGACGGCGGCTTCGCCAAGCGCATCGATGCCGAAATGCTGCTGGCCGGAGCGCGTTCGGCTAAACAGATCGGCCTGGGACGCGCCTGCTTCAGTGTGCGCATCCTCGATCAATTCACCGTCTACGACGCCAACGCGCGCGCCAATTTCCTGCTCGGCGCAGTACTCGGCTCGGATCTGCTTACGCTGAAGAATTCCAGCGCGATCGAAGTCATGCCCGGCGTGCGCTTCATCATCAGCGGCAAGCCGATTCTGCGTGAGGCGATCGGCCTGCTGGTACAGGGCGACGATTTCTTTTCCGGCCAGGTCACGATGCTGGACGACGAGCAGCAATCGGATCTTGCCGGCCGTGGCGCTATCGCGGTGGCGCGCGAACGCGGTTTGCTTGGCACCGGCGAGCGCATGCGCGCCTGAGGCCACCCGAGTTTTCATTGAGGAGGGAACGATGAATCGCACACTCACCCAGATCTTCCGCGCCGCCGCCGTTGCGCTCGCACTGGCCAGCGCGCCCGCGTTCGCGGACGACCCGGTCAAGATCGGCTTCGTAGTCAAGCAGCCGGAAGAACCCTGGTTCCGCGACGAATGGCGCTTCGCCGAACAGGCGGCCAAGGAAAAGGGCTTCGTGCTGGTGAAGATCGGCGCGGAGAACGGCGACAAGGTGCTCAACGCCATCGACAACCTCAAAGTGCAGCACGCACAGGGCTTCATCATCTGCGCCCCGGACGTGAAGCTCGGGCCGTCGATCGTTGCCAAGGCGCGCATCAATCGGCTCAAGCTGATGACCGTGGACGACCGCCTCGTCGACGGCAGCGGCAAGCCGATCGAAGGCGTGCCCTATACCGGCATCTCGGCAATCAATATCGGCAAGCAGGTCGGTCAGGCACTGGCTGAGCAGATTAAAGCGCGCGGCTGGAACCCGGCGGAAGTCGGCGCATTGCGCGTGTCGTTCGACCAGTTGCCCACCGCGCGCGACCGTACCGACGGCGCGGTCGAAGCGCTGATCGCCGGTGGCCTGCCCAAGGCCAATATCTTCAACGCGCCGCAGGCCAAGTCCGATACCGAGAATGCCTTCAATGCAGCCAGCATCGCGATCACCCAGCACCCGCAGTTCAAGCACTGGGTGGCCTTCGGCATGAACGACGAGGCGGTGCTCGGTGCGGTTCGTGCAGCCGAGGGCCGTGGTATCAATGCGGCCAACATGGTCGGGGTCGGTATCGGCGGGAGCAATTCGGCCCTCAACGAATTTGCCAAGCCACAGCCGACCGGGTTCTTCGGTTCGATCCTGATCAGCCCCAAGCGGCACGGCTACGACACCTCGCTGCAGATGTACGACTGGATCAAGAACGGCAAGGAGCCGCCGATGATCACGCTGACCGACGGTCGCCTGATCACACGCGACAATGCCGGCGACATACGCAAGACCATGGGACTGTGAGGCAAGGATGAGCGCCGAGCAGCAAGCCACGCCGTATCTGCAATTCGAATCGATCGGCAAGTCGTTCCCCGGCGTCCGCGCCCTCACTGACGTCAGCTTCGCCGTGCACGCCGGCAGCGTGCATGGCTTGCTCGGCGAGAACGGTGCGGGCAAGTCGACCACGATGAAGATCCTGGGCGGCGAATACGTACCGGACGAGGGTCGCCTGGTGATCGGCGGCGAACCTCGCCAGTTCCGCTCTGCCGCCGATGCGATCGAAGCGGGCGTGGCGATCATCCACCAGGAGCTGCAATACGTCCCCGATTTGTCGGTGATGGAGAACCTGCTGCTCGGGCGTCTACCCACACGCCTGGGTTTCGTGCAGCGCCGGCAGGCGCTCGCATGGACACGCGAGAAGCTCGATGCGCTCGGCGTCGATCTCGATCCGCGCGCGAAGATGCGTAACATTTCCATCGGCCAGCGCCAGATGGTGGAGATCTGCAAGGCGATCCTGCGTGACGCGAAAATACTCGCGCTGGACGAACCGACCAGCTCGCTGTCCCATCGCGAAACCGAAGTGCTGTTCCGCCTGGTACGCGCCCTGCGCGCGCAGGGCAAGGCGATGATCTATATCTCCCATCGCCTGGACGAGATCTTCGAGCTGTGCGACGCGGCCACCGTGTTCCGCGACGGCCGCAAGATTGCCGACTTCGATACCTTGCAAGGTGTCACGCGCGAGACGCTCGTGCAGCGCATGGTTGGACGTCAGCTCGACGATATCTTCGGCTATCGGCCGCGCGAGCTCGGCGCTATTCGCCTGGCGGTGCGCGGCGTGACCGGCTACAAAGTACCGGCTCCCGTGGATTTCGAGGTGCGCGCAGGCGAGATCGTCGGCTTCTTTGGCCTGGTCGGTGCAGGCCGCAGTGAAACCATGCGCGTCGTCTATGGCGCGGACCGTCGCGCCAGCGGCATCGTCGAGGTCGATGGCAAGCCCCTGCCGGCTACCGATATCCGTGCTTCGATCCGCGCAGGACTGATGTTTTGCCCGGAAGATCGCAAAGAAGACGGTATCGTCGGCGTGCGATCGGTGGCCGAGAACATCAACATCAGCGCTCGCCGCAATCACCTGCGCGCGGGGCTGTTCGTCGACGACGCCAAAGAAGCACAGACGGCCGACGACTTCATCAAGCGTTTGTCGATCCGCACCCCCAGTCGCCGGCAGGAGATCCGGCTGCTTTCCGGCGGCAATCAGCAGAAGGCGATCCTCGCGCGCTGGCTTGCCGAGGGCGATTTGCGTGTGCTGATTATCGACGAACCCACCCGCGGCATCGACGTCGGCGCCAAGAACGAAATCTACAACGTGCTCTATGCCTTGGCCGAGCGCGGCGTGGCGATCGTAGTGGTGTCTAGCGAGCTGCCCGAAGTGCTTGGCATCTGCGACCGCGTCATAGCGATGTGCAACGGCCGCATTGCCGGCCAGTTCGCCCGCGAGCAAGCCAACGAAGAAAACGTCCTTGCCTGTGCGTTGCCCGAAGGCGCCGCCACGGCGAATCTGCGCAGGAACTGATTGCCCATGTCACAGACTTCTCCCACGCTTTCCTCTTCCGAGCGCCCGGTACAAGCCACATCGTGGCTGCGTTCGGCCATTGACGATTACAGCCTCGTCCTGATCTTCATCGCGCTGTTCGCGGTACTCAGCGGCACGGTGCAGTATTTCTTCTCCTGGGACAACATCGTCAGCGTTGCCTTGTCGGTCTCGCAGATCGGCATGGTCGCCTGCACGATGATGTTCTGCCTGGCTTCGCGCGACTTCGATCTTTCCGTGGGCTCGACGGTCGCCTTTGCCGGCGTGCTTTGCGCCATGGTCGCCAACGCCACTGGCAGCGTATTGCTTGGCATGGTCGTGAGTCTGGCCGCCGGCGCGGTGATCGGTTTCATCAACGGCGCGATCATCGCCAAGCTGAAGATCAACGCGCTGATCACCACGCTGGCGATGATGGAGATCGTGCGCGGACTGGCCTTCCTCGCCTCCAAGGGACAGGCGATCGGTGTCGCCAACGAAGCGTTCTACGTGCTCGGCACCGAGATGCTGTTCGGCCTGCCGATCCCGGTGTGGATCACCGCGGCCTGCTTCGTCGTCTTCGGCGTGATGCTCAACAAGACCGCTTACGGCCGCAACACCCTGGCCATCGGTGGCAATCCGGAGGCCGTGCGCCTGGCCGGGGTGGCGGTAGATCGTACACGGATCGTGATCTTCCTGATCCAGGGCGCCATCGCCGCATTTGCCGGCGTGATCCTCGCATCGCGCATCACCAGCGGCCAGCCCAATGCGGGCGAAGGTTTCGAACTGGATGTGATCTCCGCCTGCGTGCTCGGCGGTGTCTCGCTGGCCGGCGGGCGCGCCACGATCAGCGGCGTGCTGGTCGGCGTGCTGATCATGGGCACGGTGCAGAACGCGATGAACCTGTTGAACATCGATACGTTCTACCAGTACGTGGTGCGCGGCGCGATCCTGCTGGCCGCGGTGCTGGTCGATCAGCTGAAGAACCGCCGGGTGGCCCGTTGATGCCGAAGATCGAGCCATTGACCGCTACGCGCCACGCGCTCGGCGAAGGTGTGGCTTGGGACGAGCGCGCCAACGTGCTGCGCTGGACCGATATCCTGGCCTCCAGGCTGTGGCAGTACGATCCGGCCGACGGCACCGTGCGACATTGGGACCTCCCCTCGCGCCTGGGCTGCTTCGCGGCGACACCCGAGCCCGAGATCCTGCTGCTGGCACTGGAGAAGCAACTGGCGCGCCTGGATCTGCGCGACGGTACAGTGACGCCGCTGGCGGATATCGAGCCAGACCTGGCGGGCACGCGCGCCAACGATGGCCGCTGCGATCGCCACGGTAACTTCGTGTTCGGCACGATCAATGAGCGTGGCGGCGAACCTGTCGCCTCGTTCTATCGCTACGGTGCCGACGGTCGCTTGAGCACGCTGGATCTGCCCAAGGCAGCGATCACCAACAGTATCTGCTTCAGCCCGGACGGCGGGACGATGTACTTCTGCGACACGCCCACCCGCCGCATCATGGCCTGCGACTACGACGGAGCCACCGGCGAAGTGGACCGCATCCACTTGTTTGCCGAGGTCCCCGCTCAGTTCGGCACACCCGATGGTTCGACCGTCGATGCCGACGGTTTCGTATGGAACGCCGAGTGGGGCGCGTCACGCATCGTGCGCTATGCGCCCGACGGCCGCGTCGACCTGACTATCGATATGCCGGTCAGCCAGCCCAGTTGCATAAGTTTTATGGGACCTGGGCTCGACAGACTCGCCATTACCTCGGCGCACGTCGGCCTCGACACGACCGAAACGCTTGCCAACCCCCTGCACGGTGCGACCTTCGCGCTGGCCGCGCCGCGTGGACGCGGCCTGCCCGAAGGCCGCTATGGCGCCACCCTCTGACAAAGCGACAAGTCCATGACCGCCACTCGTCCCGATCCACGCACTACCCCACTGCCGCGCCTGGCCGGCAAGATTGCCATTGTCACGGGTGCCGCCCAGGGTATCGGTGCAGCCACCGCACGCCTGTTTGCCGAACATGGTGCGCGTGTGGTGATCAACGTACTCGAAGACAACGCTCAGGCGCGCCAGACCCTCGCGGAGATCGGCGAGGACAACGCCATGCTGTTCCAGGCCGATGTCACGGACGTGGCCGCCATTCGCCGCATGGTGGATGCCACGGTGGAGCACTTCGGTCCGCCGGACGTCCTGATCAACAACGCCGGCATCAACGTGTTCAACGATCCGCTGAAGCTCTCCGACGACGAATGGCAGCGCTGCTTCGAGGTGGACCTCAAGGGTGGCTGGAACTGCGCGCAGGCCGTACTGCCGCACATGCTCCAGCTCGGCCGCGGTTCGATCGTCAACATCGCCTCGGTACACGGCCACAAGATCATTCCTGGCTGTTTCCCCTATCCGGTCGCCAAGCACGGCCTGATCGGCCTGACTCGTGCGCTCGGCATCCAGTACGCGGCGCAGGGTGTCCGGGTGAATTCGATTTCGCCGGGCCTGATCCTCACCGCGATCGCCGAAGCGGGCTTCGCTGCCTCGCCCGATCCCGCTGCCGAGCGTCGCCGGCAGGAGCAGATCCTGCCGACCAAGCGCATCGGCGAACCGGAAGAAGTCGCCTACACCGCGCTGTTCCTGGCCAGCGACGAAGCGCGCTTCATCAACGCTGCCGATATCCTGATCGATGGCGGCCGCTCCCAGCTTTATCACGAGTGATGTCGATGACCTGGCCTACCCGAATTCCTCTGGTGGCGATCCTCCGCGGCATCCGGCCGGACGAGGCGCTGGCGCACGTGCACGTGCTGATCGATGCCGGATTCGATGCCATCGAGATTCCGCTCAACTCGCCGGACTGGCATCGCAGTATTGCCGATGCGGTCCGAGAATACGGCGCGCAGGCACTTATCGGTGCAGGCACCGTGCTGACGGCTGACGATGCCGATCGGGTAGCCGATCTTGGCGGCAGGCTTATCGTCACCCCCAATACCGATGCGGCGGTCATCGGCCGCAGCCGCGAGCGTGGACTCTATACTGCCATCGGCTTCGCTACGCCGAGCGAAGCCTTCGCCGCATTGCGGGCCGGTGCGCAATCGCTCAAGCTGTTCCCTTCCAGCGCGTTCGGTCCGGCCTATGTCAAGGCAATCCGAGCCGTCCTGCCTCCCGAGGTGCCGTTACTGGCCGTGGGTGGCGTGACACCGGAAAATCTGGGAGCCTTTCTCGATGCCGGCTGCCAGGGTGCCGGCCTGGGCGGCGACCTCTACAAGCCCGGCCAGTCGCCCGAACAAACACACCGGCGTGCCGACGCCTTCATCCAAGCCTATCGCCAACATCACGCATGAAGATCACCAAGCTCACTACCTACCGCGTACCGCCACGCTGGATGTTCCTGAAGGTCGAGACGGACGAAGGTGTCGTCGGCTGGGGAGAGCCGGTCGTCGAAGGCCGTGCGCGCACTGTCGAAGCGGCGGTCCACGAACTGAGCGAATTGGTGATCGGACAGGATCCCGCACGCATCAACGATCTCTGGCAAGCCATGTATCGCGGCGGCTTTTATCGTGGCGGCGCGGTGTTCATGAGCGCCATCGCCGGCATCGATCAGGCGCTGTGGGACATCAAGGGCAAGGTGCATGGTGCGCCGGTCTATGAGCTGCTTGGCGGACGCGTGCGCGATCGCATGAAGACCTATTGCTGGGTCGGCGGCGATCGGCCGGCCGATATCATCGCGCAGATCCGCCAGCGCCTCGAACTGGGCTTCGATACCTTCAAGCTCAACGGTTGCGAGGAGCTGGGTATTATCGACTCGGCACGCACGGTGGATGCCGCAGTAGCAAACGTGGCGGAAATCCGAGAAGCGTTCGGCAACAGCATCGAGTTCGGCCTCGATTTCCATGGCCGCGTCTCCGCGCCGATGGCCAAGGTGCTGATCAAAGAGCTTGAACCGTTCCGCCCGCTTTTCATCGAAGAGCCCGTGCTGGCCGAACAATCCGAGTACTACCCGCGTCTGGCCGCAGGCACGCATATTCCGCTGGCCGCGGGCGAGCGCATGTTCTCGCGCTTCGAATTCAAGCGCGTACTGGAAAACGGCGGCATCTCGATCCTGCAGCCGGATCTTTCGCACGCCGGCGGCATTACCGAATGCATGAAGATTGCCGCGATGGCCGAGGCCTATGACGTCGCGCTGGCGCCGCACTGCCCGCTCGGCCCTATCGCGTTGGCCGCGTGCCTGCATGTGGATTTCATCTCATGGAATGCCGCGCTGCAGGAACAGAGCATGGGCATTCACTACAACAAGGATGGCGAGCTGCTCGACTACGTCGTGAACAAGGAAGCGTTCACGCTGGAACAAGGCCACATGAAACCGTTCGACAAGCCCGGCCTGGGCGTGGAGATCGACGAAGCGCTGGTGATCGAGCGCAGTCGCCAGGCAACGAAGGATTGGCGCAATCCGCTATGGCGGCATGCGGATGGCAGCATTGCCGAGTGGTGAGGATGGGCTAAGAGCCCCCCTCACCCCAACCCTCTCCCCCGGCAAAGCCCTGTCTCTTGATCACATCTTGGTGGCTATCTGCTTAGCGAGCAGATAGCCTTCCATGCGTTCTTGCAGGCGAGCCCAGCCATGCCACAGAGCCTCCCAACCGGGTCGGCCCGTTCGTTTGGTGTC
>NZ_DATCRY010000198.1:0-22717 GCF_036568765.1 Dyella sp. | reverse complement strand
CGCGCAACCGCCCCTTGGCATCGAAGTAATACACATTGGCGGCATACTCGTCGCCAATATAGAAATGACCGTCGCGGGCGAACTGCAGCGATTCGGCATCGATCGATACTTTGCCGGCGCCTGTACCGGTATGCGGCGACGGCAACTCGATGCCTCGCTCGGTGAGCATGCCGGTAGCCGGATCGGCGCCCGTAAAGCGCTGTCCGCGAAAATCGGTCAATACAAGGCCGCCGTCGGGAACGATGCGTACTTGATGCTGCGAATGCGCATCGGCCGGAAGCGCAGAACCCGTGTAAGGTCTGAACCAGAGGCGGTATCGGTGCAGCCGGGCGGCATAGTCGTAGAACAAGCCTTCGCCGGGATCGTTGCGTCCACGGTCGGGCAAGGTCCATAGCAGCGCCTCGTAATGGTCGCCCACGCGTTTCCAACTGCCCTGGGCAATCGCCAGCGACGAGAACGAGCCGAGCGTGTCGCCAAGGAAATCCACAGTCCCGGCGGCAAGACGACCGCTGCCGACCAAGCCTTGATTCACATAATCGCGCCCGCCAAGCGTGACGGTGCGTGGCGCATCGTCGGCGATGACATGCGGTGTGAGGATATCGATACCGGCATGGGCCGGCATCGCGCCAAGCAGACAAGCTAAAGCCAGCGGACGGGCGAGCTGCTTCATGCAAGGCCTCCGAATCGAATCGACCATGACCGACCGTTCCGGCCAGGGCCGGAACGGCGAAAAAAAGAGGCGCCACGCAGGCGCCTCAAAACCCCAATATCAGAAGCGAATGTCCAGCGTACCGAACGCCTGGATCGGCGCAGAGGCGTGGAACACATAAATCGAGCCGGTCGGGTCGGTCGGTGCGAACACGCTGTTATCGAAGTTGGCAGCGTAGCGCTTGTTGGTCAGGTTGGTGACATTGAGCAGGACGCGCACATCCTTGGCGAAAGCGACCGCACCGAAGTCGTAGCCCGTGGAGAAATCGAAAGTGGTGAAGCCGCCGAAGCCCTGGTCGTTGGTGTAGGTGTAATACCGCTTGCCGGTGTACTTGCCACGCAGCGTCGCGAACCACGGACCGTAGCTGTAGGTGATTTCGCTGGCCAGCAGCTTGGTCGGCGTATCCACTTGGATCTTGCCCTTGGTCGGCTCAAGCACGCCGGCCTGCACATAGTCGCTGTCGTAGGTCGAGCGGTTGTACGAGGCCGAGTTATACCAGCGCCAGTGTTCGCTAGGCGTCCACAGGAAGGTCAGCTCGACGCCGTGGCTGTCCACGCCGCCGACGTTGTAGAACTTGTTACCGCAGCCCGGACCGACCGGCTGGCGGGAGTTGCAGGGGTTGTACTGAAGCAGGCGATTATCGAAGCCCACCTTGTAGATCGCGGCCGAGGCCTGGAAGTCGGACTGGACCACGCGATAACCGGCTTCGAGCGTATGCGATTCTTCCGGCACGAGCGTCTGCTGCTGGTCCCAGGTGGCCTGACTGACCGCTTGCGGGCCCAGCTTGAAACCGCCCTGGAACATGGCGATGTTCTCGGCGTAGCTGGCGAATACTTCCTGACCGTCGCCCAGGTTGTAGTGGGCGCCCAGACCCGGCAGGAACGCGCGGCTGGCCGACAGGTTGCCCGTAGCGAACTGGGCGCTGGAGGTTGGCGAGATGGGTGTCTTGGCGATGCCCGGCAGCGCCGTTGCATCGGAAGTCACGTGCGGGCTCTTTACGCCGAAGTCGATCGACAGGCGGTCTTCCATCAGGCGAATGGTGTCTTGCAAATAAGCCTGACGGGTTTCCCACACAGTGCGCTGGTCGAACGTGCCTACATCGGGCTGACCGTTCTGGAAGCTGCTGATGTCGCGCGGGCCGGTAACGTCGGTGTAGTTGTAGCGCGAAGCGCTGGAAACGTTGTGCTCGTACCAGACGCCGCCTTCGATGTGATTGATACCGATATCCCAGCTGGCATTGAAGATCGCGCCAGTGCGGTTGATCGTATACAGCGTCTCGCGAATGATCAGCGGAAGCTGATCGGGCGTGCCCGGATTGGAGAAGCTGCCGCTGTTCCAGTTGTTGCCCGAACCGGCGTCTTCATGGTGGTACACCTGCGCATGCAGCGTTACCGTGTCGCTCGGGAAGAAATCGCCAGCCAGATAATAAAGGTCGTCGTTACGCAGGATCTGGCCGCCAGTGAAGGCGCCATCGGCATCCTGATCAGGGCCGGTCTTGTCGCACAGCTTGGCGTTGAAGCTGCCGGTATTGCAGTAAGCGCGGCTCAGCGCCTTCTGGAAGTTCGGTGCATAGCCGCCCCAGTCCCAGCCAAGCCCACGCGCGAGTTCGCTCTTGGACAGATAGAAATCGTCGGCCTGTGAGGTGCGCGATGTGTCGGCGAAAGCGGTAATGCGACCGCCGTCGAACTGGTAGACGGCCTTGCCGTTGAACTGCTTGGTGGTCGACTTGTTGTACGCGGACTGGTCGTTCCACAAGTCCGATGTCGTGCGTGCGCCGGACAGGTACATCGAGAAGCCGTGATAATCGCCTGTGTCGAAGCGGGCGAAGGTACGGCGATTCATGTCGCTGCCGAAGGTCTGATTGAAGCGACCGCCCATTTCCTTGAGCGGATCGTTCGATGTATAGGCGATAGTGCCGCCCAGGTCGCTGGTCGAGGGTGTGCCCAGATTACCGATACCTTCGGCGATCTCGGCACCGGCCATGTTCTCGGAAATCAACGCGCGATTGATGCTCAGGCCGTTGTAGTTGTTGTAGGCGCTATCGCCCAGCGGCATGCCGTCGAGCGTATAGCCCAGGCGCGTGGAGTTGAAGCCTCGCAGGCTCAGTGTCATCGACTGCTCGTTGGCACCGAGCGCATCGATCGACTGCGCATTTACGCCCGGCAGGATGTTCAGCACTTTCTGCAGGCTGGTGCCTGGCGGCAATACGTCCTGATTCTTCGGAGTAATGCGCTGTACCTGGCGCGACTCGCCGCTACCGACGACGGAAACGGCATCGAGGTTGGTCGCCTGATCCGCGTTCGGCTGCCCATTTGCGGCTGCCGTCGTGGTATCGGAGTTATCCGGAGTGCCGTCATTCGCCTGGACAGCCGTCGACAGCGCCAGGCCCAAGGCCAAGGCGAGAACAGTCTTCTGCAACACGCAATTCCCCTTCCTAAAAATTGCCGATACGCCGTTTACCGACCGTCGGTAAAGGCGCGCAGGGTGTTAAGAAGATGCGAATGCTGTCATTCGAGGATGAAGCTTTTATGACTTCGAGAAGTCGCGCTATGCGCTTTACACAAACCAGTCATTGTTTCGCGGACGTATCGACGTTTGGACATCCATGAAATTTAATTTAATCGAGAGGTATGTAGCGGCGGATAGGGGGGGCGGGGCTTTCAGCGACGCCGCGAGCCACGCAGACTGTCAACGGAAAAGCTTGCGATCTCCCCACCACCGGCTGCGCGACGCGATTGCCCCGGCGGCGGTCCCCACGCGTGGGCAGTCACGACTTCCCAAGTGGCGGGAATGCGCCCGTCGACGCGCATGCGCTCATAGGCGTCGAGCATCCGCCGGTAGTGCTGCTTGCCGAGCAGGCCACGCTCGCGCGTGCTATCGGCGTTGGTGGCGCCCAATCCCTTGAGCTCCTTGAGCAGCATACGGGGCTCGCTATAGGTCAGGGTGAAGCGATCCACATCCAGCACCGGATCGCGCAGGCCCGCGGCAATCATCGCGTCGCCGAGGTCGTGCATATCCAGAAAGCGGCTGACATGCGGTTGCACGTCGGCGCTGGCCCAGGCAGCGCGAAGCTCCTTGAGCGTATCCGGCCCGAAGGTGGAGAACACCAGCAGGCCACCGGGCTTGAGCACGCGAACGCACTCGCCGAACAGCGCCGGCAGGTCATCGATCCACTGGAAGCAGAGGTTCGAGTGCAGCACATCCACGCTGTGATCGGGGACGGGCAGCGCGGTAGCCTCGGCGCACACGCGCACGAACGGCTTGAACCAGCCCATGTGTTGCTTGGCCGCACGCAGCATCGGCAAGGCCAGGTCGATGGCGATGACTTGCGCCTTGGCGTAACGCTTCTTCAGCAGCGCGCTGCCGCGTCCGGTACCCGCACCGACGTCGAGTACCCGCTCGGCGTCGCCCAAGTAGAAGTCCAGCCGATCGAGCAGTAGCTGCTGGACCTCCTGCTGCAAGGCGTCGTGTTGTTCATAGGTCGCCGCCGCGCGGCCGAAGCTGCGCCGTACCTTGAGGCGATCGAGGTGGAAGGCGTCACTCACGGAAAGACTCCAGCAATGGCGTCAACGCGGCGACGACAGCGTCGGCATAGCCGAAGAATGGCGCGTGCCCCGCATGCTCGATTTCGGTGAAGCGGCCGCCGCACTGTTGCGCGGTCCACTGCATTGCTGCCGACGACGCCAGGCGATCGCGACGTCCGCTGATCCAGGCGCTCGGCAACGACGACAACGAAGGAATGTCGCCACGCAGGTCCGTCCGGTCCAGGATGCGGATGCCCTCTTGCAAGATGCGCAGGTCGGGTTCGCCACGGGCGAACACCAGCGAGCGTAGATGGCGCAGCTCGCCGCGCGGATCGGGGCTTCCCATCGCCTCCAATGCGAGGAAGCGCTCGATGGTGGCGTGATAGTCGGTCTCCAGGTCGGTGGCGAGCTGGCGCACCAACGTCGGCTCGCTGCCGTAAGGCCAGTCCGCGCCGCGCGAGAACTTTGGCGTCGAGCACAGCACGCCCAGTGCGCGCACCTGCGGCAGGCTCAGTGCGGCCTGCTGCGCGATCAATCCGCCCAATGACCAGCCGACCCAGACGGCAGGCGGTGTGGCTTCGGCAATCGCCGCCGCGCAGGCCTGCGGTTCGAGCGGCAGTGTGCTGTCGTGCGAGTAACCGTGGCCAGGCAGATCGACGATGTAGAGCGTGCAGCGTTCACGCAAGGCGTTGGCCAGGTTTTCGAACACTCCCCCGTGCATGGCCCAGCCGTGCAGCAATACCAGCGGAATCGGGCCGCTGCCTTGGCGATCGATATACAAGTTCATGCGTCGTCGCTTTCGGGCAGGACCGGTGCGGGAGCGAGTTGCGGATCCACCGCGCCACGCTCGTCGAAGACGAAACAGTCGCCGCGCCAATGCGCGCCGTCGGTTTCCTCGAAGTACTTCAGTATTCCGCCTTCGAGCTGGTACACGTGCTCCATGCCGATGTCCTGCATGTGCAGCACGGCCTTTTCGCAACGGATGCCGCCCGTGCAATAAGAGACCACCGTCTTGCCGGCGTAGCGTTCGCGATCGGCGGCGATGGCCTCCGGGAAACCGGTAAAGCTCCTCAGGCGATAATCGACGGCATGCTCGAACAGACCGACGTCGGTTTCGTAATCGTTGCGCGTGTCGAGCAAGACTACCTCGCGCCCCGCGTCATCGTGACCGTCATCGAGCCAGCGGCGCAGGGTTTGTGGCGTTACAGCCGGCGCACGTGCATGCTCGGGCCGGATCGCCGGCATGCGCATGGTGATGATTTCTTTTTTCAGGCGCACGCGCATGCGCCCGAACGGCACTGCATCGGACACCGATTCTTTCGGTGTCAGGCCAGCGAAACGCGAGTCTTCGCGCAGCCAGTCCATGAAGCTGTCGACGGCATCGCGCGGACCGGCCAGGAACAGGTTGATGCCTTCCGGTGCCAGCAGGATCGTCCCCTTCAGGGACAGTGCTTCGCATTGCGCGAGCACACGCTCCCGCAGCGCCGGGAGGTCGTCCAGGCTGACGAAGCGATAGGCCGAGAGGTTGACGATCGACATGGAAGGAAAAGGCTTGTCTAGCCAGACATTATAGAAGAGTTGCAGGCTTTCCGTCGGCCAGAGCGTCGAGCAGGCGGTCGATCTGGGCCTCCTCGTGGAGAGCCGAGAGCGTAATCCGCAGCCTTGCCTTGCCCTTGGGCACCGTTGGGGGGCGGATCGCCGTGACCAGGATGCCCTGCCGTTCGAGGCGTTCGGCCAGGTCCAGGGCGGCTGCCGTATCGCCGAGCAACAAGGGCTGGATCGCCGTCGACGAAGGCATCAAGGGCAGGCCGAGTTGTGCGGCACCGGCACGAAACCGCGCAATCAGCGACATCAAGCGCTCGCGGCGCCACGATTCCTTGCGCACGATTCCGACCGCGGCCAGGGCTGTGGCAGCCAGGGCCGGCGGCATGGCTGTCGTATAGATATAAGGGCGTGCGAACTGTGTCAGGCCGTCGATAAGGTCCGACGACCCGGCGACAAAGGCGCCGAAACATCCCAGTGCCTTGCCCAGTGTCGCCATCAGCACGGGGGCCTGGCACGGGTCCAATCCTGCCGCGGCTACGCTGCCGGCGCCTTGCGGCCCGACGACGCCCAGCCCGTGTGCGTCGTCGACCATCAGCATGGCCTGTTCGGCGGTGCATAGCTGCGCTAGCGCCTCGAGCGGTGCGGTGTCTCCGTCCATGCTGAAAACGCCGTCCGTCGCAAGCAGCGCCGACGCACCGACATGGGTACGCAATTGTCGCGCCGCGCTGTCCACATCGGCATGGACGTAGCGCACGAGCGTGGCGCCGCTGAGCGCCGCGCCGTCGAGCAGACAGGCATGGTTGAGCTTGTCCTGCACGCACAGATCGCCTTCGCCAAGCAGCGCTTGCAGGCTGCCGAGATTGGCCATGTAGCCGGTAGAGAACAACAGTGCGCGCTCGCGTCCTGTCCATTCGGCCAGCGCTTCTTCCAGTGCCGCATGTTCACGGCGATGGCCGCAGATCAGGTGTGCCGAGCCGCTGCCGGCGACATCGGCACTGCGCAAGGCCGCCACAACCGTCGGATGTTGCGACAAACCCAGATAGTCGTTGCTACAGAACGACAGCAAGCGTCTGTCGTTCGACCACACGTAAGGACCGTCGATGCGCTCGATGTCGCGCACCCGGCGGTGCATTCGCTCACGCTCGCGCGCAGCCGTATTCCGGGCGAGTCGGGCAAGCACATCGTCGCGCATCGGGCGCTTCTCAGGCGGCGCAATGCTCGAGAATGTCGGCGTGCACCGTGCTCGAAGTCTCCACGATCTCAAGCGGATGCAGGTTCAACCGCTTAAATAGCTCCCGGTCGTGTTCTACGTCGGGGTTGCCGGTGGTCAGCAGTTTCTCGCCGTAGAAGATCGAATTGGCGCCCGCGAAGAAGCAGAGTGCTTGTACGGCGTCGTCCATGTCCTGGCGGCCGGCGGACAAGCGCACCATCGACTTGGGCATCAGAATGCGTGCCACCGCAATGGTGCGCACAAATTCGAACGGATCGAGCGCCTGCGTGCCGTCCAGCGGTGTGCCCTTGACCTGTACCAGCTGGTTGATCGGCACCGACTCGGGGTGCTCGGGCAAGTTCGCCAGGGTTTGCAGCAAGCCGGCGCGCTGGCCGCTGGTTTCGCCCATGCCGACAATACCGCCGCAACAGGTCTTCAAGCCGGCTTCACGCACATGCTCCAAGGTATCCAGGCGGTCCTGGTACTGCCGCGTGTGGATGATCTCGCCATAGAACTCCGGCGCGGTATCCAGGTTGTGGTTGTAGTAATCCAGACCGGCGGCCTTGAGCGTGCCGGCCTGTTCGCCACTGAGCATGCCCAGCGTGGCGCAGGTTTCCAGGCCCAGTCCTTTGACCGCCGAAACGATTTCGGCGACCTTGGCGACATCGCGGTCTTTCGGACTGCGCCAGGCGGCGCCCATGCAGAAACGGCTGGCGCCTGCGTTTTTCGCTGCCTGCGCACGTTCCAGCACGGCTTCCACGCTCATCAACTTCTGTGCCTGCACGCCGGTGTCGTAGCGCGCCGCCTGCGGGCAATAGGCGCAGTCTTCCGGGCAACCGCCGGTCTTGATCGACAGTAAGGTCGAGACCTGTACGGCGTTCGGATCGTGATGTTCGCGGTGCACGCCATGCGCCCGAAAAAGCAGTTCGTTGAATGGCAGGGCGAACAGTGCGGCGACTTCGTCGCGGGTCCAGTCGTGGCGAAGGGCGGCTGCGGACATGGCGGCTCCAGGGGGACGGCGGAAACGCGACAGTCTGACAGCCCTCATTGGCTTGTCAACCTGAATTGAGCATCGTGAGTTGACGAGGCTCGGTCGCGGATCGCAGGGGGCGGTGATACCGCAATGCGCCGTCGTAAGCGCTGGACAGCCAACCATGCCGGTCCAGTTCGAGTACATCGGTGACGAACGGCTCCCGTACGTCTTCGGTGCGTAGCCGCAGCGACGGGCTGTCCCATTGTCGCAAAGCCCCGTCTTCGCCGCAGGTGGCCAGGGTGCCGTCGGTAAAGAAGCGCACGCGCCGGATCGCGGCGGTATGCGCTTTGATCCTCCTCGTCTCCTGAAAGCAGCCATCCCGAAAGATTCCGAGACGTATCCAGCCATCGGCGTCGCCTACGGCCAACCGTGTCGACCCGTCGGGGAGAAGGTGCGCGTCGATCGATCGGAGCGGAACCTCGCCGGGCCAGGTTCCCAGGCACCGGCTATCGTCAAGCTCCCAGCATTTGACCATGCCATCTTCGGAAGCGCTGAATAGCCGACCGGGCGTGCAGCACGCCAGCGCCCATATCCAACCGTCATGACCGGCACAGGTACACAGACGCTGTCCTCGCTCGGACCAGACATGGATGCGCGCATCGGCGCCGCCGGTGGCAACAAGTTCTCGCCCCGGAAGGGCTGCCACGCACAGTGCGGCAGCTTCGTGCGCTGTAGCCTCGTGGATGCATGCTTGCCTCGCCACATCCCACAGTCGCAAGGAGCGGTCGCGCGAAACCGAGGCGAGCAAGCCGGGCCGAATTTCGGCGAGGCCAAGCACGGATTGGCGATGTCCTTGCAGACAGCCCCGATGGTCGCCGTTGCTGTCCCAGAGGCGGATAGCCGTGTCCCGTCCCGCGCTGGCGATGCGGCCATCGGCTAGTTTCAGCAGCGTCCAGACGTAGCCCAGATGCTGGGCGGACACCACCGCGTCGCCGTCTTTACGATGATAGAGCACGTCGCTGCGCAGAATATGTTTGCTGCCACGAGTGACGATATCGCCTGCATGCCAAATATCGTGATCGAACAGGATCAGACTGCCGCGTCGTGGTCGGATACGTGCGACCGGATCGCCAGGTCGCCCGGGACCCCCAGCAAAGAACAGGGTATCGCCACCGTCGAATTCGGCGCCATCGGTGAGATACACCATGAACGTGAGTGCGGAGCGGCAGTGCGGGTCGCGGTGATGCACGCCATCGCGATGGATACGAAACTGTTGGCCCGGTCCGTAACGACAAAGACGCAGGCGCTCGTTGATGCCGATCGGCTCCCAGCCAGATATTCCCGCCTTGCCGAGCTGTGGAAGCGCCTGCCGCAGGCGATGCCAGAGACGATCGGCCATATCGGGATCGTCGCGCACCTGCCGATCGTTGTCGCGGTAGGACGGGGGATAGTCCAGATCGGCGCGCTGGAAGCCGTGCTGCTCCGCATCGGCGATGAGCGCCGTGCACTCGTCCGGGGTGAGAAAGCCATGCCACAACAGGCAGGCGCCGAACGTTTCCGGAAGCGGATGCTCCAGGCACAAGGTCGTGCCGACGGCCATGGCATCTCCATAGATTGGTCGATCAACCAAGTTATGCTCAGCCTATGCCCGGGTAGATCTGGTCGTCAAGCATTATTTGGGTGTATAACCAAATTAAGGGATAGGGGCCGATATGCCACGCAAGCCAAACACCGAAGTTCGCCGGCATGAAATCGTCGAAGGGCTGTTGCGCGCCATGGCAGTCCAGGGCTATGCCGGCGCGACCGTACAGGCGATTGCCAAAGCGGCAGGGCTGGCGCCAGGCCTGATCCACTACCACTTCCACGACAAGCGCGAGATCCTGGTTGCGCTGGTCGAGCAACTGGCGGGCCATGCACGCCAGCGTTATGCCAACCGCGAGACAGGCGCGAGGGATGCGCGGGAGCGCCTGGCAGCCTATATCGATGCACGCCTCGGTTATGGCGGCGACGCCAATCCGGATGCTGTGGCTGCCTGGGTCATGATCGGTGCCGAGGCCGTGCGCGACCCGGACGTGCGCGAGGTCTACCAGCGCGCAGTAACGGCGGAGATCGCATTGCTGCGCAAGTTGCTGCGCGCCCGCCTGGTGGAGCGCGGCAAGCAAGTACGCAAGCTCGACCATCTTGCCGCCGGTCTGCTCGCCTACGTCGAAGGCGTGTTCGCACTTGCGAGCAATGCGCGCCAGGTCGTGCCGGTCGGCTTTGCCGCCGGCATGGCCGAAGCCTGGGTGGAACGCTATATCGATGCGGAGCCGGCGGCCAGCGACGCGGTGCGCAAAACGGCAAGGAAAGGGGGGCGGCAAGCATGAGTGTCTCCATCGACCCTGACGGTCACACCGGTGCCACCCATTGGCATGCTTTGTGGGCGAGCTGGAGACGGCCTGCGCCTGAGGCATTACACGATGCTCTCCTCGAACGTTATGCCGAGCGGCATCGGGCCTATCACACCAGGCAACACCTCGAAGAGTGCCTCGCGCAACTGGCCGACATGCAAAGCCATGCCGAGCGCCCGCACGAACTGGCGCTCGCACTATGGTTCCACGACGCGATTTATTGGCCGCGTCGCAAGGACAACGAAGCAGCTAGCGCTGCGTGGCTGACCCAGGCTGCCCAGCAAGCGCAGATCGAAGCCGAAGCGATACAGCGAATGCACGCACTTGTCATGGCGACAGTCCATGACGCGAGCCCCGATAAAACGGATGCCCGTTTGCTGGTGGATATCGATCTGGCCATTCTCGGTGCCGAACCATCGCGCTTTGACGAGTACGAACGCCAGATACGGCGGGAATACCGCTGGGTGCCCGAGCCGCTGTATCGCGCAAAGCGCGCCGAGGTGCTGCGCCGGTTTCTGGATCGCCCAGCCGTTTACGTAACTCCCTGGATGGCTGGGCGTTTCGAAGCCAGGGCGCGCGGCAACCTGGATGCTGCCCTACGCAAGCTGGAGCAGGTAAGCAGCGTGAGACGGATGGGTTTTGGGCAAACAGGGCCTTAAGATGACCGCGGTACATCGTCAAGGAACGGAATCATGAGCACCGGACAAGGCAGCGCGGGCAATGTGCTCGCCGCCATTTGCAGCTTTTTCATCCCTGGCCTTGGCCAGTTGGTGCAAGGGCGTTTCCTCAAGGCCCTGGTGATGTTCGTGCTCGCGGGCATCCTCTGGGTGTTCTGGCTGGGCTGGATCGTTCACCTGTGGTCGATCATCGATGCGGCCTTGTTCAAGCCACCGCAGGGCTAACGTGGAGAAAACGACAACGCATGGATGCGTACGGTTATCTGCAACGGATCTTGCATCTGGGCATGCCTTGGCGTTGCCTATTGTGCGGTGACGAGGGAAGCGAAGGCATCGATCTGTGCGAGGGATGTATCGCCGACCTGCCACGAAACGCCGTTTGCTGCGCGCGTTGCGCATTGCCCTTGGTGGTTCCTACCGAACTGTGCGGCCGTTGTCTGCGTCGGCTGCCACCCTGGGACGCCGCTTGGGTGCCGTTTGTGTATGCGTGGCCGCTCGACGCATTGGCGACGCGCTTGAAGTTTTCAGGGGATCTCGCCTGTGGACGCGCACTCGCGACGCTTTGGCGCGATGCTTCACCATCCGTTCGACCGGACCTGATCGTGCCCGTGCCGCTGCACCGACGGCGCTTGCGCGAGCGCGGATACAATCAGGCGTGGGAGTTGGCCAAGCCATTGGCGCGAGCCTTGGATGTGCCGGTGCGCAGCGATATCTTGCGGCGGACGCGGGAAAGCGCGCCGCAGACCGAACTCGATGCGTCCGCGCGTCGCAGCAACGTGCGCAACGCCTTCGACGTGCCATCGCGCTTTGCCTGGCCGAACCATGTGGCGATCCTCGATGATGTGATGACGACGGGGGCGACGCTGGCCGAATGCGCATCTACGCTCCGACGCGTCGGGGTGCGGCGCATCGACGTATGGGCGTTGGCTCGTGCACCGACGGTGCCGCGCCAGGGTGCCCTGCGTCACAGGTAATCGCCGTGGCGCCGCGTTAGTATCTGCAACCAGCTAAGTCTTCCGAGGCGACGATGAAATCGATTTCCTCCATCGCTGCGCTCCTGTCGAGCCTCTGGGCAGGTACCGCTATGGCACAGGGTCTTTTCGGCATCGCGCTCGGACAGCCACTACGTGTGCAGGAATGCTCGATGCGTCAGCACGATTACCTGCCGGCCGAGGATGCCTTCTGTTATCAATGGGTCGATGGCGCGCCGCGCCCGGCCCCCATGCCGGCCGACGGCTATATCCAGGTGCATGTGCCGCGCACCGATCGCCCCGATTTCATGGACGGCGCCCTGGTGATGGTGGCGCTGAAGCAGGGCCGCGTGGTGAGTGTCGCGGCCTATACGCATGGCTCTAACGGGGAGACGGGGGACTTCCGTGTGCTCAAGTCCATGTTCGGCCGGACCTCGCCGCAGCGTTTGTCCTACGGCAACGGACAGACCACGATGGCGACATGGGCGTTGGCCGATGGCGCCAGCGCTTACTACAACAGTGGCGAATATGGTGCCTACCGCGGTTTGTTGCGCCTGCAGAGCGCGCAGGCCGACCAGCATCGCGCGGGCCTGTGGGACTGACCTGCGCGCATCGGTCTAGCCTGCCCAGGGCGAGTGGCGTATCGCGTAGCAGAAGTTGCCGCGCACAAAATGCGCATCCTTATCGGCGAGTACGTCGCCCTTGACGTTGCCGAAGGTCGTTTCCGGCTTGTGCCGGATGCCGTTGTAGAACGTCTGGATGATGTCTTCCTTGAAATGCTCGCTGCGCGGATGCGCGCGCACGATGGCTTCGCGCTCGGCGTCGCTGTATCGATCGTAGGCCAGGCCGAGCACATCCATCTCCACGCCAGCGGTTACTAACGCGATGACCGGATGCATGTGCCGGGGAATGCCAGGCGTGGTGTGCAGCGCGATCGCTGTCCATACAGTGTCGATATCGCTTTGCGCGATGCCGTGTGCGCGCAGGAAGTCGCGTGCGACATTGGCACCGTCTACTTCGAAGCGCTCGGTGGCGCTGCTGTGCTGCGAGGTCAGGCCCATGTCGTGAAACATCGCGCCGGCATAGAGCAGCTCGGCATCGAACGCCAGGCCGCAATGCGTGCCGGCCAGCGCGCCGAAGTAGTACACGCGGCTGGAATGATGAAACAGCAGAGGCGACTCGGTGTCGCGGACCAGCTCCGTGATCTCACGGGCCAGCGCGGTATCGGGAATACGTACGCCTTCGATGGAAAGACTCATGGCAGGAACTCCTCGGGAATCGGTAAGCACAGGCTAGGCTCGTGCTATCCTGTCCTCAATCGACGTAATCCGTCTATTTCTGCCATTTGCCGGCTAAGTCAGCCACAGGAGGCGAACATGGCCCAGTCCCGTTCCATAGCCATTCTTGCGGTACCTGGCGTGCAGCTATTAGATGTCGCCGGTCCGCTGGACGTCTTTGCCGAAGCGAATGCGCGGTCCGGGCAGGCGCTGTACCGGCCGTTGCTGCTTGCCTCGCGCGCCGGAGAGTTGCGCTGTTCGGCGGGGATAAGGCTGGCGCCGGATGGCGTTGCCGGGCGCGATGACGATGCTCGCTTCGATACCCTGCTCGTCGCGGGCGCGCCGCATGCGGCCGAATTGCATCCGCCGCCGCCACTGCGCGATTGGTTGCGCCGGCATGCACGGAGCGCGCGGCGCTACGGCTCGGTATGCAGCGGCGCCTATTTGCTCGGCGCGGCCGGTCTGCTCGATGGCCGTCGCGTCGCCACGCACTGGGCGGAGGCCGAGCGCCTGGCGCGCGATTATCCGGCGGCCAGCGTGGATGCCGACGCCATCTATGTGCGGGATGGCAAACTGCGAACTGCGGCCGGAGTGACCGCGGGGATGGATCTGGCGCTCGCCCTGGTCGAAGAGGATCACGGCCACGAGCTGGCGCGCGCCGTGGCTGCGCAACTGGTGATGTTCTTTCGCCGTCCCGGCGGCCAGATGTCCTTTAGCCGGCATGGCGAAGCCGCACCTGCCGGGCGGTCGGCTTTGCAGGAAGTGCAGCGTTGGGTCGCCGCGCACCCTGCCGAGGATCATAGTGTGCCGTCGCTTGCCATGCGTGCCGGCTTGAGTCCGCGTCATTTCGCACGGTTGTTCCGCAGCGAGGTCGGGATGACGCCGGCCGCATGGGTGGAATCGTCGCGCGTCGCGGCGGCTTGCCGCTTGTTGGAAGAGGGGCATGCTGCGCCCAAGCAAGTGGCGGCGCTTTGCGGTTTTGCCGATGCCGATACGTTGCGGCGCGCATTTCGGCGGCATGTCGGGATTACGCCTGCGGACTATCGGCGAAGGCATGCGGCCTAACGCAAAGTGCTGCATTGCTTTTTCGTGCGGGGTTACCCCCTCACTCAACGCTCCCCCGGCAGAGCCGGGGGAAAGGCTTGCGCAGGTGCGGAGCGCCGAAGTCTGCTTCAGCGTGTTCCGCGCGCAGGTTCAGTTATGTGCTTGTGCAAAGTTCACATAGATCGGATTGCCGATCAACAAAGGTTTGCCGGCCACGTCATGGACTTCGATCCGCAGCCAATGCGGTTGGCCGTCGGCGGCCCATCGGAACGATCGACGCTGATCGGCATCAGCGATCGTGACATCGTATTCAGGCCGATGCTTGCCATCGACGAATACCTGCATGCCCGTATCGGCGGCATGCGCGACATGCACGTCGAAATCGATGGTCCGACCGGACGGTGCTTGCAGCGTCCCGCCCATCGCGGCCACTTGTGCATCGACGCGCCCGGTAAACTCGAGCAACCGGTCACGGCTACCCTGGACGTCAATAAAGACTTCGCCAGCGCGAACGCCATCGAGAATGGCCGGCATCGATAATGCCTGCGCGTGCACCACGGTAGTCGGAATGCCCGTGGGGTTGGAGCCGATGCCCGGAGCATCCTGGAACGCATTGTGATTATCGCTGCCGCCAATGCCCGTCAGACGGATGCCTTTGGCCAACTGTTGCTCCCAGAACGGCACGGCGGAATACGGTGTGCCGGCGTCGCCTCCATTGACGATTTCGATCGCCTGGATCAGATGCATATCGGCTGGCGGATCGGCCGTCCAGCCGCAGCCCATGCAGGGCTCGCCGCTGGGTCGAATGGCGTGGTTGATCGAGATCAGTCCACCCAGGGGCGCGATGGCATGCAATAAGGCATTCCAGTCCGGCACGTCCTTGCTGCCGACACGGAAATCCACCGGTGCTGTGGTGCCGAACAGGTTGGCATGTCCGCTGAAGGTGGTGACTTCGCGGCCGGGAATCAGCAGCAGCCGATCGAAGTAAGGTTGCAGCTCCAACATGGCGTTGGCATGCGAAACCGTGTTGTGATCGGTAATCGCGATGAAATCCAGGTCGCGCTCGGCCGCGCCTTGTACGGTAAAGAACAAGGGACACGGGACCTTTTGCCCGCTCTGGCTCTTGCAACTACCGTCGCTATGCGTGGTATGCATGTGCAGGTCGCCGCGATACCAGCCCGGCTCGTTACGCAAAGGCGGATGCAGTACCGCCGGCAACCAGGCCGGGTCGTCGGCATGGCCGAACCAGATCTTGGCCTGATAGGTGCTGTGACTGGTCGCGCGGATATTGGGAACGCCCAGCAGAACCTTCCAGAGCCCAGGATGGATGGGACCGGGCAGGTAGGACGGCGTGGCGTCGGTCGCCGCGACCGTAAACACATGTTTGCTGCCGCCGCTCCAGCCGCGGAGGCCATCCGGGCCCAACAGGCCGAGATCGATCGTGGTGTGCTCTTCGTCGTGGCCGGTGTACTCGAACTGCACGGTAATGCGCGTGGTGCCGGCAGGTACGTCGAAGGGCAGGGTGCGATAGGTGTGGTTGTCCTTGCCGTCCAATGTGCCGTGCAGGACCCGGTCCGGCGCGTCATTGGCGAAGGCAGGAAAGACGATGCCCAGGAGCAGGGCGCAGATCGCCAGCGCGGCGATCGCTAAACGATAGGCGATTCGATTCTTCATGACGAATGTCGCGGCCGGCGCCGACGGCACCGGCCGCGTTGGGGCCTCAGAAGCGGTACATGATGGCGGCACGGTATGCACGGCCGAGGATCGGACGCGCGATGAACGTGTTCGCACCCGCATCGGCGCTCTGCAGCTCGCCGGCGCGCGGATTGCCTTCGGTGAGGCCTTCGGAGTTGGTGATGTTGTCCACGTAGAAGTACAGCGAGTAGTCCGGCGAGACGTCGTAACGCGCGCTGGCGCTCAACACGTCATACGACGGCAACCGCACCGAGTTGGCCGTATCGACATAGCGCGCACCCTCGTACTCGTAGGCCAACTGCAGGCGCAGCTTGCCGTTGAGCAAGTTGACGCCCGGCACGATGCGATAGCTGGTCTTCGGCACGCGGATCAGCTGGTTGTCGACGAAGTCGCGCAACACCGGCGCACCGTTGACGATCTCGGTGTAGCGCAGGCCCTTGTACTCGGGATCCTGGAAGGTACCGGTGACTTGCACATCGAACCAGTCGACCGGGAACCATGTGCCCTCCAGCTCCAGGCCAGTGGTCTTGGTATCGGCATAACCCTGCTGCACCGTAGACGCACCCGAATTCGGGTCGAACACGTAGTTGCTGAAGGTCACGTTGTTGTACTTGGTATAAAAAGCCGTGGCATACAGATCGAGATGGCGATCGGTGTACTTGTAGCCGATCTCGCCCAGCTTCATCGTCTGTGTCACCGGTACCGCGGTAGGGCTGGTGATATAGGTGCTCAGGTTGGGCAGGCGGAAAGTCGGCGTCCAGCGAGCGAACACGCCCGTACGGTCGGTGAACTGGTAGTTGGCGCCGAGCGTCCAGCCAAGCTTGCTGAAGGTGTGGTCCCACGGCACGAACTGACCGGTACCGGTGAGGATCTGCGAGGTTGCCAGCGTACCCAGGTTTACCGTCTGCTTCAGTTCGGTGTTACCGCGCGTGTTGACCTGTTCCCAGCGCGCGCCGGCATCGATACGCAGCTTGTCGGTCACCTGCCATTCGTCGGACAGGTAGAACGCATTGGTGGTGGAGATGCCGCTCGCGTTCTCCCATTCGTAGCCGTAGCGGTAGATGCCATGGTCGGTCAGCGTGGAAACCGGCTGGCCGGCAGCGTTGACGGCCACCAGATCGAGCAGGCGCGCATTGTCCTGGGTATCGAGCAGCACGGTGGAGGAGTAGCGGCTGAACGCCTGGTCGAAGCGTGCGTAGTAGTAGCCGAACGTGACGTCATGGGTCTGGTCGCCGAACTCGAACTTGCGCATCAGCCGTGTGTCGTTGATCAACTCCTTCACCGGCATGGTCACGCCGCGCAGGCCGCCGATCACGACCAGGCCGTTGCCGTTCTGGTTGGCATTGTTGAATACCTGCGAAGGGTTATCCACATAGCGCAACTGCAGCCCGGTCGCGCCGGCCGGCAGATATTGCTTGGCGGAAGCCAGGAAAGTATCGGCACTCTCCAGTGTGTTCGGGAACATGCCATTGCGTTGCGTGCGCGTATCGTCGTAACGGACCGACTCGGCAAGCTTCCAGTCCGCGCCCAGGTCGTAATCGAACTTCAGCGTGAGCTGATCGCGCTTGACCTGGGTACCATCGCTATTGTCGAAGTTGTAGAGGCTGCCGTCGCCCTCTTTCATCAATACGTGTTCGGTCTCGGGGCCGGCGAGCGTGCCGAAATTGCCATCGAAACCGGGCACCGCACGGATGCTGCCGTCCGCGGTCGTGCGCATCGGAATGCCCAGGTATAGCGCGACCTTGTCATCCAGATGCTTGTAGTCGACGCTGAAGCGACCATGCTCGAAATCCTTGGACAAGTTGACGCGGAACTGGCCGCCCTTGTCGGCATCGAAGCCCGGATCGCGAATGCCATCGTCGAGGCGATAGAAACCGCCCACGCCAAGCTTCCAGCCGTCGCCGACGGGCGTGCCGTACCACACGTCGGCACGGTTGAGACCGTAGTCGCCGATGGTGTACTTGAAGATGCCTTCCGGCGTATCGCCGACCTGACGTGGAATAAAGTTGATCGCACCAGCCGGCGCATTGGAATAGAAAACCGAGGACGGACCGCCGCGCACGACTTCGATGCGCTCGATCGTTTCGTCCAGGCGGAAGGCCTGGTCGGCATTCAGATAGCCCAGTGCCGGATCGTGCTGCACGGGAATGCCGTCTTCGAGCAGGTTCACCGAACCGAAGCCGTCGACTGGAATACCGCGTGCGCGAATATTGCCGCTGGCTTCGCCGCCGGAAGCTTCGACCCAGAAGCCGGGCACCGATTTCATCGCTTCGGTGACCGACGTCGGTGCCTGCATGCGCAAGCGGTCTTCATCGATGGTCGTTATCGAATAGCTGGTTTGCGCTTTTGTGCGGGTTTCCACGCCCGAGCGCGCGGTGACTACGACGCCATCGAGGTTTTTGGCTTCGCGATGGGTCTGTCCGTCGTCGGTGGACGTATTGGGATTGGCCTTGGACGTGTCCGGCGTCTGCTGCGCGAAGGCCTGCGGAATCACGCCGGCAGCCAAGCCGGCTAACAAGGCGACACGAATCGCCTGTGACATGAGGGAAGTACGCAAGGTGGAAAGCTCCGGGTGATGTGGGGTGGTACAGGAGCCTTACGGGCGCAAGCCATCGCCGACGGCGCCGCGATGGCGATCGGTCACTCATGGCACGTCAGCCATGCATACGGGTACTAGCCGCGGCTCCCCCTTGGCGCCGCAGACTCCTTAGTTCGCAGAGACTAGTCGCAAGCTATTACAGTTAAGCGGACATTACCGTGACATCCTTGCGCACAAATCGTTTGGACGTCCAAATCATTACATCGAAGCGTCACACTCGGTCGATGCTTGCTTCCGGCGTTTACTTCGCTATCATGCGATTCCAAGGCCGATACAGCCTGCCGCCTGCACCCTTTCCGAGGGAGCGGTGAATGTATCCGGAGTAACTATCGATACCTTCGTCCAGGCGAACGGATCGGCAATGCAGGCACCGATGCAGCAAGTTCGTTCGCCATTGAGAACGGAGGTTTCATCATGCGTACTTATCTCGAAGCCAAGGCCATGGCCAAGCAGCTTCGCGTCCGGTTGGCCGAGAAGTCGGTCCAGCTCAGCCATGGCGAATGCCTGGAGCTTGTTGCCGGTCAGTTTGGTTATAAAGACTGGAACACCCTGGCCGCGCGCATCGCGTTGGCGGAGCGGCGCAGCGACGATATGGCCGCCGGCATCCGCTTGCGTTATGCGGTGCCGGTCGTGCGCATCTTTTCACGCGCCAAGGCAAGCGAGTTCTATCTGGATTTCCTGGGCTTCAAGCTGGACTGGGAAGACAAACTCGACGAGTCCGATGGCGACAGTCCGCTATACACGCAGATCTCGCGCGGCAAGCTGGTCCTGCACTTGAGCGAGCATCACGGCGATGGTTCGCCCGGCGGCGTCACGTATGTTTCGATGAAGGGGCTCGATGCCTTTCACCGCGAGCTTCAGGCAAAGAACTACGGCAACATGCGCCCGGGTATCGAGGTCATGCCGCCGCGATTGCGGACGATGCAGGTAATCGATCCGTTCGGGAATCGTTTGCGCTTCGGTGAGATTGCCGATGAAGCGTTGAACGACGCAGTGGAAGACTGAGGCAAGCTTCCACCTCTCCCAGCCTCCTCCTGCAACCAGGGGAGGTGCGAACACCCTCTCCTGCTTGCAGGAGAGGGGCAACTATTTGCCTCGGTACTGGCTATATCTATCGAATTTCCTGATGGTCGTAACTGACCACTCGCGTCATCTGCCACACACCATTCTGATGGCGCCAGATATTCAGGAATTTCCCTTTGCCCTGGCATTTATGGGTGTGGATATCGCAGAACCGGTGCTCACCCACCTCCATCGCGCCATAATCCTTGATCGGATAGACCTCCAGCGTGCCGGTCACCAGCTCGCGCCGGACTTTTCCGCAGATGAATTTGCGCGTGGCCTCGACGACTGCCTCCCGCGAGGTCATCAGCCCGGCCTTGTCATGGAAGAACTCCACGTCGTTGGAGAAATAATCGCCGAACGTTTTCAGGTCACAACGGTTGTAAGCATCGAACACCGCGGCATCGAGCTTCGTCACGGTCTGGGTCAGATCGTCGGTGTCCGCCGCATGCGACAGCGCAAAAGGCAGCGTCAGAACGAAAGGCAGGGCAAAACGGAGTTTCATGGTGGGAGCCCCCTGGGCGCAGTGTGCGTGGTGCCTGGGTGCAGCAGAAATCGTGCCAGCGGAAAATGGCGCAGCAGAGCCATCGAAGCATCGCGGCGACTGTCCGCGGACGATCGCGCGGACAGTCCATGGACGATCAGGCGGCGATATCGTCCCAGCGGAGCATGATGCGCTCGCCGGCATGCGCCCGTCCTTCCGCGTCGAGCGGAAACAACGTGCATACGCGCGGCCGTACGCTGAGCGACTTGCGCTGGTGCAGGCCCAGGCGAGTCAGGCTGTCGCTGGCGACATCGGCTTCGAGCTCATGCGCCGGTTCGTCCAGATGCAGCTCCAGGTGCGTCACGCTGCCGGCTGGGAAAATATGCTGCAGGCGAGCTTGCCACGCGTTGCCTTCGCTGGCGGACATCAGCACGAGATGCTCCGGTCGCACATAAGCCACCGCGCGCTCGTAGCGCCCTTCCCAGGGATCGTCGCAAAGCTCCAGTTGTCCGCACAGCCATTGCGTCGCGCGTCGCTCGGCTGGCAGCTTGTTGACCTTGCCGATGAACTCGCACACGAACGGCGTGGCCGGCTGCTGATAGATCGCCTCCGGTGTGCCGACCTGCTCGATCCGGCCGTTATTCATCACAGCGATGCGATCGGCCAGCTCCAGCGCTTCTTCCTGGTCGTGGGTAACAAAGACCGTAGTCAGCCCCAATTCTTCGTGCAGGTGACGTAACCACCGGCGCAGCGAGATGCGTACCTGCGCATCGAGTGCGCCGAAGGGTTCGTCGAGCAGGAGCAGGTCCGGTTCCACCGCCAGAGCGCGCGCCAGTGCCACGCGCTGGCGCTGGCCGCCGGACAACTGCGCCGGGTAGCGTTCGCCAAGCCCGTCGAGGTGCACGCGCTTGAGCAACCGCTCCACCCGCTCGGCGATCTCCCGGCGAGACGGCCGCGTGCGTAGCGGTCGCACGCGCAGTCCGAAGGCGACGTTCTCCGCCACCGTCATATGGCGGAACAACGCATAGTGCTGAAATACCAATCCCACCCGGCGCTGGCGCGGTGGAATTTTCAGGAGATCGCGGTCGTCCTGCGTGACGCTGCCGCTTTCCGGGTAATCGAGCCCGGCCAGGATCCGCAACAAGGTGGTCTTGCCCGAACCGGACGGGCCGAGCAAGGCAAGGAATTCGCCTTGTTCGATGTCGAGGCTGACATCGTCCAGGGCGGCCAGGCCCGGGAAGCGACGATTCAGGTGCGAAAGTTTCAGCGTCATCGTCAATGCCTCGCCGTGCCCGGCGTCGCTATCTGATCGCCATAGCGCCATTCGAGCAGGGTTTTGAGCCCTAGCGTCAGCAACGCCAACATCGCCAGCAGCGAGGCGACGGCAAAAGCGCCGACATAATCGTATTCGTTGTAAAGCACTTCCACCTCCAGCGGCATGGTCGTGGTCAGGCCAAGGATGTGCCCGGAGACCACCGAGACCGCGCCGAATTCGCCCATCGCGCGCGCATTGCACAGGAGTACGCCATAAAGCAGGGCCCAGCGGATATTCGGCAAGGTAACGCGGAAGAACATCTGCCAGCCATTGGCGCCCAATACGCGCGCGGCCTCTTCTTCTTCCGCCCCTTGCGCCTGCATCAGCGGAATCAGCTCGCGCGCGACGAACGGCAGGGTCACGAAGATCGTTGCCAGCACCAGGCCGGGCACGGCGAAGATCACTTCGATATCGTGCCGGTCCAGCCAGGCGCCGAACCAGCCGTGCGCGCCGAAGAGCAGCACATAGACCAGGCCGGAGATCACCGGCGAAACCGAAAACGGCAGGTCGATGAAGGCGCCCAGCAACGCTTTGCCCGGAAAGGCGAAGCGCGCCATCGCCCATGCGGCGGCCACGCCGAAGACCAGGTTCAGCGGAACCGCGATCGCTGCCACCAGCAAGGTCAGCTGCATCGATTCCAGCGCCTCGGGCTGGGCCAGTGCGCGCGTATACGCGCGCATGCCTTGGAGCAGTGCTTCGTAAAACACCGTCGCCAGCGGAAGCAGCAAGAAAAGCACGAGGAAGGCCACGGCAATAGCGATCAGCAAGGCATGCGTCAACTTGCGAGGCCAGGCGACCGGTCGGCTGCTTCCCTTCATCGGCGCATCTCCGTCCAGCGCTGGCTCCAACGCTGCAACCGCGATACTGCCAGCAGCAGCAAGAGCGAGAAGGCCAGCATCACGACACTGAGCGCCGCGGCGCCGGCGTAGTCGAACTGCTCCAGTTTCTGCACGATCAGCAGCGGCGCGATTTCCGAACGCTTGGGGATATTCCCCGCGATGAAAATCACCGAACCGTATTCGCCGACGGCTCGCGCCAGCGCCAGGGCGAAGCCCGTCAGCAAGGTCGGCACCAGCACGGGCAGGATCACCCGGAAGAAGGTTTGCGCACGGCTTGCGCCGAGACTCATCGCCGCTTCTTCGACGTCGTGCTCAAGCGACTCGAGTACGGGTTGCAGCGTGCGCACCACGAACGGGAAACCGACGAAGATCATCGCTACCAGCACGCCCAGAGGCGCATAGG
>NZ_DATCRY010000197.1:0-8454 GCF_036568765.1 Dyella sp. | reverse complement strand
GTGGTAACCGCAACGGTGCCCACTGGGAGTTCCTTATCGATTGTGGGAGCTTCGGCCGACGTTACAGCCGCTGCCGCCACAGGTGGTTGCTGGCGTGGCTGACGCTCGGCTTTGGGCTGTTGTGCCTGCGGCTGTCCTTGCTGCCGACGCTCGTTGCCCTGTTGCACGGTTTCTTGCGCGGGCTGCTGCTTGGGCTGGCGCTCAGGTCGGCCACCGTCCTGCGGCTTGTTCGTGGCTTGCTGTTGCCGGGCCTCGTTGCGCTGCCGCTGCTGTGGGTTCGGTTGGCCCTGTGTGGTGTTTTGCGCTTTGCTACCGCCCTGTTGCTGCGTGCCGCCACCTTTCTGGGCCTGCTCACGCCGGGGCTGTTGCCCCTGGCGGCTACCTTGGGCCCGGTTGCGTTCGTCGCGTCGGTTGCCGCGTGCTTCGGCATTCCGCGTTTCGCTGCGCGACGAAGGGGCCGGGACGGCTGCCGGCGCCTGCGCCACGGGTGCGTCGCTGCCAAACAGGCCGCGCAACCATCCCATCAAGCCGCCTTTTGCTGCAGGAGCCGTTGCTGAGGACTGCGGGGCAGCTTTGGCCGGCTGCGGCGCGGCCGCGGTTTCCTCGCGCATCGGTGCCGGCGATGCCGGCACGATGCCACTGACTGCCGGCTGTTCGCTGCTGCCGAGCATCTGGCCCATCTTCGGGAGGGCCGTCGCTTCCACGGCGGTCAGGCGCTCGTAGCTGGGCTTGCTGTGCTCGCCCATCTCCGCTTCACGGATACGCTGGATCTCGATATGCGGCGTTTCGAGTTTGTCGTCGGCAACGATGACGACGTGCACCTTGTTGCGCAGTTCGATTTCGACCACGCTGGCGCGCTTCTCGTTGAGCATGAAGTTGGCCACGCTCGGCGGAGCCTGCACCAGCACCTGGCCGGTGTTGTCCTTCATTGCGTGCTCTTCGATCAGGCGCAGGGTCGACAGCGACAGCGATTCCACGCCGCGGATATGGCCATGGCCTTCGCAGCGTGGGCAAACGATCTGGGTCGCTTCGCCCAGGCTCGGGCGCAGACGCTGGCGTGACATCTCGAGCAACCCGAAACGCGAAATGCGGCCGATCTGCACGCGCGCACGATCCAGCTTGAGGGCCTCCTTGAGGCGCTCCTCGACCTCGCGCTGGTGCTTGGGGCTGTCCATATCGATGAAATCGATCACGATCAGGCCGCCGGCATCGCGGATCCGCAATTGACGGGCGATCTCCACCGCTGCTTCGCAGTTGGTGTTGAACGCGGTTTCCTCAATGTCGCTGCCCTTGGTCGCCTTGGACGAGTTGATGTCGATGGCGGTCAGTGCTTCGGTCTGGTCGATCACGATCGAGCCGCCGGACGGCAGGCGGACGCTACGCTCGAAAGCACTCTCGATCTGCGTTTCGATCTGGTAGCGCGAGAACAGCGGGGTCTCGTCGCGGTACAGCTTGAGCTTGCGCAGGGCGTTGGGCATGACCTGCTGCATGAACTCGCGGGCATCGCTGTAGAGCGATTCCTCGTCGATCAGGATCTCGCCGATATCGTTACGCAGGTAGTCGCGCAAGGCGCGGATGAACAGCTTCGATTCCTGGTAGATCAGGAACGGGGCCTTCTGGGCACTGGCCGCCTGGGAGATCGCCCGCCACAGTTGCAGCAGGTAGTCGAGATCCCACTGCAGTTCTTCGGCGTCACGGCCCATGCCGGCGGTGCGCACGATCAGTCCGACATCGTCCGGTACCGTCAGATGCTCGAGGGCTTCCTTCAGGGCCTGACGGTCTTCGCCCTCGATCCGGCGCGAAACGCCACCGGCCTTCGGGTTGTTGGGCATCAGCACCATATACCGGCCGGCCAGGCTGATGAAGGTCGTCAGTGCCGCACCCTTGTTACCGCGTTCTTCCTTCTCGACCTGGACGACGATCTCCTGACCTTCCTTGAGCAGGTCGCGGATATTCGAACGGTTGGGGTCCAGCCCCGGCGTGAAGTACTCGCGGGCGATTTCCTTCAGTGGCAGGAAGCCGTGGCGCTCGGCACCATAGTCCACGAAGCAAGCTTCGAGCGAAGCTTCAACGCGAGTGATCCGGCCCTTGTAAATATTGGCTTTTTTCTGCTCGCGGGACGGAATTTCGATATCGAGATCGTAAAGGGTTTGACCATCGACGATGGCCACACGCAACTCCTCACGCTGAGTTGCGTTGATCAACATACGCTTCATTGTAATTTTTCCTCGGCCTGCCGCTCGTCGCGTGCCGCGGTGGCGCCGTGGAGGCGGCCTGCCGGGGATCGCGCCGCTGCGGTAAGCAGCTTGTGACGGAACCCTTTCTGGCTCCGGGGGTGATTCTTTCGGCTACGCTCGAAAGTCCAAAGTACCCCTGAGATACCGGACAAACGGCAACCCGAACCGTTACGATGAAAGGGAGCAGCGACCGGCTGCCAAGTAGGCGGCCAGCGCTATCCTCGCCGGCGTCGCGGGCGGGCTGGCCGCCCCATCCTTTCAAGCCATCTGGCTGGACGGGGCGCAGCGCCGGTCGAGTATCCTATCTCGTCAGGTTTTTTTCAATGCAAACGGTAACTTCCCACGACGCTCCTCACGGTGTGCGTCAAGTCCAGGTCGGCCCCGAGCGGGACGGTCAGCGTATCGATAATGCGCTCCTGACCCTGCTCAAGGGCGTGCCCAAGAGCATGATCTATCGCCTGCTGCGTACCGGTCAGGTGCGTGTCAACGGCAAGCGAGCCAAGCCAGACACCCGTCTGGCCGAGGGCGATATGTTGCGCATCCCGCCGGTACGGGTGGCCGAGCGTCCGGCAGACCAAGGCCCCCCCGAAGGGATGGTCGCGGAGTTGGCTGAGACAGTCATCTTCGAGGATCGCCATTTCGTGGTGATCGACAAGCCGGCCGGCATTGCCAGTCATGGCGGCAGCGGGGTCAGTCACGGAGCGATCGAGCTGATGCGGGCGGCGCGGCCGAACGAACACCTGGAGCTGGTTCATCGCCTCGACCGCGACACGAGCGGCGTGCTGGTGTTTGCCCGGACTCGGGCCGGGTTGACCGGACTGCAGGAGGAAATCCGCGCTAACACCGTGACCAAGCAGTACCTGTGCCTGATGGTCGGGCATCCGTCGAAGGCCAAATTCGATGTCAACGCGCCCTTGGCCAAATCGGTGCTCCAGGGTGGAGAACGCATGGTAAGAGTCGCCGATAACGGTAAGCCATCGTTGACGTTTTTCCGTGAGATGGAGCAATACCCCGGCGCCCGGCTGATGCAAGCGACCTTGGGTACAGGTCGCACGCATCAGATCCGCGTGCATGCCCAGCATATCGGCCATCCGCTTGCCGGCGACGCCAAGTACGGCGACCGTGAAGCCAACAAGCGCTTCAAGGCCTGGGGCCTTAACCGCCTGTTCCTGCATGCCTCGCATATGAGTTTCGAAGTGGGCGGGCGCGCTTACTCGTTCTCGGCGCCCCTGCCGCAAGACTTGAAGAACTTCCTGGATGTGCTTGCCACGAAAGGGCCTGTAGGCAGGCTCCGCGGCGATTGAGGCCTCCTGCCGTCAGAGCCTTTCGTTCGGATCGAAAGGCGCTAAGCCACGGCGTACGCCGGAGCGACGACGAAGATCGAGGTATTTCGAAGTCCACGGCGATAGCCGTTTGCGAGGTGCCCGCCTATGGCACCTCAAAGAAAAAAGCGCCCACTGATTTCCAGCGACCGCAACAACGGCCCGGTCAACCCGGCTTCGACGATGAGCGCCGCCGCCGCATGTGCCAGGGCGATCGGCGCCAGCGACCGCGTATGTATGAAGCACCAGGCCCAGTACAGCTCTGCTGCGAGGCATAGCTGCATCAGCAGGCCGTTGGGCGTGTGCAGGAGGGCGAATACCGTGGCGGCAGCAGCCACGCAGACAGCGGCCGGCCAGCGCCAGCGCTCCCAGCGCCCCATCACTGCGACGAGGATCAGCCACTGCTGCAAGCTGGCCCAGGCTAAGTAAAGGAGGACATGCCGCCAAGGCAAGGGCTTGAGGCGGCCATGGCCGAAAGCGATGACTAAGCCGTAAGCGACCGCCACCAGGGCCAGTGGCAGCAGCCATGACCGAAACCCTTGGCCGAACCAGTGCCACGCGACGACGCCCCCTGGACGTTGCCATTCCCGCCATGCTGCAAACGCCAGTGCGCCCAGAAAGCTGGTCAGGGCGGGAACCGATGGGCGCAGTTGCCACTGCAGGCCGACGATAAGCCAGAGCGGGCCGAGCAGGATCAGCAGCAGGGCTATCCATTCGGGCGCGCGATATTGCGCCGCCACCAGTAGCCAGGCTAGGTATAGCGCGCATAGCGCCCAACCTAGCCATGGCGGTAGCGCCGTGCGCAGATGTGGAATGAGCGGCGTGCTGTCCGGAGCGAGCACGGCCCCTGGCTGGCGCGCGAGGATGCGATCGCGTAGCGCAAGCAGATCCTCGGCGGGAACTGTCATGGGCAGGCGCACGAGCGGCACGGCAGCGTCGGACATCCAGCGATCGTAGTGCCGGCGTGCGTCCACCGAATCGCCGCCGAGCACCAGACTGGTCTGACTGGGGGGCGCGACCGGTGGCACGGCGATCACTGCGACTTCTTTCAGTAGCCAGGAGGCGCCCGCGGGAATCGTCGGTCGTAAACGGAGTGCCGTTGCGGCTTGCGGTAGCGAGCAGTCGGCCGGCGCAGTGCCGGCGTTTTGGGCTTGCAGCTGACGCAGGTCGATGACGATGTCGGTGGCGACTGGGCTCAGGGAGGCGGCGTCGGCGATCTGGCAACGCGCTGGCGCGGCCGTTTCCCAGCTCAGGCCGAGCTGCCCAGGGGAACTGCTCTTGGCGCGGATGCGCAGTACCGGCCAATGCCGCAAGTCGATCGACTGGCCCAGGGGCAAACCCAGTTCGAAAGCCGAACCGTTGCCGCTGACGCTGTCCACGCCTTCAATGCCGGTGAGTAAATGCGCTTTGCCAAAGGCGTGGCCTGCGATCAGGTCATTCGGCTGGCGTGGCGACCAGCTCCAGAGAGGCAAGCCCGCGTGCAAGGCGGCAAGGCGTTGTTGTGCCTGCTCTCGCAACTCGATGCGGGTCATCCAGGCGGCGAGGGCAGCCATGGCCCAGAACAGCACAGCCACCGCCAGCACGAAGCTGGCGGTCCAGGCAGTACGCCGCAGGAGTTGGGGCATGCTCAGCGGGCCAATAGCGCCTCGACGCGGGCGGCACAGATGAAATCGTTCAACGACAAGCCGCCGACGTCGTGAGTCGACCAAAGCAGGTGGCAATGGCCGTAGCCCGCCACGATATCCGGGTGATGATCTTCATGATTGGCCATGAAGCCGATTGCATTGATAAAGCCCAACGTGCGATGAAAATCGGCGAACTTGAAGTCCTTGACGATGGCCTTGCCATCGGCGGTGACTGTCCAACCTGGCAACTGCTTGAGCAGTTCGTCGATGCGCGCGCGATCGAGCGCATGTTCGGCGCCTTTGCGCGGCTGGCAGTGCTGGCTGGCGAGGTCGGACATGCATGGAACTCCTTGAACGGGAAAGCAAGTGTAAAGAACCGCACCGCTAAATGTCGCATGAAGCGAAATTTATGCACGCAATGCAAAACAGTACTAAAATGGTGCTGTTTCGGCCGCCACGTTTCCCGGCGGCAGCAAGATCATCCGGAGTCAACATGATCGAGATTTCCGAGCGCGCGCAACAACATTTTCGCCGCTTGCTTTCCAACCAAGGCATCGAAGGCCTCGGTATTCGCCTCAGCGTGACCCAGCCGGGCACGCCCGCTGCCAACTGCGAGCTGGAATTCTGCGAACGCAACGAACTGACCGGCCAGGAGTGGACGGTTGAATGCGAAGGCTTCGAGTTTCATATCGACGGCGCCAGCGCGACGTGGCTGGATGGTGCCAGCATCGACTACGAACCTAATGCCACCGGTGGGCAACTCAATATCCGCGCGCCGCGCATCAAGGGCGAGCTACCCGGTGCCGAAGCGGGATTGGTCGAGCGTGTGCGTTACGTGCTTGAGGCAGAGGTCAACCCGAAGATCGCCTCGCATGGCGGACGCGTCAGCCTGCTTGAAATCGACGCTGACGGTGTGGTGATTCTGCAATTCGGCGGTGGCTGTCATGGCTGCGGCATGGTTGACGTCACGCTCAAGCAGGGCGTGGAAAAGACCCTGCGCGAACGCGTGCCGGAAATCACCGAGGTGCGCGATGCCACAGATCACGCCGGCGGCAGCAATCCATACTACAAGAAGGCCGAGGGGCAGTCGGCGCTCGGGTAATTGCGAGATCGCGCACTGTCAGGAGTGAGGAGAGAAAAGCAGGAGCCGGTGGGCCTGGACGCTTTCCCCTTATAGGCCGCGCCAGCGGCCGACCTCACTCCTCACAGCCTGCAAAGCGGGCTGCCTGCCTCACACCTTCACTGCTTATCGCCCTGGATATGCCCATGCAGCGTATCGAGCTTGGTCGGCAGGCTGGAGAAGTATGCCGCGACATCTTCGATATCCTGATCGGAAAGCGTCGCGACAAAGCCCTTCATGATCGCGTTGGAGCGCTGGCCGGTCTTGTACTCATGCAGCGCCTGCTGCAGATACATGTTGTATTGGCCGGCCAGGCGCGGGTACTGCGGATCGACGGCATTGCCGTCGGCACCGTGACAGGCGAAGCACGCGGCGGCTTTTTGCTTGCCCGCATCGGGGTTGCCCGAAGCCAGCAACTGGGTGGAAGCGAACGCCAGGGCGGCGCCGAATGAAAGCAGGGTGAGCGTACGTTTCATGCGGAGGAATCCTTGACGGCTTACTTGGCCAGGCTGGAGAGATAGGCGGCGATATCGTCGATGTCCTTGTCGGACAGACTCTGTGCCTGAGCCGTCATGGTCGGGTGATTGCGTTCGCCCGATTTGTACTCATGCAGCGCATTGACGATGAACTGCTGGTTCTGGCCGGCAATTTTCGGTACCGGATACTGCGGATAGGCGTTGCTGTATCCCTCCACGCCATGGCAGCCGTTGCAGGTATAGACGAGCTTACGTCCGGCGGCCTTGTCTCCCTCCGCATGCGCACCGGCGGTGGCAAGGAGGGTTACGGCCATGGTCAGGCCAAGCACTTGCAGTCGAGTCATCAAGATCATTCCCACGATTCCGGCTGGTACATGGAGATTAGTCGCGGAAGTATAGTGGTTGCTTTCCAGTCGGAACAATATCGGCGTCGAGCTGTCGGCTCGCGGGGGATCTCATGAGGTATAGCGGGTTGATTCGTAGGGTCTTGCTGGTGGCATTGCTGGTGTTGGCGCCGGCGGTATGGGGTGCGGGGGCTTACCGCATCGTGGGTTACGTCGGCTCGGGACGGCCGCTGCCGGGGATCAGCCCCGAGAAGCTCGATGTGATCAACTTCGCGTTCGCGCAAGTCAGTCCTCAGGGCGAAGTGGTACTGGAAAATCCCACGGCACCCACGACGCTGGGGGATCTGGTCGCTTTGCGCAAGCGCAATGCTCAGCTGCGCATCGTACTTTCCGTAGGAGGCTGGGGCGCCGGACATTTCTCGGAGGCGGCGCTGGACGACGCCTCGCGCACACGCTTCAGCGCCAGCGCTGTGGCCATGATCGAGCGTTACGACCTGGACGGCGTCGACCTGGATTGGGAATATCCGACCCTGCCTGGACCGGGCATCAGCCATCGACCGGAGGATCGGCGCAATTTCAGTCTGCTGCTGGAAAACCTGCGCGGTGCGCTGGATCGGCTCGGCAAGGCACACGACGGCAAGCACTATCTGCTGACCATCGCGGCGGCCGATAGCGAGTTTGTCGCCGGCATCGAGTTGAAGCGTGTTTCGCGGTCACTGGATTGGTTCAACCTGATGACCTACGACTTCCATACGAGCCTGACGTCGACAACAGGCCATCATGCTGGGCTGTATCTGTCGGCGCTGGCGCCGGCCAGCGATCGATCGGCGGACAAGGCAATCAAGCAGTTCCTCGCCGCTGGTGTACCGCCCAAGAAGCTCAATGTAGGCGTGGCGTTCTACGGCCGTGCATTCGGTGGCGTCACCCCGGAGCACCGCGGCGTGCAACAGCCCTATGAAAAGTTCGTCGGCGCGCCGTCGTGGCAAGAGCTGCTGGCCGGCTATATCGGCAAGCAGGGCTTCGTGCGCTATTGGGACGACAAGGCGCAAGCGCCTTATCTATGGAATGCGCAGACGCGTACCTTTATCAGCTATGAAGATCCCCAGTCGCTCGCGCTCAAGGCTGCTTACGTCAAGGCGCATGGGCTGGGTGGTGTGATGTATTGGGAGCACAGCCTGGATCGGAATGAGCAGTTGCTCGATGTGCTGGTGAAAGGATTGCATTAAGAATGCAGGGCACGGCATCACCGGTCGTGGCTGAAGCCGTTCCTACAGCATTCCTGTGGGAGCGGCTTCAGCCGCGACCGGTCATGTGCAGACACTGGTCGGTC
>NZ_DATCRY010000196.1:0-3800 GCF_036568765.1 Dyella sp. | reverse complement strand
CCGTAGAACACCGATATTCCTTTGGCGTTCATTCGACCGGCATTTGCAAAGCGCGCTGGCGGCGAGCCGACATGCAGGTCAGGTCGGCCGATCGCCTCCTCCAACTTGGCGTCCGCCTGGAACACGCGGGCGCGATAAAGGTGGTTGATCCTGTGCCCAGGGCCGGCGGTTACCACGACGGGATGACGCGGCAACGAGCGCAATCGATCGATGTCGCCGAACACACGCGTCAGCAATCCCGCGCCGGCTTCATTGAAGAATCGAGCTTCGGTTAGCAGGGCATGCTCAAACGTCGCCCAGGCCCAATGCCACTCTGTAGCGTCGGTCGGCATTTCCTCGTAGCAAGCATCAGCGGCGAACGCAGTCTCAGCGCCCATCCTTGCCAGGTCGACATCGTTGTGGCGGTCCTCCAAGATCGCCTGCGCATCTCTGGCGGCCTCAGAGGGAATTGAGGCCCTGTCCTCTATCGCGTCGGCCGTCTCTTGCCCGGCGCGATACCAGGTCAAGTTCAGTTCCTTGTCGGCGTACAGTGCACGCTCGGTCTCGGGCGGATTCTCTGGCGTGTGCAACATGTGCGCGTTGAACGCGGCCTCGACGGCGTCAGCGAGATCCTTGACCGACCAAGTCGCCGCGGTGTCGTCGCCGCAGTAGTCACACTCGGCAACGAAGCCGTCCTTCGCGATCAACCCAGAAAGGAATTCTTCGCGCACACAATCGCTGCAGATGCGCTTCGACATCAGCTCTTCAATTTCTGGCGGGGGCATGCGTCACTCTTGATTCTTGCGGCTGGCCGCGATCAGCGGTGCTCGCCGTGAATGCAACCACCGGCCGAGCCGAAGGCCGCAGACGGGCGTGGCTTCCTGCTTAACGTGATGCTTGTGGGCCCCGATGGCGCCAGCACCGCCGAGCGCGCGCACACAGCGATCCACATGGACCGTGACGCAGAACTTTTGTCCCGTCGCAGCCCTAAGTTCCAGAACCCGTTCCGAGAATGCTGTCGATCAAGGCCTCCAGCGACTTGTCCTTCTGTCCCGGCATGCGATCTCTCGCGGCCTGAACTGCGGCAGTAATGCGCTGGCGCTCGGCGGAGTCGGCCAGCGGAGACGACATGCGCGCCAACAATGCACTGGCCGCTTGATAACCGATGAAGGAAGACTCGTCGGCCAAGCGGGCCGCCAGCCAATCGATGTAGGTTGGGTCGAACTGCATCAGCAGCATTACCGTGGCGGCCAGCCTTTCGCCAGGAAGCGAGCTGTTCGTAAGCGAATCGAGGACACCGCGCGTAGTGGTCGTTAGCGGTTTCATCCGGCTGACGATGTCGATCATCTTCTTGGTCCGCGTCTTGCTGAACACGGGCATGTCATTGCGCAGCTGGTCGTATTCCGCGCATAGCTTCAGTAGTTCTCGCAAGGCCAAGTCCGGTTGCCCGGCCTGCGCCACGTTTTGCGCGAGGGCCTTGTCTTGCATGGTCGCGACCACCGGCTGTCCCTCAGAGGGCTGGGGGCTCTTGAGGCTGACTGCCTGGGCACTGCGCAACCGCCGCTTGAACTGGTCGGCAGCATCCCGCTCAGAACGACCGAACGCTGCCGGCAAGAAGAGGCGCGTATAGAGGTAGCCGAGCAAGAAGCCGACGACCGTCATGCAAACGACCAAGGCCATCGCCACGGAAACGGCGGCGTCGGACGGAGCGCAGGCTTTCAGACATGTGGCCGCCGCGGCGGATGCAGCAGACGCGGCCTCTTGAGCTACCAATGCCGCCGAGCTTGCGCCGGAAGCAGCTGCTGCAGCCGCCTGCGCTGCCGCAGCAGCTGACGCGGTGCCCTGCGCACCTGAGGCAACGGACGCCACGGCGGCCGCACCTTTCGCTGCCGCGTTGCCGAGCGCCGGAAATTGGGGTTCGGCGATCGACGCGGCAACCATACGGCTCACCGTGTGCAGCCGTGTTTCGATCTCGTGGAGATGCACGAGCGACAGGCCGACGATGATCTTCGTCAGCCAGTCGGACACCTCTTCAAGATTCGTATTGGCACGCCAAGTCTGCCCCTTGCCAGGCGTAGCGGTCGACGTCGTGTCTTCTTCCTTGGTGGCGCCTCGCTCGGCCGGCGACATCGCCCGCGGGATACCGAACACGAATCCAAGCAGACCGCCTACAGCCAGGCAGGCCATGCTCCACAGCAACAGGGCCGCAAGCAACTTCCACCCGATTCCCAGCATAAGAATGGCAACAATGCCGACTGCTAGTAGTGGCAGCAACGCCTGGTTGATCTTCTTGAGGTCTCGGTAATCCCGCCACTCGCGCCCGTCGGTCGGCTCGTCCTCTTTCTCGACCTTGGACTTCCCCAGGCCGAGCCAACGCCCCTTCCGTCCAGATAGGTCGTCACCCTCAGAAGCGTCCGACCGGCTGTCATTCGTCATGGTGGTGCCTCTTGATGTGGCATGTTCAGGCTCCGCCACGGCGCCGCACTAGTTTGGTTGGTGTTGGGTGCACTGGTACCGCCTTCAGCTCGCCCTTCCCGTAGGTGATGTTGCGTGCATCGGAAATGAGCTGCTCCAATTCGAAGCTGAAGCCTCTCTTTGGTAGTTGTCCCAAGAGCCACGTAAGCGCGCGGACGCCAACATCCTCGGCAAATGCCTCAGCCCGCACGTCACGAAACAGCAACCATGGCTCGTGCATCGAGCCAATGTCGTCGCGGCAATTGATGCAGGCTGAGGCAAACACCGCGACATCGACGGCAACCAGTTTTCCTCTTCGCCCCAACACTGAAAGCGCGGCCGGCGATGAGGTCAGGGCCGCCAGAAGCGCGAGCGCTGAACAACGACCAGCGTTCTTGGTTGGGCCCAGACCTTGCGTACAGTCTGGAGCAGGCCATTGCGCAAGACTGTCAACCACATCCGGCGCAATACCTTCCCAGAAGCGCCCGCACCCACCTAGAAGGTAGTCAATGGCAATGCGCAGGTCGCCGTTGCGGTCTTCGTGGAAGCGTTTGCGAACTGCTTGCCGGACCGCCTGTTGCAGGCGTCCCTGCCGCGAGTCTCGAACATCGACGAACAGCGCTTCCAGAAGTCCGCATCGCGAAATAAACCAACCCAGCCTCCGAAGGTCGTGGGCCCACCGAACAAGGGCTGCCTCGTTCTGCGGATCAGGGCGACGTTCGAGTAGCTCAATCAGAAGGTGTCGAGCGCCACGCCGCATCGCTTGATAACAAGTGACGCCGGACGGGGTAGGAGACCAGCTGAACTCGAACGCTTGGCTGTCCCCATCGGCCGCTGACTTGCCTTTGAGCGCCTTTTCCCCAAACTTCTTCAGATCGTTGCTGAGATTAAATCCACTGGCCTCGTCAGTCTCCCAATCCTCGGAATCGCGAAAGTCCGATTCGAGTGGCTGATCTGGCCGCCGCGGCGGTGGAGGCACGTCGGGTCCGCTCGGGCCATCGAACCCATCACCGGTCGCGCTCGCGACATAGGCCCGGCGAACAAAGTCGGAGACTTCCTCCGGACTGGCGAATCCAGCTTCCACCTTTCCATCTAGCAGTGGCGCGTCGAATGCCTGCCGACTGGCTGCAAGCGCCAGCGCCACGTTGCCAACGGGCTGGGCCTCAAAGGCGGGAGGCGAAAAAAACAGGCATGGCCACTTGGCAAGATCTGGGCTCTCTAAGTTCGATTCCCGTTGCGCCGGCCTGTAGGTTGCAAATGCAAGCCCAGCTCTGAGGTCAAAGGTCTCAAGACGCCACGCAGATTTACCTGGAAGCGCCTTCGGCGTTGCGCGGACACTTGTCTTTGGCATCTCTTAGCCCCGCGTG
>NZ_DATCRY010000195.1:0-4794 GCF_036568765.1 Dyella sp. | reverse complement strand
GTGCATCACCCATGTACCGGGCATCGGCGACGACGACATCGCACTGCATGAAGGCGCCGAACCGCATCGCGCGGCCGGACCCCTGCGTACCGAACTGCTGCGCGACGCCATGGGCCGCCTCGTCGAGAAGCGCACCGGGCGCCACTGGTACCGCTACAGCTACGACCAGCTGGACCGCCTGGTCGAAGCAACGAAGCTGGAAGCGCCGCAACCCGGCACGGATGGCGAGCCGCGCGCGCTGCATCGAACCACATTCGTCTACGACAAGCTCGGGCGGCTCGTCGAAGAAACGGCCATCGACGAGCTCACCGGCGAGACCCACACCCTGCGCCACGCGCACGACGAACTCGGCAACCGCACGCAGACCGTTCTGCCCGCCATCGCTTCGCAGCCGGGCGTGCAGCGCGCGCTGAACTACCTGTACTACGGCTCCGGGCACCTGCATCAGGTCAACTTGTCGCAGCAGCATGGCGACGCACCCGTGGTGCACCAGCTGATCAGCGACATCGAGCGCGACGACCTGCACCGCGAAGTGGCGCGCAGCCAGGGTGCGCTGCACACCCGATTCGCGCTGGACCCACTGGGCCGGCGGGCCGCGTCGTGGTGTCGCCCCGGCGGACTGGATTCGGCATTCACTACGCAAGACCCGAGCTGGCGCCAGGCCATCGACGCCGCGGGCACCCCCGGGGCCCGCCTGCTCGACGGTCTGATGAAGGAATACAGCTACGACCCCGTGGGTGAGCTGCGGCAGAGCCGGCATTCGCTGCAGGGCACGACGGGGCACAGATACGACGCCACCGGCCGCATCGAAGAGAGCGTGCGCAGCGCGGCCAACAGCGAGCGCTTTGCCTACGACCCAGCAGGCAACCTGCTCGACGCATCAACCGCGCCCGGCTACGTGCGCGACAACCTCGTGCGCGTGTTCGAGGACAAGCGCTACAGCTACGACGGCCACGGCCGGCTGGTGCGCAAGCTGTCGGGCAGGCACACCGACCAGCGCTTCGAATGGGACGACGAAAGCCGCCTCGTGGCTGTGCACACCACGCGGCGGCCGGGCACGCCCGAAGCCACCACGCAGGTCACGCGCTTCGACTACGACGCGATCGGGCGGCGCGTGGCCAAGCACGATGCGTTCGGCAGTACGCGGTTTGTCTGGGAGGGGATGCGGCTGATCGAGGAGCGGCGCGGCTCGCAAGTGACGAGCCACGTTTACGAGCCTGGCAGTTACATGCCGCTGGCGCGGCTCGATGCCGCCGCTGGCGAGGCTGGTGCCGCTGCACCTGCGAACATCTTCCACCTTCACACGGATCAGGCCGGCCTGCCTGAGGAACTGACGGATCAGGCCGGCCGGATATGCTGGCGAGCGAGCTATCGCACGTGGGGCGGTGCTGTGACCGAGCAGTGGGAGTCCACTTTGCTCGACGGCCGCGCCGCCTCCCCTGCGAACAAGGCACTGCCAAGAATCGAGCAGAACATGCGATTCCAGGGCCAGTATCTGGACCGCGACATCGGCCTGCACTACAACACCTTCCGTTTCTATGACCCCGACATTGGCCGCTTCATCAGCCCGGACCCCATCGGCCTTGCTGGCGGGAACAATCTGCAGAGCTATGCGCCCAATCCTGTGTCGTGGATCGACCCGTGGGGCTGGGCGCCCAAGGCACCTTTGTCCCTGCCCGATGGCTACAGGGCAAGAATCGACCGATTCAACACGAGTACTGGTTCGTCTTTCGAGATACACGTGTACAAACCCAACGGGACCGAAGCTGGCATCTACGGGCCAGACGGCTTCTTCAACAAGCACGGTACTGTCGGCGCCGAAGTGAAGGTCACGCCGAAGGTATCCAACGTGCTGAACGGCATCGCCGTCGATGAATTGAGAAAGATAGGAAAACTGCCTGCTCTGGGAACACCCAACAGCCGCGTAGCGGCCAGAGAGTATTCGGAGCGCGTGCGCAAGAGCGGGCTTTCAGGATGTTGATCATCAAGCACCATGAAAATCATCAAGTTCAGTGAAACGAGCGACGGCTACTCCATGGACAGCTCCGCTTATCCGGCCTATGTACGGCAGGTAAGCAGTCTGGTGCCGACGGACGCTCTCGAATTCATGAGTGCAGCATGGCACTATGAGCATCGGGACGAGCGATGCCCGCACGATGCCAGGCTGGATCAGTTGCTCGTACGAGAGTTCGAAGACGGCGACTTCCGGGCGAATGACATCGAGATGCAACTGGCCGGAGCGCATGGGAATCGCATCACGCTGCACTATCGCGACGTGCAGTCCTATGCGGTCGAGAAAACCAAGAGCGATTGGCCCGCTGGCGACAGGTCCCACGGCGACTGGCTCATCGATGAAATGCTGGTGCTCGAGGACGGCTTTCTTAGTCACGAGATCGTCTTCACGAACTCGGTAATCAAGGTCAAGCACAAGGATCTCAAGTACGCAGTGGTGCCATGACCACAACGGCCCTCAGCAAACTGTTGGCGTACTGGACGGCGCAGCCGACCGTGATACCGCTGCAGGAAGAGCTGAGCCTGATCCGCGCTATACGCGCGCTGGACATCACCGACATCGCGAAGGATCTGGCGTCGTTCATCTCGCTCATCGAGATCGTCCAGCGGTCGCATGCGAGCAACGGAATCTTCGAGATGACCGAGGCCGACGAGGTGCACACCGTCGGCTTCTTCCAGTGGCTCGAGAGCCTGGAAAACAAGCTTGGCGTGCCGTTGGCAACGCACGCCGATGGCCTGGACCTGACCTGCGCCGAACTGGCGAAACGGATGCCCCGATAGAGTGCCGAATGCTGGACCTCTACTTCGTCGAGCCGACCTGCGGCCACTTGCCGAAAGACCCCCGTGGCCTTGAGCATGCGGGCTCTGTTGATATGGATGCGCATCGCGCAATCGGAGCCCTCTTGGACAGATGTGCCCAGAAGGGCGTAAACCTCGACTACTTCGACGATTCGCTGCTGCGCGCCGAGCAGGTCGTGACCATGCTCGAGGTATTCACCGTCAACGCCCCTGAAGCTGGCGCTCAACACGCGCAGATCGCGGCCTTCAAGTCGACGCACGCGATCTTGACCCAAGCGAAGGCGCAGGGCATGGGGCTCGCGGCGTTCTGCGACTGACATTCAACTCCATGAGTGCATGGCGCCTGCACCGCCGTCATTGGTTGCGGACGCCCTTTTTGAAGCCCACAGACAGTGCGGAGGGCTATGCGGCACTCATCGTCGCATTGAAGTCGTCGCTGTCCGCCGCTCGCAGCAACGGTGCTTGAAAAAAGTTTGTCCAAGCAGTTGACGATTGTGTAAAGACTATTTACAGTCCATCCCACTCAACGCCAACAGGACCCAACGTGAAAGCCGCAACGATCCGCATCTACAGCACTTGCCCCGCATCCGGCAACGTGTTCGTGCGCGTCGCTTCGCACGATGGCCTCGGCCTGCAGCCGCTGCTGCAGCAGCAATTCAATCAACTCCCGTATCCGACGTCCATGCCGCAGGCCAATCTGTGGCCGTGCGACTACCAGGATCAGGTGCAACCGGGTGGAGGACGCGCTTAGGCGCAGACCTCCCAAGCTCTCTCTCGAACAGAAGAGGCCCGGACACCGTGAGGTTCCGGGCCTCTTCGTTTTCATGCCATTCGTTCACGAGCAGCGATCGTGCTGCCCGCACAAGGTTCGGCCCTTGTGAGTGCTCCTTAAAAATTCGCAATAGCCAATGGTTTTCTTTTCAGCCCCGGTGACGCAACTGGTAGACGTGTCCGCCTTAGAAGCGGAATTCTGGGAGTTCGAGTCTCCCCTGGGGCACCAATTTCTCTGGGTGTAGTGTCAATCTGGTAGACGGCCTGCCTTGGAAGCAGGAGGCTGCAGGTTCAAATCCTGCCACTCAGACCATCTTTTCTCTTTCGTTTTTTCTTGTGCGTGTGTAGCTCAACTGGCAGAGCACTGGACTCCAAACCCAACGGTTGAAGGTTCGAATCCTTCCGCGCGCGCCAACCGATTTTTGCCGGCCCTTCGCCTAGTGGTCCAAGGCACCGGGTTTTGATCCCGGGATCCAAGGTTCGAATCCTTGAGGGCTTGCCAGCTTTCTCTTTTCCTTCTTTCGTTCCGCTAACTCAGTGGCCAGAGTGCCTCCCTGTCCAGGAGGAAGCCAGGGGTTCGACTCCCCTGCGGAACGCCATTCGTCAAACGACTTTTGCTTTCATGGATCGTGAGCAGCACTGGCGACTGCAGCGGGCTGTAACCCCGTCTCCTTCGGGAATACTTCGTTCGACTCGAAGACGATCCACCAACGACGCCATCATCAGGCGTGATTCCGGCGTGATGGCAAGGCGACAGTGTTGCGGATTGCGAATCCGTCCAGCCCGATTCGACTCCGCGTCGCGCCTCCATCAACATCCTTCAATCCACTTTTCCCCGGTAGCTCAGCTGGTAGATGCGGCGCACTGTTAATGCGCAGGTCACACGTTCGATTCGTGTTCGGGGAGCCACAATTCAACGACAGCCACGCAGAAGGAGCCCCGAAGCATGAAGCCCAAGGTCCAACCGAACAAGATCGTCGTGCTCTCAGGCTCCGGTGTGAGCGCCGAAAGCGGCCTGCCCACGTTCCGCGACGCCAAGGGCCTGTGGAACAGCTACTCTTGGCAGGAGCATGCGAGCCCCGAAGGCTGGCAGCAGCACCCGGAGGCGGTGCTGGCCTTCTACAACGAGCGGCGCGAGAAGGCGTGGCAGGCGCAGCCCAACGCGGCGCACATGGCGATCGCGTCGCTCGAGCAGGCCTACGAAGTCGTGAT
>NZ_DATCRY010000194.1:0-15614 GCF_036568765.1 Dyella sp. | reverse complement strand
GCGGTGGCTTTACCTCGATCAATGTCACCTTGCGCCGCCATTTCGACCTGTACGCCAATGTCCGTCCGGCGATCAGCTTCCCGGGTACGAAGGCGCGTTACGATAATATCGATATCATCACCGTGCGCGAGAACACCGAAGGCGCGTACCTGGCCGAAGGCCAGACGCTGTCCGAGGATGGCGAAGTGGCACAGTCGATCATCCGCAATACGCGCAAAGGCAGCACCCGCATCGTGCGCTATGCCTTCGAGATGGCGATCAAGAAGGGACGCAAGAAGGTCACGGCCGTACATAAAGCCAACATCATGAAGACCAGCTCGGGTCTGTTCCTCAATGTTGCACGCGAAGTGGCGAAGGAATATCCGCAGATCGAATTCAACGAAATGATCGTGGATAACACCTGCATGCAGCTGGTGATGAAGCCCGAGCAGTTCGACGTGATCGTCACCACCAACCTGTTCGGCGACATCCTGTCGGATCTGTGTGCAGGTCTGGTCGGCGGCCTGGGCTTGGCACCGGGCGACAACATCGGCGAGAGTGCAGCTATCTTCGAGGCGGTGCATGGTTCGGCGCCGGATATCGCCGGCAAGGGCATTGCCAATCCGTGTGCGTTGCTGCTGGCTGCGGCCGATATGCTCGATCACCTTGGCATGGTGGAGAAGGGCAACAAGATCCGCGTTGCCATGCGTGACACCATGACCCACGATCGCGACGCGGTCACGCCGGATCTCGGCGGCAAGGGGACGACGGAGACCTTCGGCGACGCGATCGTCAAGCGCGTCAAAGCCGCCTGAGTTTTCGTTTGCTTCCATGAAAAACCCCGCCAGCGATGGCGGGGTTTTTCTTTTGTCGGTGTGGCTTTATTGCGAGTGAGGTTTCCCCTCTTCCTCAGCCTTCTCCACCGGCGCAACCAGGGTAGAGGGAGCAGTCTTCGCAAGCGCGAAACACTGAGGTTCGCTCCAGTCGGCTCCCTCTCTTCTGCTGCGCCGGGGAAAGGGCTGGGGTGAGGAAGGCTCTGCAACGCCCATCACGACACGCTATTCTCGCCGCCGTTAAGTCTGAAGCATATCAGGACGCAAGCTTCGCCTTGGCCGGCTGGTAATGTCCCGGCTCGGAGTGGAATGTCACGCCGAACCGGTTCCAGCCGTTGATCATGACCACCAGCAAGTTGAGGTGGACGATTTCCTCCTCGCTGAATACCGCCATCGCCTGCTCATAGACCGCGTCGGAGAGGCCGTGTTCACCGATGCGCGTAACCTCTTCGGCCCAGGCCAGTGCCGCGCGCTCGCGTTCGCTATACATGGCCTCGGCTTCGCGCCATACCTGCACCAAATACAGACGCTGCTCGGTTTCGCCACCGGCGCGAGCATCCTTGGTGTGCATGTCGATGCAATAAGCGCAGCCGTTGATCTGCGAGACGCGCAGCAGGATCAGTTCGATCAACTGCGGCTCCAGACTGCTGTGATGAGCCTGCGCGCTCAGGGTGAACAAAGGCTTTAGAAGGTTGCCGTACTTGGTGTAATCGAAGCGCTTGGACATGAGCGATCTCCTTGGAGTTGAACCGGCCACAATGGCCTGTTTTCTCTAAGACGCATGACCCGGGCTGGGCGTGACAGCTTTCAGCCGGGCCAGCTTGAGCGGGTCGCGCAGGGAGTGGATGGCGACGATCCGGTCGCCATCGGTCTCGATCCACATGACCGTGGCGAGCTCTCCATCGACCCAGGTAAGCAGGGCCGGAGCGCCGTTGAGCCACTGCATGCGATGTACCGCTTCCATGCTCCGGTAACGCAGGGCGACCTGCGAGTAGAGCCGCAAGACGCGCTCGCTGCCATGCAGCGGGCGCAAGGTCGCGGTGACGCGCCCTCCGCCGTCTGAGATCACCGTTATGTCATCGGCAAACAGGCTCTTCAATACGTCCGGCGTGGGTTGCTGCATGGCCTGCATGAATTTTTCCAGCAAGCGCTGCTGGATATCGGGTGCATAGGTAAAGCGTGGCCGGCCCTCGCGCAGGCGCTGCTTGGCGCGGTGCGCCCGCTGACGGCAGGCTTCCTCGGTAATGCCCAGCATGGTCGCCGCTTCGGCATGGCTGTAGTCGAACACGTCATGCAGCAGGAATGCAGCCCGCTCCTCGGCACTCAACCGTTCGAGCAGAAGCAGGAACGAGATTTGCAGGCTCTGTCCGCGTTCGGCCTGCATCGGCGGCTCCTCCTCGTCGGCCACCAGCGGTTCGGGCAGCCAAGGGCCGACATGATGGGCACGTTCGGTCTTGGCGCGGCGCAGACGATCGAGTGCCAGGCGCGTGGTGACAGTGACCAGCCACGCCTCAGGGTCGTCCAGTGCGTCGGAATTCTGGTCGTTCCAGCGCAGCCACGCGTCATGCAGCACGTCCTCGGCGTCCCCGGGCGTGCCGAGCATCCGGTAGGCCAGGCCGAACAGGCGCGGGCGATGCTGTTGAAACAGCGCGGTTTGAGGGTCCATGGAGCCTCCTAGGGTGATATTCCCAGGACGCATTGCCTCGCCGAAACGTGACAACTCAGCGGAAGAACGGGTAGGGCGCCAGGAAGACCAGCCAGATCAAGAACAGAATGCCGATATATTTCACCAGGCGAAACAGCTTGGGATATTTCTTCTTGAACGCGCGGCTACGCTCGCGGCTGCGCTGATTCAGTGCGAAAACCTGGTTGACGAAACCGGTCTTTTCCTCCGGCGATTCGGTATTGGGCGACGCGGTGATCTTGCCCATGAAAGCGCCCACACGATGGTTGATCGCGTTCATCCAGCGCGTGCGTAAAGGGCGCTCGACATCGGCGAAGAGGATCACGCGCGTCTGGTCGCTGCGGTTCTCCGCCCAATGCACGTAGGTCTCGTCGAACACCACGTCCTTGCCATCCCCCCAGACGTGCTCCTGGTCGTCGACGATGATGCGGCAGTTGTCGGCGTTAGGAGTGATCAACCCGAGGTGGTAGCGCAACGAGCCGGCGAATGGATCGCGATGCGGGTTGAGTTTGCTACCCGGCGGAAGCAAGGCGAACATCGCCGCTTTTACGCTGGGAATGGAGCGCAAGAGTTCCACTGTCTTCGGGCAAAGCGATTCGGCCGATGCCAGGGGCTCGCCGTACCACTTCAGGTAGAAGCGCTTCCAGCCCTGCTTGAAGAAGCTGTTGAAGCTGGCGTCGTTATGTTTTTCCGCTGCGCGGATATACCCCTCGTCGAACAGGTGCATGGCTTCTTCGCGGATGGCTTGCCAATTGGCCTGCAGCAGATCCAGTTGCGGAAACCCGCGGCGATCGAGGATCGGCCGCGCCGGCACCGCCGAGAAGGCGTACATCAGCAGGTTATAGGGCGCGAAGATCGCCGAGTGATCGACCAACTGCCGGTCGAACCGCAGCCGTGCGCGACCGCGCAGGTGCACGAGCAGCACGCACAGTACGAAGAAGGCGAACAGGATCAACAGGACGAGTCGGGGAGAAAGCATTGGCGGAGCCACAACCTTGGGAAACGACCAGGATAGATGGCCATTCTACTCCGCCCATGCAAGACCCAGGTGCCTGTCATGCGGCGGGCGGTTCAGGCTCAGTGCCCCAGGACATGGACTTTGCCGGTACCCGGCCGATAGGCATGCAGCAGGGCGCGGTGGACGTAGGCCGAAGCCTGGCGCACTGCGCTGCGTGGCGAATGCCCCTTGGCCAGTTTGGCAGCAATCGCCGAGGCGAGCGTACAGCCGGTGCCGTGCCCTTCCAGTTTCAGGCGCGGATGCCGGATTTCGAATTTGCCGCGGTCATCGTAATAGCGATCCACCACGGTGACTCCCCCCGCATGTCCTCCCTTGAGCAGCACAGCTTGCGCACCGAGATCGCGCAGTGCCTGGCCGGCGCGGTCGAAATCGGAAGGGGTCCGGATCGACCGCCCCAGCAGCGCCTCGGCTTCGGGAAGATTGGGTGTGAGGATGTCGGCCAGGGGGATCAAGGCCGACACCATGGCTTCGACGGCATCCTCGGTGAGAAGCCGTGCACCGCTGGTGGCGATCATGACCGGATCCACGACCAGCCAGCCAGGCTTGCGTTTGCGCATTTCGCGCGCGACCAGCCGGGTGGTCGCTGCATTGCCGAGCATGCCGGTCTTGACTGCGCCGATAGAGAAATCGTCGAAGACGGCGTCGATCTGGCTGCGGATATGCGACTGCGGCACAGGATGAACGGCAGTAACTCCACGTGTGTTCTGCGAAGTGATTGCGGTAACGACCGAGAGGCCATGAACGCCGTGCGCGTGAAAGGTCTTCAGGTCGGCCTGGATGCCGGCGCCACCGCCGGAATCGGAGCCAGCGACGGTCAGAGCGATAGGTGCTGGACTCGAAGTTGTCCTGCGTTTGATAGAGCGATGAGGCATCCAATGATCGTAACAATAAAAAAGGCCGGACAGCGTTGACTCTGTCCGGCCCGATTTTCAGACTTCCCGAGTCCCGAGTCCCGAGTCCCGAGTCCCGAGTCCCGAGTCCTACAATGCTTCCGAGGCGAAATCCGCCAGCCGCGACCGCTCGCCGCGCCGTAGCGTGATATGCGCCGAATGCTCCCATTCCTTGAAACGGTCCACTGCATAGGTCAAGCCCGACGTGGTTTCCGTCAGGTAGGGCGTATCGATCTGCTCGACATTGCCCAGGCACACGATCTTAGTGCCGGGGCCTGCACGTGTGATCAAGGTCTTCATCTGCTTGGGCGTGAGGTTCTGCGCCTCGTCGATGATCAGGTAGCGCGACAGGAAGGTGCGTCCGCGCATGAAATTCAACGAGCGGATCTTGATGCGCGAGGCCAGCAGGTCGTTCGTGGCCTGACGTCCCCAACTGCCGCCTTCTTCCGGGTTGGCGAGTACTTCGAGGTTATCGGTCAACGCGCCCATCCAGGGCGTCATTTTTTCCTCTTCCGTGCCGGGCAGGAAACCGATGTCTTCGCCGACGGAAACCGTGGCGCGCGTCATGATGATCTCGCGATAGCGCTGTTGGTCCATGACCTGGGCCAGTCCTGCCGCGAGCGCAAGCAAGGTCTTGCCGGTACCGGCCGTGCCGAGCAGGGTGACGAAATCCACATCTGGATCCATCAATACATTCAGGGCGAAGTTCTGCTCGCGATTGCGCGCCGCGATACCCCAGACGCTGTGATTGGCATGGCTGTGATCGTCCAGCAGCACCAGGGAGGCGCGGTCGTGGTCGACATGTAGCACGCGTAGTTCCACGGCATTTTCACCGGGCAGGAACAGGCACTGGTTCGGATACCACTGCTCGTCTTCGTGCAGGTTCACTTTGTAGAACGTGCGGCCTCGCTCGTTCCACGATTGCACTTCCGGGTGGCGGTCCCAGAAATCTTCGCCCAATTCGGTCGAGCCAGTGTAGAGCAGGGCGAAGTCGTCCAGCGCGCGGTCGTTCTCGTAGTCCTCTGCATCGATGCCGTAAATCTTGGCCTTGATTCGTAGGTTGATGTCCTTGGTTACCAGGATCACCGCCCGCTCGGGATTCTGATCGCGCAGTTCGATCACCGCCGAGAGGATCTGATTGTCGGCCTTGCCGTGCCCGTTGCTCGTGCGTTGCTGGAAATAGAGACGGCCGACCGAGTTGGTGCGTTTGAGATTGATGCCTTCGGGGCTGCTCAGCTCCAGGCCGTTGCTGATGCCATGTCCATTGCCTCGTTCGATCAGCTCGTTGAGAAAGCGGCTGACCTGGCGACCGTTACGGGAAACTTCCGAGCCGCCTTTCTTCTTTTCGTCCAGCTCCTCCAGGACCGTCATCGGAATGAACACGTCGTGCTCTTCGAAGCGGAACAGCGACGTGGGATCGTGCAACAGGACATTGGTATCGAGCGCATAGATGCGCTTGCTTCCGGTCATACGGAAGTGCCTCGCTTTGAGTTGCAGGTGGAGGAACCGCGGCGGCGAAGTCGCCACGGGGTGCCGGCCTGAAGCGCCGGTCGGCCCGCTCGAGCGGGCCATGGAAAAAGCGTTGAAAGGATCGTCGGGTCACTGGGCCGCGAGGGCGTCGAGTACGGCTTGGGCGTGACCGGGGACTTTGACTTGGCGCCATGCTTGGACAAGCTTCCCCTCGGGGTCGATCAGAAATGTACTTCGTACGACGCCCATGTGACGTTTTCCATACAGTACTTTTTCATGAATGACATCGAAGGCCTGGCACCAGGTTTCGTCGGTATCGGAGATCAGCGGGAACGGCAGTTCCTGCTTGGCGGCGAAGTTCGCATGCGACTTGACCGAATCGCGTGACACGCCGATGACCTGGGCGTTGCGCTTGACGAAAGCGGGGTACAGATCGCGGAAGTCTTTCGCTTCGTTGGTACAGCCGGGCGTGCTGTCCTTGGGGTAGAAATACAGCACGACCCATTTTCCCTTCAGGCTATCGAGTTTCAACTCGCTGCCGTCGCCGGTCATTCCCTTGAGCTTGGCTACTTTCTTGCCGATTTCAGGCATGGACTCTCCCGCGCGGACCATGGTCGGCCGCGGCTTCTGCTATGAGTGAGGATGGGGCGGTGAAGTTCCTGCGGCGCGCAGCGCAGTGGCATGTCGTGCGATCGTGGATGCCCGAACTTCGGACCCGCATGCGCGCCGCTCCCGTGTGTTGTTGCCTTGGAGCGAAGACTAGCGCGATCTTGCACCGATAACAGCCCTTGCGGGCTGTCGCCCAAGGGTGCATTCTCAAAACTTGACCGGATCCATGATGGCATCCAGGTTCAACCCGTCGCAGAATTCGAGGAACTCGTCGCGCAAGGCGGCGATATGCGTCTGCGCAGGAACGCCGATCGTGATCTGCGCCTGGAACATCGCCGCGCCCGTTTGCATCGCCCGGTAGCGCATCGAACTCAATTGCTCGACGCTGATCGCGCGACGATCGAAAAATTCCACGATCTTGGCGAGGATGCCGGGGCGTTCGGTCGAGATCACTTCCACCAGGTAGGGCAGCAATTGCGAATCGAATTCGCTATCTCCCTGCGTGGTGCGGTAGTGGGTCAGGTGCCAGTCTTCTTCGCGTGCGAGCTTGGCCAAAGCGGTTTCCAGCTTGGCGACAGCATCCCACGCACCGACGGCGAGTACCGTGATCGAGGTGTCGAGCCCCAGGGTGGAGACCCTGGCATCGGCCAGATTGCAGCCAGCATCGGTAATGCGGCGCGCCAACGCCTGCAAGGGCGTACGTGCCGAAGGGGTAAGCGTTTGAATCAGCAGCTGATGGTCGTTGCCGGTACGCGTGGAGGGACGGTTCAAGTGGAATCTCCCGCAGGCGCGGTCTGACCTTGAGAATATGGAGAATGTGCTTCGATCAGCTTACTTGCCGTTGCGGGAAGGCCGCAAGTAAAGCCCATGCTGGCCGGTGGCTCGGACGGCATTGTAGAGTTCCTGGAGGATGGGCAGTGACCGATGGCTGGCTTGTGCCGTCGCCAGGGCAGGCGGAAAGGACATATGCGGCGTGATGGAGCGGGGGCAACGCATGAGCAGCTCAAACAAGCGCAAACGGTCGGATTCCGGCTCGTCCTCGGACGGGAGCGGCTCGGGGTTTGTCGATTTATCCGGGAAGCCACCCAAGAAACAGCCGAGGGCTGCGCCTCCCGTCAGGGAACGTTCCTCGCGTATCCAGCAAAACAAACAGAAGGCCTTCGACGAGTTACGGGCGAGGGCGGGCCCTTCGTCCAGTCAATTCGATCCGCTGACCGATGTCACACCTCATTTGATGGCACCGCTCGATCCCGGTGCGGACGGTCGCGGCTACGTCGAGAAGACGGTACGTCGCGATATCGAGCGGCAGATGAAAAGTGGCGTCAAGAAATTCGACAGCCTCGAGAAGTCCAATGTGCCGAAGTTCGGACAGGCGCTTCGCAAAGAAGCGGCAAAGGAAGGACGGATTACCAAGCAACTGAGTACCCGTGGCGCACACGACGAGTATCGAAGCGGTGAGGACCATACGTTTACGGAATACGCCGTGCGCCCCCCAGGCAAGCGCGCGGCTTCCGATACGCCCAGGCCACGCAGTCCATCGCCGGAAGGCTCGGGCCGATTAAGCAAGGGGTTGCGATACGAGGATGCTCACCAGGCGGCATTTCGGTTCACCGGCCTCCCAGGCTCCACCGTTCACGCGCCGACGCAGGCCAACCAGGTCGTCGACAGCGGTATGGAGCGCTTTATCGAGGGGCGCGCGGGAGGTTTCATCCATCGTCATGACACCTACACGCATTCCCAGCTGACCGCCGCCCGACCGCTCAAAGGTGGTCAATGGGAGACCATGCAGGCCTCTTATCGCCGGCGACCGGACCCCGTGAAGGCTTCCACGCCTTCGAAGAGCAGCGACGTGGGGTCCAAGCCGACGAAGCTTTCCGCGCCTATATCCAAAGGCGCCGGCAAGGGCGGGAGCCCCAGTGTCACGCCTGGACTGGCCTCGTTGCCGAAAAGCACCAAGGGCAGCCCCAAAGGCGGCTCCGGCCCCTAGAGCGACCCAGACCCGTGTATTGGCGGAGTATCGTTTTCCAGTAACATGCTGGGCTTGGATTGAGGCGGAGTCGCTCTTGAACATTCGCGGAAGCATCTGTGCGCTGACCACGCCATTCACGGCGAACGGCGCGCTTGATCTGCCTGCTTTCGGTCGCTTGCTCGATTACCAGATCGACGCGGGCACTCAGGCCGTGGTCGTTGCCGGATCCACCGGCGAGGCGCATATGCTCGATCATCACGAATACGAGCAATTGCTGGGTTTCGCCGTCGCCCATGTAGCCAAACGTATTCCGGTGCTGGCCGGTACCGGCGAGGCGGCCACCAGCAAGACGGTGGCCTTGACGCGTCGTGCCCGTGAACTTGGCGCCGACGCGGCCCTGGTCGTGGCGCCGTATTACGTTCGCCCCACCCAGGAAGGTCTCTACCGGCATTTTGCCGCTGTGGCCGACCAGGGCGGCCTGCCTGTCGTGCTTTACAACGTACCTAGCCGGACCGGTTGCGACCTGCTGCCGGCGACGGTTGGCCGCCTGCGCGAGCACCCGGCGATCGTCGGCTTGAAGGAGGCCCTCGGTACCGACGAGCGGATCCAGGCGATTGCGGAACTTGCGCGGCCGGATTTCGTCTATCTCAGCGGCGACGACGGCACGGCCTGCAAGGCGATGCTCAGCGGCGCGGCCGGGGTGATTTCGGTAGTGGCCAATCTCGTACCCAAGGCGTTTCGCGCGTTCTGCGATGCGGCCTGTGCGGGCGACAAGGCCGTGGCGGAGCAGCGCAATGCCGGGCTGATGCCGCTGATCGATGCACTTAACTGCGCGCCCAATCCCATTGCAGTCAAGGCAGGTCTGCCGTCGCTGGGTCTGGGTACGGCGGGTTTGCGCTTGCCGCTGGTGGCTTTGGAAGACGGCCCCGACCGTGCCCGCATCCTCGATGCGCTGGCCGGTTTGGTGCCCCTGGCCCATGCCGCTTGAAACTTACAGATACGTCCAAGAAAACTTCACCGGAACCTGACTTCATGAAGAAATCCCCGCTCGTCGTGGCCTTGCCGATCCTGGCGCTCTCTGCCTTGCTGCTGACTGGCTGCGGCATGTTTCGCTCGCACAAGCAGTGGGAGACCGCCAAGCAGGAGTCGCCGCTGGAGATTCCGCCGGGCCTGGACACGCCCTCGACCACCGCTGCGTTGGTGATTCCGGAGCCGGGCGCCAATGCGCCCACCGCTAACGGTGCCACCGCCAAGTTCGGTCCGGGCGGGAACGTGATTGCCGATGGTTTCGTCGTCACCGACACCATCGATGCTGTCTATCAGCGCGTCGGCCAGGTGCTGGAACACGGCGATATCGGTCAGGTCGCCTCGCACGACGATTCGACGCACACCTTCACACTGAATGTGGTCGCCTCCGACGCACCGGCGCCCAAGCGTGGCTTCTTCGGCCGCATGTTCCATGGCAAGTCCGATAGCGGATCCGACAGCGCCCCTGGCGCCAAGCCTCACCAGGTGACGCTGACGGTCGGCGCCAGTGGCGAGACGGGTACGGAAGTGCGTGCCCAGGGCGATGCGGGTGCGGTGGCCAAGGTGATCGATTCGCTGAAGTCGCGCATGGGCGTGAAGTAATTACGCTGCTCTTCGCCGATCGAAAAGCCGGGCGCTGCCCGGCTTTTTTGTGCGTTCGGACCCTGCGAAGGCGATCCAGATAGCGCCGTGAATCGTGGGCACAAAAAAGCCGGGTGGTCCCGGCTTTTGATTCACCGCTGGAGCAGGCCCAGCTTGTCCGGTTTGTTTTCCCAATCTTTCGCGTCCGGCAAGCCGTCCTTGCGCTCGGTGATAACCGGCCAATCCTTCGCCAGCTCGGCGTTCAGGGCGACGAAGCCTTCCTGTCCCGCCGGGACGTCGTCTTCGGGATAGATCGCATTGATTGGGCACTCCGGCTCGCACAAGGTGCAGTCGATGCACTCGTCCGGATCGATCACCAGGAAATTAGGGCCTTCGTGAAATGCATCGACCGGACAAACCTCGACACAGTCGGTGTACTTGCACTTGATGCAGTTGTCGGTAACGACAAAGGTCATGTGGCGGCGTGCCTTTCGTTGGAGCTCTTGGCCCGTGCCAGGCCGGGATGTGGCGCTCCCTACGAGGTTCGAACTCGTGTTCCCGCCTTGAGAGGGCGGTGTCCTAGGCCACTAGACGAAGGGAGCGAAATGCATCGGAGCGCGGTAGTATAACGGAAATGTTCGGCCCGGCAATGCCCGCGACAGCCTCCGGAAGGGGGCCCGATAGGGTACCGAAGCGGCTTTTTTAGCTGCTGCCGGTGACAGCATGGGCCTGGTTCTCTAGCAGTATCTTGGCGGCTCAGGGGCCCCTCTTCACGGTTGCAAGGATCCATCTCGCTTGAACTTGAATGCAAGGAACGGGAACGACGTCTCGCCGGCGTTACGCGTTATTCCGCGCGAAGAGCATGTCATTTCGCGCAAGAACATCAGCAAGGCGGCGTTGCGTGTGCTCTATCGTCTCAACGAGGCCGGCTACTCCGCCTACCTGGTGGGCGGTGCCGTGCGCGACCTGCTGCTCGGCGGGCACCCGAAAGACTTCGATGTCGCCACCAATGCGACCCCCGAAGAGGTCAAGAAACTCTTTCGCAATTGCCGCCTGATTGGCCGCCGTTTCCGTTTGGCGCATGTCGTCTATGGCTCGGAAATCATCGAGGTGGCCACCTTCCGCGGTACGGGGGAGGATAGCGAAGGCGGCGAAGGCGACCGGCATGTCGTGGATGGCCGCATCGTACGTGACAACGTCTGGGGCACGATCGAGGAAGACGCGTTGCGGCGCGACTTCCGCGTCAACGCGCTGTATTACGACATCAGCGATTTCTCGGTGCGCGACTACGTCGGTGGTGTCAAGGACGTGCAAGATCGCGTGTTGCACCTGATCGGCGATCCGGAAACGCGCTATCGCGAAGATCCGGTCCGGATGCTGCGTGCGGTGCGGCTGGCGGCGAAGCTGGATTTTCGCATCGATGCCGCCGCAGCGGCGCCATTCGACGACCTCGGGCCGCTGTTGGCGGAAGCTTCGCCGGCACGCTTGTTCGACGAATCGCTCAAGTTGTTCCTGGCCGGTCATGGTTTGAAGAGCTTCCGCATGCTCGAGCAGTGCGGCTTGTTGCGCTTCATGTTTCCGGCCACTGCTCGTGCGCTCAAGCGCGGCGACGAAGCCTTGCGCTCGCTGATCGAACAGGGGCTTTCCAGCACCGACAAGCGCGTGAGTGGCGGCAAATCGGTGACACCGGCGTTCCTGTTCGCCGTGTTGCTCTGGGGCGAGGTGCGCGATCTGGCGCACACATGGATGAGTAAAGGCATGGAGGGGGGCGAGGCCTGGGCGCGCGCATCGGCGCATGTGGTGGCCGAGCAGTGCCAGCGCGTGGCCATCCCGCGGCGCTTTACCTTCGTGATGGAAGAAATCTGGTCGTTGCAGCCGCGCTTCGAGCAAGTGCAGCGCAAGCGCGTGTTCCGTTTGATGGCACACCCGCGGTTTCGTGCCGCCTTCGATTTCCTGTTGCTGCGCGCGGCGGAATCGCCAGCGATCCGTCAGCTTGGCGAGTGGTGGAATCATGCTCAGCAGCTGCCGCAGGAAATCCTGGCGGAGGCGTTATCCAATCACGCCCCGCTTACCGAACCTTTGGCCGGTACGAGTGCTGCGGTTGTCCCGAGGCCGCGCAAACGGCGGCGACGCCGCAAGCCCAAGCCGGACGCTTCGTGAACCGGGCCTATGTTGGCCTGGGTAGTAACCTGGGTGATTCGCGTCAGCTAGTGCTCGATGCGATGGATGCATTGGAGAACCTGCCGGGCGCACGCCCGGTAGGGCGGTCGCGGCTTTATCGCACCCCGCCCTGGGGGCTCCTGGAGCAGCCGCCGTTCATCAATGCCGCCATGGCGGTCGAAACGCCGATGGCGCCGCTGGAGCTGCTTGACGCCATGCTTGCGATCGAGCGCGCAGCTGGCCGCATCCGTGATGGGGAACGCTGGGGGCCGCGTACGCTCGATCTGGACTTGCTACACGTCGAAGGTTTTGTCCTGCACGATCCACGACTGACCTTGCCGCATCCACGCATTGCCGAGCGCGCCTTCGTGCTGTTGCCACTAAACGAATTGGCGCCGGACCTGGAACTGGCGGATCAAGGCCGAATCGCCGAGATGCTGGCGGCGGTGGACAGCTCCCAATGCCAGCTCTTGCCTTGAGCCGGACCAGTCGTGCGCCCGATAATGACTGCCTTTACAGCTCCTTCGCCTTAAGGAATTGACGTGTACGTTCAAAACGCCAGCGCATCCGATCGCAAGCCGGTGACCGTGCCGAGCCTGCGCACGATGAAAGCGGAAGGGCGGCCGATCGTCATGCTGACGGCCTATGACGCCAGCTTTGCCTGGCAGCTCGAGGTGGCAGGTGTGGATGTCGCGTTGGTGGGCGATTCGCTGGGCATGGTGGTGCAAGGGCACCGCAGCACGTTACCGGTGACGCTCGACCACATGGTGTATCACACCAGCATGGTTGCCCGTGGCTTGAACGCTACTCTGCTGGTGGCCGATCTGCCATTCATGTCCGATCGCGATGTGCCTCACATACTCGATGCGGGAGCGCGCTTGTTCGGCGAGGGCGGTGCGGCGATGGTCAAGGTAGAAGGTGCCGCGCCGCATATTCTGGACGGCATCGCAGCGTTGACCGCACGGGCCATGCCGGTGTGTGCCCACTTGGGGCTGACGCCGCAATCGGTGCACAAGTTCGGCGGTTTCCGCATTCAGGGGCGCGAACAAGAGGCGGCAGAGCGTCTGGTCAAGGAGGCTCAGGCTGTCGAGGCGGCAGGCGCGGCCATCGTCGTGCTGGAAGGGCTGCCGACAACCTTGGGCAAACGAATCACCGAATCGGTATCGATACCGACCATCGGTATCGGTGCGGGACCGCATTGCGACGGGCAGGTCCTGGTCTTGCATGACATGCTGGGTATCACCCCCGGCAAGCGACCGAAATTCAGCAAGGATTTCCTCGCGGGGCGCGATTCTGTAGCAGCGGCGATCGCTGCCTACGTAAAGGATGTGCGTGAAGGCGTTTTCCCCGCGGCAGAACATGGTTTCAACTGAAGCGCCGCCGTCTTCCGACGGCGTTTCCCACCCTATCTGAACGAAGCGACTTCTCGATATGCAGACAGTGCAAGACGCCGCGGCCCTTCGTGCCGTTGTACGCGGTTGGCGCAGCCAGGGCCAGACCGTGGGATTGGTACCGACCATGGGCAATCTGCATGCGGGACACTATTCGCTGATCAAGCTCGCGCGGGCGCGTGCAGACCGCGTCATCGCCTACGTCTTCGTCAATCCGACGCAGTTCGGTCCCAACGAGGATTTCGAGCGTTATCCCCGCACTCTGACCCAGGACCAGGCCGGTTTGGCCGAAGTAGGTTGCGATCTGCTGTTCGCGCCGGAAGTGGCTACGATATACCCGTTCGGCCCGGCCAATAGCGTAAGCGTGCATGTGCCGCAGCTGACCGAAACACTGGAGGGCGCCCATCGGCCGGGGCATTTCGACGGTGTGGCTACCGTGATCTGCAAAATGCTGAACCTCGTGCAGCCGGACGTCGCCATTTTCGGACAGAAGGATTACCAGCAGCTCAAGGTGCTGGAGCGTATGGTGCGCGACCTCTCGTTGCCAGTGAAGGTGATGGCAGGAGCGACTTTGCGCGCCGACGATGGTCTGGCGCTGAGTTCGCGTAACCAGTATCTCTCCGCGACCGAGCGCGAGTTGGCCACCCAGATCTACGCCACCCTCCTGCAGATGCGCGAGCTGATTGAAAAGGGGCATGCGTGGAGGGTGGTGGAGCAGGCAGCGGCCTCGAAGCTGCAGCGCGCGGGTTTCGAGCCGGACTATGCGGCAATCCGCCGCGCCGAAGACCTCAGTGAGCCGAACGAGGGCGAGACCGAGGGCCTGGTCGCCCTGATTGCTGCCAAATTGGGCACTACACGCTTGATCGACAACCTGATTTTCGACTGATCGGGCCTCGTGCCATTGAACTTGCCAGGCCCGGCCCCACAGAGGGGGCCAGAGGCGTCGGTTGCGGCCATCCTTGCCTCGGTTGGATAATTTCCCGTTGCGCAGGGCGGTTCCTGCTGGAATGTCTATCATGAATCTGAACATGCTCAAGGCGAAGATCCACCGTGCGACGGTGACCCATGCCGAGCTCCACTACGAAGGCTCCATCGCCATCGACGGCCTGTTGCTCGATGCCTCCGGTATCCGCGAGTACGAGCAGATCCACGCCTGGAACATCAACAACGGCAAGCGATTCGTCACCTATGCGCTGCGTGCCGAGGAAGGCTCGGGCATCATTTCGGTCAATGGCAGCGCCGCGCATCGCGCGCAGCCGGGCGACTTGATCATCATTGCCGCGTTCGCGCAGTTGTCCGAAGCCGAGGTCGAACAGTTCCAGCCGATGCTGGTGTATGTCGACAAGGACAACCGTATCTCGCATACGAATCGCTCGATTCCGAAGCAGATGGCCGCCGCCTGACACATCGCAGGTTCTCGTTGTTGCCGAAGCGCCGCCTTGTGCGGCGCTTTTTCGTTTTTGTGCGATGTCCTGGCAAGGACGCTTTTTATTTACACCGCAACTCGTAAGATGGGCATTTCCGTGCCCCTCAGCGAGTTCCTATGTCCGCCGATCGTTCCAGCTCTCTGTTTGCCGAACATGCCGAGCGTCTGTCGCGCACGCACCTGCGCGATCTACTGAAGGATCAGGCGCGAGGCGACAGCCTGCGCTTGCGGCTCGGTTCGGTCCTGCTGGACTTGAGTCGACAGAAGCTCGATCGCGAGGCGCTCGAAGCCTTGGGCCAGTTCGCCGAAGCCAGTCGCTGGGAAGCCGCACGGGACGCGATGTTTGCGGGTGAGCCGATCAATACCTCCGAAGGCCGCGCCGTGCTGCACACAGCCCTGCGTGCCAGCGGTTCTCGACTGAAATCGCCCGCACCGCGCGAGGCGCTGCAGGAAATCGAACACACGCTGCAGCGGATCGAGAAACTGGTTCACGCCGTCGAGCATGGCGATACCGAAAGCCTGGGCCTGGCGCCGACGATCACCGACGTGATCAACGTGGGCATCGGCGGTTCGGATC
>NZ_DATCRY010000193.1:0-2456 GCF_036568765.1 Dyella sp. | reverse complement strand
GGCGGTGGCCAATTCGCATCTCGCCTTTGTTACCGCAGCGAAGCCCACCGCGGCTGTCGCTGATTCCACTCCCATGAACCATATGCAGCTGGTGCTCAAGCGCAGCGCAAAGCGTGCCGCGGCACTGGATGCCCTGGTTACCGCACAGCACGATCCGACTTCGAGCAAGTTCCATCAGTGGATCACACCGCAGCAGTTCGGTAACCGCTTCGGCGTAAGCGATGCGGACATCGACGCGGTCACCTCGTGGCTGACCAGCCAGGGCTTCACCGTCAATGGCGTCTATGCCAACAAGATGCAGATCGACTTCAGCGGCACGGCCGGTGCGGTCAAGCGTGCTTTCCATACACAGGAGAGCCGGTACACGATCAACAACGAGAGCCATATCGCCAACAGCAGCGACATCAGCGTGCCGACCGCGTTGAAAGATGTCGTCACGGGCGTGGCCGGGCTCAACGATGTCCACCCGAAGGCGCAGCGTGTATCGGAAAAGCTGGCGCAGTTCAGCGCATCGACGCAAAAGTTCAAGGTGCAGCAGCCGGCATCCGCCAACAATAGACAGCTCAAGTCGCAAGTCAGCCCCGATGCAGTGACCTTTACCGATGGTTCGCGCGGTTTTTCACCGTCGGACCTGGCGAAGATGTATGGCGTGGATACGCTGCACGCCGCAGGCACTACGGGTCAGGGCATCACTATTGCCCTGGTCGAAGACGAATCGATGGTGCCGACCGATTGGGACAATTTCGTTTCCCAGTTTCAGTTGGGCAGCTACGGCGGTACGTTTGCGCAGATCCAGCCACAGGCGACCGGCTTTACCAACTGCATCGATCCTAACATCGCCTTCCCAGGCGAAGACGGACTAGAAACCGTGCTCGATGCGGAATGGTCGACCGCCATGGCGCCGGGCGCCAACATCGTGGTGGCCAGTTGCGACGATTCCAACAGCAATAATTTCTTCGGCGGCGTATTTACCGCAGCGACCAACCTGATCAACGGCACATCGCGGCCGAATGTGATCAGCGCGAGCTACGGCTACGGTGAAGGCTTCACCGATACCGCCAGCAAGACGGCCATCGACCTGATGTGGGCGCAGGCGGATGCCGAAGGTATCTCGGTGTTCGTTTCCAGCGGCGACTCGGGCTCCAACCCGAGCTTCAACGGCAGCATCATCAACGGCGTCGGCCTGGACGCCAATTCGTTCGGTACGTCGCCCAACGTCACCGTTGTCGGTGGCACGGACACCGCCGACGTGCTCGATGGCACCACCAAGAAGTATTTCAATTCCACCTTCACCGCGGACTATGGTTCGGCCAAATCGTACGTGCCGGAGATTCCGTGGAACGAATCCTGCGGTAACGACGTCGCAGCGCAATCGCTGGGACTCGCCAATGGGCTGGCCTTCTGCAAGCAATACCTGACCTACGACCCGGAGGGTTTGTACGCCACTTCGGAAGCCGGTAGCGGCGGACCGTCGTCGGTCGATGCCAAGCCCGCCTGGCAGCGGCTGGTGAAGGGCGCGGCCAAGGATCAATCGCGCGACGTACCGGACGTCTCCCTGTTTGCCGGCTCGTATGGCGGTTATTCCTGGGTGATCATCTGCACGGACGCATATCCTTGCGTGCCGGGCTTCACCTCGCCAGTGTATCTGGAAGGCGGCACGTCGCTGTCCTCGCCGATGTTCGCAGGCATCCAGGCGTTGATCGACCAGGGGCTGTCGGACAAGGGGTTGTCGCCGAACCAGGGCAACGCCGCACCGACGCTCTATGCACTGGCTGCACAGGAGTACGGCGGTCCGACCGGCGCCGCGCCGGATACCTTGGCCAAGTGCAACGCCGATAATGGTACCAAGGGCACCGCCAAGTGCGTGTTCCACAACGTCACTCGCGGTGGCATCTCGACACAGTGCATCCAGATCGCCGCATTCGATCAGGTCACCGACGATTGCTACTTCTACGGTTCATTGAAGAACTTCGAGGGCTTCTATGGCCCGACACAGATCGGCCTGACCTCGACCAAGCCCAACAAGTACAACGCGAACACGGTGGCGTACAACGCGCAGCCGGGCTGGAGTTTCGCGGCGGGCTTGGGCTCGGTCAACGGCTCGAACCTGCTCGATGCTTGGGAGAAGTTTGTGCACGCACCGAAGTAAGGCGTGCTTATAAGGGAAATCCCGAACCCCCGGTCGGTGGCCGGGGGTTTGTTTTTGGTGATGCACCCCTTGGTAATGAGCATGCCTGGTTTTTTCGGCGCGGCTTCAGTTGCGGCAGCGCCACCTCGCCGCAAGTCCTTGTCGCGACTGAATTCGCTCTTACAGGTGGGTGGCAGGCGTACCGAATCGGCGCATCGATGACAGCGCATGCGTCAATATTTTGACGCTTTGCCAAATCCGCATGGCTCGCACATGTCGGCCATCCTTCGAAATCGTCAGTTCTTACGGCGCACGTTGCAAGTCCGCG